>JAZQHO010000060.1:0-24744 GCA_045540635.1 Candidatus Limiplasma sp.
GAAGGGTGAACGCAGTGAACCGAGGCGTGAGGACAGCGCGATAGCGCTCCCGCAGCGCCGAAGCCCAAAGCCGACCACAGGTCGGCTTTGGGCCGCAATGCACGCCGCTGGTTTCGGATCGACAATCGGAGGGCTGCGGCCCTCCAATACCTCTGGGGTTTATCAACAACCTGAAGGGGCATTGCCCCTTGACCCTTCCTTGCCTGCGCTTCGCACAGACAAGGAAATTGATTGATGGTAGGATCTACAGCACCCATGTAATGGGTGCTGATGCGGGGTGCAGGGGGATCATCCCCCTGCCGGGGATGCAAGGGGAAGCGCCCCTTGCCCCGCGGAGCGTCCCCAACACATAGGAGGGAACAATATGGGCAATCCTGTACTCGTAGCACTGGATCAGGGCACTACCTCCAGCCGGGCGATCGTTTTCGATCTGCACGGCACAACGCTGGCGTCCCACGCCATCGAGTTTCCCCAGCACTACCCGCAGCCGGGCTGGGTGGAACATGACCCGGACGATATCCTGAATACCCAGATCACCGCTCTCCGGGAGGCGGTGCGCATGAGCGGTGTGGATGTGAGCGACATCGCCGCCATCGGCATCACCAATCAGCGGGAGACCACCCTTCTGTGGGAGAAGGACACGGGCCGTTGCGTGCATAATGCCATCGTGTGGCAATGCCGCCGTACCGCCCCTTATGTGGAAAAACTGGTGGCGGGCGGCAAAAGTGACATGATCCGGCAAAAGACGGGTCTGGTGCCGGATGCCTATTTCAGCGGCACAAAGCTGGCCTATCTGTTGGATACCCTTCAGCTGCACGAGCGTGCCCGCCGGGGCGAATTGTGCTTCGGCACGGTGGATACCTTTCTGGCGTGGCATCTGGTGGAGGGGCGGCCCCATGTGACCGATGCCACCAACGCAGGCCGCACCATGCTGTTCAACCTGCATACCCAGCAGTGGGATGAAGAGCTGCTGGAGCTGATGAACGTTCCCCGGGAGGTGCTGCCCACCGTGGTGGACAGCGCCCATGTGATCGGCAACCTGCGCCCGGAGATTCTGGGCAGACCCATCCCGGTGGCGGCCATGGCGGGCGACCAGCACGCCTCTCTGTTCGGGCAGGCCTGCTTTGCGCCGGGCATGGTCAAAAACACCTACGGCACCGGCTGCTTTATGCTTATGAATACCGGTGATGTGCCTGTGGAGAGCAAAAACGGTCTGCTGACCACCATGGCGTGGCGGCTGAACGGTCAGCCTACCTATGCGTTGGAGGGCAGCGTGTTCATGGGCGGTGCCACGGTGCAGTGGCTGCGGGGTGAGCTGGGGCTCATCAAGACCGCTGCCGAGAGCGAGCCGCTGGCGGAGAGCGTGCCCGATACGGCGGGCGTGTTCCTTGTGCCCGCCTTCACCGGCCTTGGTGCGCCCCACTGGGATATGTACGCCAGAGGCACCATCGTGGGCATGACCCGCGGCACCGGTCGGGCGCACATCGTGCGGGCGGCGCTGGAGGCCATCTGCTACCAGAGCTACGATCTCTACGCCGCCATGGTGGCGGATAACGGCGGTCGGAAGCCTGTGCAGATGAATGTGGATGGCGGTGCCAGCGCCAACCGGTTTATGATGCAGTTCCAGGCGGATATCATGGGCGTGCCGGTGGTGCGGCCTGTGGTACTGGAGACCACTGCGCTGGGCGCAGCGCTGCTGGCGGGCATCGGTGTGGGGCTGTATGCCAGCAAGGAGGAGGCTGCCGCCATGGTACGCCCGGATCTGACCTTCCACCCCCGCATGGCTCAGAAGGATCGGGAACTGGCGCTCTACGGCTGGCACCGTGCCATCGATCGCGCCCGGGATTGGGTGGAGACCCGCTGATGGATTGACAACCATCCCCTGCCGGTGCTAAGATAGCAGGGCATCGAAGATTTGATGCAATACATTCTTATTTTGGAGGCAAACGAAAATGACTGTTAACAAGGAAATGTCCATTGGTCAGGTTTTGAATATGGATCCCACCACCGCCAACATCTTCCTGGGCTTTGGCATGCACTGCCTGGGCTGCCCCCATGCTGTGGGCGAATCCATCAAGGATGCTTGCGCCGCTCACGGTGCCGATGCCGATGCGCTGGTGGAGAAGCTGAACGCTCACCTCGCCCAGAAGGCGTAATAACGGTTTTGACCGAAAGGATGTGATGGCATGCGCGTAACATCAGAACAGGAAGCGATGTATATCGCCTGTGCCATGGAAAGCTCTGCCGTGCAGCTCTACGACCGCGCCCTGCAGGTGCTGGAGGGGCAGGGGCGGCAGGAGGAGGCTCTCTACCGCTCCGTAGCCGCCATGCGGCTGGAGGAGATGAGCCATCTGAACCGTTTCCGCTCCTTTTACAACGGCTTGGATGCGGAGGCTGAGGATCAGCTGCTGCTGGCAGCGGTGGCAGACGGCATTCTGTTTGAAGGCGGCCTGATGGGCGCAGCCCGTGCCGGGCTTCTGAAGGATGTGGACAGCATGCTGGGCTACGCTGCCAAGTGCGAGGCTACATCGGTGCAGAAATACCGGGAGTTTGCCGAAAACGCCCAAAGCGCCGAGGCGCGGGAAGCGCTGCTGGCCATCGCCGCCGAGGAAGAGCGGCACCTGAAGGAACTGACGGAGCAGACGGAAGCATAAGCCGTTCCCGTAACAAACTCGCAAGCTGGGGGAACGACCATGTGTCGTTCCCTCTTTCTGTGCAAAAAAATAACAAATGAAATGAGTGATCGCTATGAGAAACCATCGTGAATCCGGTCTTTCCGCACAAACGCTGGCGCTGAGCGGCGTCATGGCAGCGCTGGTGTGCATCGCAACGAGTATTCTCAAGCTGCCTGTGCCGGTCACGCAGGGGTACATCCATCTGGGGGATGCCTTTGTGCTGGTCAGCGCAGCGGTATTGGGTCCTGCAGGCATCGCAGCGGCAGCTGTGGGCAGCATGCTGGCCGATCTGCTGGGCGGATACTTTACCTACCTGATCCCTACCCTTCTTGTCAAGGGTTTAACGGCGCTGACCGCTTACCTTGGCCTGAAAGCCGCCAGACCCCTCTGGCTGCAGCTGTGCGTGCTTGCAGCAGCGGAAGCCGTTATGGTATTGGGCTATTTTGCCGCAGAGTGCCTTCTCTACGGCGCGGCAGCGGCAGCCGGTGCCGTGCTGCCCAATGTGGTGCAGGGCGTGAGCGGTGCTGTGCTTGGCGCAGTGCTCATCCCGGTGTTCAGGCGCATTCAGCAGAATTTGAAAAAATAAGAAACAGAGCAGCCGCAGAAAAGGTTCTGCGGCTGCTCTGTTTGTTGTAGAAATAGAATGAAATGGGGTGGGATGGGGTCACACATCCTCCAGCACATGCCGTCTGCGCTGGGTCTTGCTCTCCTCCTCGCCGTACACATAGCTGATCTCCATGCTGTCGAAGGGTACGGCCTCCATAAAGTGCTCGGGCTTGAAACGGGTCATGGCATAATCCGCCCAGTCGGCTTCGTGGCGGCTCAGCCACAGGGGCTGGCTCAGATCCATTGCGGGCAGGGCCGTTTCCAGCGCCGCCTTGGGGTCGTTCCGGGTGCAGGGCACCATCTGGCTGACGGTCACTTTGTGCTTGCGGATAAGCCGGATCCACAGCCTGCCTTGGTTCTCCTGTTGCGCCATGCGTGCATCTCCTCCTTGCTGATGGTGGTATTATACACATTTGGCGCCCCTGCTGCAAGGCGCAGTTCGCCTGCCGCAGCACACGCTTCCGGCTATTGACCTTGGCAGAAAAAGCAGTATAATGGTGTAGAATAGCGTATATTATCGGCTTATGCCGCCTGAATGGAGAGGAACCTATGCCTACAGCAACCGCTTACCGCCGTGCCCCTTTGGTTGACCCTTCCTACGTAACCCTGCCGGACAGCGCCGTTCATCTGGACGGTATGCTGGGGCAGCGCTGCCAGCAGGTGCTGAGCATGGTGGATCTGAAACTGATGTCTGTGCTGGATGCGGTTCTGGCCAGCAAGCTGGGCGGCTTTGCCGAAATGCCCCCCATGCCTGCTGTGGAGGAGCTGGCAGCCGCCCTGCCGGAAAAGGTGCCCGAGCTGATCCGGGCCCTCTATGCGGGCATGCTCATCGCTTCCTCCAACCGGGACAAGAACGGCATGCTGCGTGTGCTGGAGTGCACCCGTGCCTTTATGGAGGCGCTGCCCTACATCAGCGAGGCGGAGCTTTTCGGCGTAGGCGCGGATGCCCTGCGCCTTGCGGTGGAGCTGTACCGCCGCACCGGGCAGCAGTTCCTGCTTTCTCTGCTGGAGAAGCTGCGCGCCCACCTGCCGGATGTTTCGGGGCTGATGCATATGTTCCCCTTCACCAAGGAATACCGCCCGGAGACCAGCGCCGCCAATGCCGATGAGCAGGCCTACTACGACCGTATGCAGCGCTTTGCCACCGGCACCGGCACTGCCGATTCCCTTGCTATGACCACCTATCTGGCCCAGTACAGCGGCAGCAAGCGCGATGCTTCTGCCGCCGCCACCGGCACCACGGCGCTGCTCCGGTACCACGGCATGCCCGGCGGCGCTTTTTCCGCCGATCCCTGTCTGGCAGGCCGCGATCCTGCCCGCGCGGTAACGCTGGAGGCACTTTGCGCCCAGATCGAAGCTGCTGTGGATGATCTGTGCGCCACCGGCGAAGCCAATATTGCCGACCGGCTGGAAAAGCTGTTCCTCAACGGCCTGTGCGATGCCTTCACCGACAGGGGCGTGAGGGATCTGTCCCCCACCAACCGCCTTGCCGATGACGACAGCTGCGAGCTGCACAAGCCCGAGCGCGAGCAGGTGAGTGCTCTGCTGCGCGCCTTCTATGCTCTGCGCCGCAGCGTGTGGCTCGCCAAGGACGACGAGACCGTGGCGCTGATGCTGCCTGTGGACAGCGGTTGCGTTACCCGCTTCGGCGGCGTGCCGGTACGCCTTACCGCCAAGTGCACCGGTGTGTGGGAGCGCAAGGTGACGGTTCTGGTGGAGAGCCGCCAGCCCGCCCGCTTTGGTCTGCAGCTGCGCATTCCCTCCTATGCAGAGGGAGTCGAGGTCAGCGTGAGCGGCGTCAGCGGCCGCGAGGCTGTTGCCGGCGAGGTGTACGCCCTCAACCGCACCTTCCACAACGGTGATGAGATCACCCTCACCTATCATGTAACGCCCAGGCTGGAAAAAGGCTACCGCAACAGCACCTCCGTGTGGTGCGGCAACCAACTGATGGCTTTCTGTATGCCCGAGACCGATATGGAGTGGCGCTATGCCTATGTGGAGGGGGCAAACCTCACCCCCTGCCAGCAGGATCAGCAGCCGCAGGTGAAGATGACGGCCTGTGCAGCCCCCGATTGGAAGGAAAAGGGCGGCTTCATCATGCCCCCGCCCCAGCGTGTTATCGCGGAGCAGGCCTATGAGCTCACCCTGCTGCCCTTTGCGGGCACCGACGGCCGCATTGCAGCTTTCCCCACCGCCATTGCCGGGAGCCGGAATGCATGAAAACCGAGTTCCCGATCGTTTATGGGTTAGCGCCCATGGCCGGTATGACCGACTGGCCCATGCGCGTGCTGTGCTACCGGATGGGTGCCAACTACGCCTGCTCCGAGATGGTCAGCGCCATGGGGCTCATGTGCGCAAAGCCCGGTAATATGGTGTACCGCCACCTGCTGGAGGTGCACCCGGAGGAGACCAACACCGCTTGCCAGCTCTTTGGCAGAGAGCCCTCCGTTATGGCAGAGGCGGCGCAGCGCATCACGGCGCTGAAACGTTTCAAATCCATCGATATCAATATGGGTTGCCCGGCACGCAAGGTGGTGCACTCCGGCGAGGGCAGCGCCCTGCTGCTGAAGCCCGATCTGGCTTACCGGATCATGGAGGCAGTTCGGAACAGTACCGATCTGCCCGTCACCGTCAAGACCCGTTTGGGGTATGATGAGGACAGCATGAACGCCGTGGAGCTGGGCAAAGCGGCGCAGAGCCTCGGCCTGCGCTGGCTGTGTGTGCACGGGCGCACCCGGCAGCAGCAGTACAGCGGCAAGGCGGATCATGCCGCCATTGCCCGCATCCGGGAGCAGCTGACCATACCGGTCATTGCCAACGGCGATGTGTTCACCGGTGCGGATGCAGCCCGCATCCTTCGGGAGAGCGGCTGCCATAGCTTGATGATCGGGCGTGGAGCCATGGGCAACCCCTGGCTCTTCCGGGATGGGCTGGCAGCCATCCGGGGTGTCGAACCAACGCCTGTCACCTTGCAGGAGCGGGTGGAGACCGCCCGCCTTCATGCCCAGTGGATGGTGGCATACAAGGGCGAGCGGTTGGGCGTTATGGAAATGCGCAAGCACATCGGCCATTACATCGGCGGCCTGAGAGGGGCAACGGCCCTCCGGCGGGAGCTGAATATGGCCAAGACCTTGCAGGAGCTGGAAAGCCTTCTGCTGCGGCTTCTGGAGGAATAAAGAACGGGGGAGTGGTCCTGGTGAAAAAGCGGATCTGTGCATTGCTGCTGGCATTTTGTCTGTGCTGGGGCAGCGCAGCAGCCGAGTTTCGTCTGCCGGATAACTGGTTGGCTGCCATGCCGGAGCCTTCTCAGGAGATGGCCTTCTCCCTTGGCCTTCATCTAAACCAGCTCTACCCCTTCGGCGAAGAAACGCTGGCGATGCTCAACGGCGTGCTGGAGCACATCCGGGTGGATGGCAGGATCGCCGGAGAGGATACCGCCATGGGTTTCAGCGTGGGCGGGGAGAGCCTTTTCACTTTGCAGGAAACCAAGCAGGACGGGCGTATGGCGCTGCGCACCGATCTGCTGCCCAACCGGCTGCTGGTAGCGGATGCATCGCCCATGGATGCCCTCAGCGGCAATGAGGCGACAGCAGAGCGGCTGTTCGACTTGGAGCTTGCCATCGTGGAGGCGGAAGCCTGTATGCAGGCGCTGGCGGAGGCCATCGTGCCCTACGCCACCGAGAAGGAAGCCAGCTACCGCATCGATGACATCGGCAGAGCCCGCTGGGTGCGGCTTGCCAAGCTTTCCGCCGAGGATGGCGCAGCCGTGCTGCCCAAGGTGCGCAGCATGCTGGAATGCGGTATGGATGAGACCTTCCGTGCTTCGCTCCAGCCCCTTATCCTTGGCGATGAATTTACCGTCGCCCTGTATTCCGATCAGCAGGACGGCACCCCTATGGCGCTGTATATGAAGGGTAGCGTGTACATTGGGGAGGATGTGCGCTGGTCGCTGGCCTACCAATGGGCCTTTGCCGACAAGGACGGCGAGCGCACCGATACCTACCGCTACGAGCTGAGCGCCGCCAAAGCGCCCAAGCATAAGCGCATTGTGGCAGCAGAACGGCACAGCGGACAGACCGAAGAAAAAACGACCTTTTCTCAAGATTGCAAGCTTACCGTGAAGGATGACCTGTACGATCGGGTGATCACCGACAAGAATCGCCTCACCGCCGTAAAGAAAGGCAGCCTTGTGGAGCTGAGCGGCAAGATTGAGAATACCGTGAAGGATCAATCCGGCAAGGAGAACCTTACCACTGTCACCACCATCACGCCCGCCCTTACTTTGGACGGCACTCAGGATGCAGCTGTGCTGGGCGGCAGTGTGCAGCTGGTCTGCCAGCAGGGCAAAACCACCCTGCGGGATCTGTTCTTTACCTTTCAGGAGGATGCGCCGGATGCCCCGGAGCTGGAAGCGGCTGCGCCCGCAACAGATCCGCAGGATCCTTCTGTGGCAGGCAGCAGCCTGTCTCAGAATGTGGATGTGGCATGGGAGGGCGAGCCGGAGGCGTTTCAGGTGGGCAGGCCGCCCCTTGGCATGACCCAGTACATCGTACCCGCTTCCCTACAGACGGTGGATCTGGATCTGGCATCCGGGCCGGAGCTGGACGCGCTGCTGGGGGAAATGGCGCAAAAGTGTGCAGGACGGCTGCTTGCGGCGCTGGCAAGCCTGCCCGGCGAGCCGCTGGCGCTGCTCACCGATAACATGACCGCCGAGGATTATCAGATCTTCCTCTCCTGGCTGGAGGGGCGCTGACTGTTCGACAGAGGGGAGACGAAACCATGAGAAAGATTCTGTCCGCACGGCTGCTGTGCGCGCTGCTGGCGCTGGTGCTGTGTCTGGGTGCTTTCACACCCGCCCTTGCAGAGCTGGACTACACCATGGGCACCAAGTTTTTCCGGCAGCTTTGGGCCAGCTGCGGCTTGATGGCCACCGTGGAGGTGGAGCTCTCCGCCAACGGGGCAGCCAAGGGCGAGGCGCTGGTCACGGAGCAGCCCTTTGTGATCGATCTGGACTACATCTATCTGAGCCCGACCGACCGCAACCCCATCAAGCCCAACCACCGCCTCAATGCCGTGCTGAAGGACGGCGATGCCGCTGCCGCAGAGCTGCACCTGCGGCTGATGGAGGGCGTGATTTCGCTGAACACCCCGCTTTTAGGCGATGGCTGGTGGTCCGTGCCGCTGGCTTCGCTGCTGGAGGAGACCGCCGAGGGGCAGGATAATACCCTTGCCGCCCAGCTGACCCCCGGCGTGCAGAGCATGCTCAAGCGCAGCGGTGTGCCTGCCCTTTTGCAGATGGCGCTGCCGCAGATGCTGCGCATGCAGTACCAGCAACCGGCAGTGGAGCAACTGCTGGGGCATATCTACCTGCGTACCGATCTGTGGATCGAGGGCTACCGGCAGGATGCGGTGCTGAGCCGTCTGGAGGATGGCAGCCCCGTGGTCACGGTCAATTATGCTGTCTCTCCCGCCAGTGTGAAGGCGCAGGCCAAGCAGATCGTGCTGGATGTGCTGGGCGATGAGGAAGCCCTCCGGGAGCTGCGCACCGCCATGGATGAGGAACTGGCAGCCCTGCTGCTGGAGCCGGCTTATCAGCCCTACTATTTTGCCGCCATTGATCAGCTGCCCCTTACCGGCGACCTGACGCTGAGCCGCACGCTGGACATGAAGGGCGATACCGTGGCGCTCCATCTGTCCCTGCCCTTCTACGATGCCAAGGAGGGAGCTGTCACCCTGATGTACGACCGTGCACGGGGCGAGGGCGACCTGCCGGATACCAACACCCTTACCATGCAGGGCAAGGAGCAGGGGTTGAGCCTTTCCTATCTGACCTACCGCAGCCTGACCGATGTAACGGTCTATCAGGGCACCCTGCGTGTGACCGGCGGCGAAGATGCCCTGCCGGATGTGGCCTTTACCCTGAGCAGCCGGCAAACCCACACCAAAGAGAGCGGGGATATGAACCTGCACAACATCAACTGGCAGCTGCAGCTGGAGCCCGATCCCAACGGCAATGCGCCGGAGGCATTTCTGCCGGTGCAGCTGCAGCTGGAGGCCTGCTTCAGCAGCAGAACGCCTCAGACCGCAGCTACCTATACAGAGGGAACGCTGACGGTTTCCGGCGATGACCGCCCCCAGATCGTCACCGTGCGTTTCAACGGAGAGATCCATCCCCGCTGGGAGCCGGAAGCCATCCCCGGGGAGCAGGCGGAGCTGCTGTCCCTCAGCGGTGCGGAACTGGAGGATCTGCTGGCTACTCTGCTTGCTGAAAGCGGCGAGCTGATGGCCTGCCTGTCCGGCAACACCACGGTGCAGACCTGCGGCACTGCGGAGCCTGCGGAACCTGCCGAAGATGAAGTGGTTGCCGACACCGCAGCCCCCGCTGAGGACGAAGCGGCAACTGACACCGCAGCTCCTGCCGAAGACGAAGCGGCAGCCGACACCGAAGCTCCTGCCGAGGACGAAGCGGCAGCCGGCACCGAAGCTCCTGCCGGGGACGAAGCGGCAGCCGACACCGAAGCTCCCGCCGAGGACGAAGCGGCAGCCGACACCGAAGCTCCCGCCGAGGACGAAGCGGCTGCCGACACCGAAGCCCTTGCCGGGGACGAAGCGGTTGCTGACACCGAAGCTTCCGCCGAAGAGTAAAGGTTTTCGCCCGTCATCCTGTACCACTGCGGTACGGATGGCGGGCTTTTTGCATCGATCTGCCGCTGACGGTTGTGATCCATCTCATAACAACAGCTGCTGTGGAAGCTTGACAGCCCTCCCGGCATGGCATATAATGCATATCACGCGGCGCATGGCGTGTTCCACGCGCCGCCCTGTTATTTGAAGGCCAGTTTGGCAGAGGGGTTGAGGGTATGAGCAATCCATTCGATCTGTTCGGCGAGAACGTTTTTGATGATAATGTGATGCAGAAGCGTCTGCCCAAAGAAACATACAATGCGCTCAAGCGCACCACCGAGGAGGGCCGTTCGCTGAATCCGGCCATCGCCAGCATTGTGGCCAATGCCATGAAGGACTGGCCGCTGGAAAAGGGAGCCACCCACTTTACCCACTGGTTCCAGCCCATGACCGGCGTTACCGCCGGTAAGCACGATGCCTTTATTTCGCCCAAGAAGGACGGTACTGTGCTTCTGGAGTTCAGCGGCAAAGAGCTGGTGCAGGGCGAGAGCGATGCCAGCTCCTTCCCCTCCGGCGGTCTGCGCGCCACCTTCGAGGCCCGTGGCTATACCGCATGGGATCCCACCAGCTATGCCTTCATCAAGGATGGTACGCTGTGCATCCCCACGGCGTTCTGCTCCTTCGGCGGGCAGGCGCTGGATCAAAAGACCCCCCTGCTGCGCTCCATGGAGTGCCTGAATAAGCAGGCACTGCGCATCCTGCGGCTGTTCGGGCATGCGGGTGTGGTGCGCGTGTACCCCACGGTGGGCGCAGAGCAGGAGTACTTCCTTGTGGATAAGGATCAGTGGCGTCTGCGTCCCGATCTTGTCACCACCGGTCGTACACTGTTCGGTGCCCGTCCCCCCAAGGGACAGGAGCTGGACGATCACTATTTCGGCGTTATCAAGCCCCGTGTACAGGCCTTTATGCAGGATCTGGACAACGAGCTGTGGAAGCTGGGTGTGCTTTCCAAGACCAAGCACAACGAAGCCGCTCCCGCCCAGCACGAGATGGCGCCCGTATTCTCCATCGTCAACATTGCTGCCGACCATAACCAGCTGACCATGGAGATTATGAAAAAAGTGGCCGACCGGCATCATCTGGTCTGTCTGCTGCACGAAAAGCCCTTCGGCGGCATCAACGGCAGCGGCAAGCACAACAACTACGCCCTTTCCACCAATACCGGCATCAATCTGTTGGATCCCGGCGATACCCCCAGCGAGAACGCCCAGTTCCTTTTGTTCCTCTCTGCGGTCATCGCTGCTGTGGACGATTATCAGGATATGCTGCGCATCACCGTTGCCAGCGCAGGCAACGACCACCGTTTGGGTGCCAACGAAGCGCCCCCTGCCATCGTTTCCATTTTCCTCGGCGACGAGCTGACCGCCATTATCGAAAGCATCGTCAACGCCAGCCGCTACGAGAGCCACGAGCGGGAGCCCATGCGCCTTGGTGTGCATATCCTGCCCAAGTTCCCCAAGGATACCACCGACCGCAACCGCACCTCGCCTTTTGCCTTTACCGGCAACAAGTTTGAGTTCCGCTCCCTTGGCAGCGCCCAGAGCATCAGCGCCCCCAATGTGGTGCTGAACACCGCCATCGCCGATACCCTGCAAAGGATGGCAGACGAGCTGGAAGCTGCCGAAGATCTCACCGCTGCCGTGGATGCTCTCATCCGCCGCACGCTGAGCGAGCATATGCGCATCATCTTCAATGGCAACGGCTACGATGATGCATGGAAACGGGAAGCTGCCCGCCGCGGCCTTTCCAACCTGCCCACCACGGTGGATGCGCTGCCCCACTATCTGGATGAGAACAACATCGCCCTCTTTGAGCGGCAGAAGGTCTATACCCGTGAGGAGATGCACTCCCGCTACGAGATCCACATGGAGAACTATGTCAAGGTGGTGGATATCGAAGCCCTGAGCATGCTGGATATGGCACGGCATCTGATCATTCCCGCCGCCATCTCCTTCTCCGGCAAGGTGGCGGAAGCTGCCCAGCGCAAGCTGGCGGTGTGCCCGGAGCTGACCCCCGTTGTGGAGCGCCGCCTGCTCACGGCACTCAATACCCAGCTGGAGGCGCTCCAGAGCGGCATCGACCGGCTGGAGGCAGCCCTCAGAGAAGCCAACAACTGCCCCGATTTGCTCAGCCGTGCCCAGCACACCCGGGATGATGTGATCACTGCCATGAGCAGCATCCGAACCGCCGGTGATGCGCTGGAAGAGCTGGTGGGCAAGCAGGATTGGCCCATGCCCACCTATCAGGATCTGCTCAACGGGGTGTGACCTAAGGGCTGCCGCCCTTTGGAGACCCGGCAGGGGAATGATCCCCCTGCGCACCACAGCTTTATACAAGCAAAGCGGCTGGATCCCAGCCGCTTTGTTCATACCTGTTCTGACAAATCGAACGCAGGCTGCGACATTATATGCATGCCCCTCTTTTCTTTCGGGCGGAATATGTTATGATAGGATCTGTCAAAGATACCAAACAAAGAAAGAGGTAGCGTGCATGGAAGCGAAACTGCAGACCTTATGCGAACAATTTATTCTCAACCGGGATCTGGTCAAACAGACCGAAAAATGGTGCAGCTCTTTTCTGCCTCCGGTTTGCGCCCAGCTGTACTGCTCCCGCAACCGGACTGTGGATGCGGAACGGCTCAAGGCCTGCCGCTCCATGCTTAAGGAGAAGACCGGCATCTTTTCCAATTTCCGCGGTACCATGGAAACGGCTTTTATCTGCATGCTGACGCTGGAAAAGGAGCCGGAGTCTGCGCTGGATAACACCCTTGCCGCCTACGCTCTGCTCAAGAAGGAGTTTGCCGCCTCCCAGTATCTGCCCCTTGCCGCCTTCCTCTTGAAGGATGAAGCCGATCCGCAGGGCATCGTTGCCCGGGGGCGGGAGATCTACCTGACCATGCGGAAGGAGCATCCCTTCCTCACCTCTACCGAGGACAGCGTTTTCGCCGTGCTCATGGCCTGCTCCGGCAAGGACGGCGCAGCCCTTGTGGAGGATATGGAGGCCTGCTACACCCTGCTGAAGGAGCGGTTCCGTAACGGCAACAGCGTGCAGACCGTATCTCATGTGCTTGCGCTGGCGGAAGGTGCTCCGGCAGAGAAATGTGCGAAGCTGATCGATCTTTTCGATGCCCTGCGTCGCTCCGGCCTCAAGTACAGCAAGTATTACGAGCTGCCCACACTGGCCGCTCTTTCCACAATGCCTGTTGAGGTTCGCCAGATCACCATGGATATGCTGGAGGTGGATACGTGGCTTTCCCACCAGAAGGGCTACGGCTTCTGGGGTCTGCCCAAGAGCACCCGGCTGATGCATGCCGCCATGATCGTTTCCAATGCCTATGCTGCCGATCCCTCCCTGAGCACGGCGGCCGTTACCGGCACCCTCAGCATGATCATCAGCCAGCAGATCGCCACCATGGCGGCCATCGCCGGTGCCAATGCCGCTGTCAGTGCAGCCAATAACTGATGTTCGGCAAGGTGCTTGCCTGCCCTTTGAACCACAAAAGCCCCGGTAACGGATGTCTGTTCATCCGTCACCGGGGCTTTGCTGTATTCATGGTGTTTACAGTCTGTTACTTGTCGCTTTTCCGGGGTCTGCCCCGCTTGAGCTTCTCACCGTCGGCGGGTTGGGGCTTCGCCTTGGCGACAGCCTTCTTTTCGCCGGCCTTCTTTGCTGCGGCGGTTTCCTTTGCAGCGGAAGCCTTTTTGGCGGCTGCGCCGCTGGTCTTTTCCGCAACGGCGGTCTGCTTCGCCGCTGTTGCTGCCACATCGATGCCCGCTTTTTCCAGCATGGGCCTCAGGTACTGGCCGGTGTAGCTTTCTTCGCACAGGGCCACCTGTTCCGGCGTGCCGGTGGCAACGATGGTGCCGCCGCCGTCGCCGCCCTCGGGGCCAAGGTCGATCAGGTAGTCGGCAGTCTTGATCACATCAAGGTTGTGCTCGATCACCAGCACGCTGTTGCCGCCCTCCACCAGCCGCTGCAGTACGCCGATCAGCTTTTCCACATCAGCCATGTGCAGGCCGGTGGTGGGCTCGTCCAGCAGGTAGAGGGTGCGCCCGGTAGCGCGGCGGCTCAGCTCGGTGGCCAGCTTGATGCGCTGGGCTTCGCCGCCGGAGAGCTGGGTGCTGGGCTGCCCCAGCTTGATGTACCCCAGCCCCACATCGTACAGGGTCTGCAGCTTTTTGAGGATGGGTTCATGGTTCTCAAAGAAGGTGAGGGCATCCTCCACGGTCATCTCCAGCACATCGTGGATGGTCTTGCCGTTGTAGCGCACATCCAGCGTTTCCCGGTTATAGCGTGCGCCCTTGCACACGTCGCAGGGCACGTAGATATCCGGCAGGAAGTGCATCTCGATCTTCAGGAGGCCGTCGCCGGAGCAGGCTTCGCAACGCCCGCCCTTCACGTTGAAGGAGAAGCGGTTCTCCTTGTAGCCCCTTGCCTTGGCTTCGGGGGTCATGGCGAAGATCTTGCGGATCAGGTCAAACATGCCGGTATAGGTGGCGGGGTTGGAGCGGGGCGTGCGCCCGATGGGGCTCTGGTCGATGCAGATGATCTTGTCCAGCTGCTCCACGCCCTCCATCCTGCGGAAAGAGCCTGCGTGGGTCTTGGCGCGGTTCAGCACCTTGGCAAGGTGCTTGTGCAGGATCTCGTTGACAAGACTGCTCTTGCCCGAGCCGCTTACGCCGGTCACGCAGCAGAACACGCCCAAGGGGAAGTCCACTGTCAGATCCCGCAGGTTGTTCTGGTTGGCACCGACTACGGTCAGCCATTTCTCCGGCTGGCGGCGCTTCTTCGGTACAGCGATGAAGCGCTTGCCGCTCAGGTACTGCCCGGTAAGGGAGTTGGGGTTTGCCAATATCTCCTCGATGGTGCCCTCGGCAGTGATCTCGCCGCCGTGCACGCCTGCTCCGGGGCCCACATCCACGATGTAGTCGGCAGCGTACATGGTATCCTCGTCATGCTCCACAACGATCAGGGTATTGCCCAGATCGCGCATGCGCTTGAGGGTGTTCAGCAGCTTGGCGTTATCCCGCTGGTGCAGGCCGATGGAGGGCTCGTCCAGTATGTAGAGCACGCCCATCAGGCTGGAGCCGATCTGGGTCGCCAGACGGATGCGCTGGGCTTCGCCGCCGCTGAGGGTGGCAGCCGCCCGGGAAAGGGTCAGGTAGCTGAGGCCTACACTGTCCAGAAAACCAAGCCTTGCATCAATCTCCTTCAGGATCTGCCGCGCGATCATCTCATCCTTGCCGCTGAGCTCCAGCTCCCGGAAGAACCTGCGGGCGGCAGAGATGCTCAGGTCGCTTACCTCGCTGATGTTGAGACCGCCCACCGTCACCGCCAGCACCTCAGGCTTCAGCCTGCGTCCGCCGCAGACCTCGCAGGGGCTTTCCAGCATGTACTCCTCGTAGGCGGCCTTCATGCCGTCGCTGGTGGTTTCCTGATAGCGGCGCTCCAACGAGCGGATCACGCCCTCAAAGGCGGTCTGGTAGCGGCCCTCGCCGTTGGCTCCCTGATAGTGGACGGTGATCTTTTCCTCGGTGCCGTAGAGGATCACGTCCATCACTTCTTTGGAAAGATCCTTCACCGGCGTATCCAGCGAGAAGCCGTAGCGGTCGGCAAGGGCTACGAAATAGGTATGAGCCATGCTGCCCTTGTCCGCTACGTTCCATGCCATGGCCTGCAGTGCACCCTGATTCAGACTCAGCTCCGGGTTGGGGATGATGCTGTCCTGCGTGATGCGCATAATGGTGCCCAGACCGCTGCAATGGGGGCAGGCACCAAAGGGGCTGTTGAAGGAGAACATGCGGGGCGCAAGCTCCTCGATGGAGATACCGCAATCGGGACAGGCGTAGTTCTGGCTGAACAGCATCTCGCCCTGCCCCATCAGATCGATGAGCACCAGCCCGCCGCTTTCCTTGGCGGCGGTCTCCAGGCTGTCGGCAAGGCGCTTGCGCATCTCGTCGCCCGGGCGCACGATCAGACGGTCCACAACGATCTCCAGATCGTGCTTCAGCTGCTTGTTCAGCGTGGGCGGCTCGTCCAGATCGTAGATCTCGCCATCCACACGGATGCGCACATAGCCGTGCTTCCTGGCATCCTCCATCAGCTTCACATGCTCGCCCTTGCGGCTGCGCACGATGGGGGCCAGCACCTGCATGCGCTGCCCCTCCGGCAGTGTGAAGATCTGATCCACCATCTGGTCGATGGTCTGCTGCCGGATCTCCTTGCCGCACTTGGGGCAGTGCGGCACGCCGATGCGGGCATAGAGCAGGCGCAGATAGTCGTGGATCTCCGTTACCGTGCCCACGGTGGAGCGGGGGTTGCGCCCCGTGGTCTTTTGGTCGATGGAGATGGCGGGGGAGAGGCCTTCGATGGAGTCGATATCCGGCTTTTCCATCTGCCCGAGGAACTGGCGGGCGTAGGAGGAAAGGCTCTCCACATACCGCCGCTGTCCTTCGGCGTAGATGGTATCAAAGGCCAGAGAGGTCTTGCCGGAGCCGCTGAGACCGGTGAACACCACCAGCTTGTTGCGGGGGATCTCCAGCGTTACGTTTTTCAGGTTATGCTCGCGCGCACCGCGAACAATGAGTTTGTCCTGCAAAGCATTACACCTCGATCAGTTCGTAGTCCATGCTGCCCAGACCGATCTTCTGTGCGTGCTCGATGCCTGCGCGCCAGTTGGTAACGGGGTGGGTGTCGTGGAAAATATCGTCGGTATGGTTGTGCTGCTCGGTCAGGTAGGTATGCTGGCAGCGCTCCATCTTGTTGCAGGCATCGGCGCAGGCCAGATCCAGCGCAACGGGATCAAAGCTGGCAAACATGCCCACATCGGGGATGATCGGCACATCGTTGGTGCCGTAGCAGTCGCAGAAGGGGCTCACATCCATTACCAGAGAAACGTGGAAGTGGGGCTTGTCCTTTACGGCTGCCATGGCGTATTCGCTGATCTTGCGCACCAGCATATCGGTGCGGCTGTCGGGGCCGGTGATGGCGCCATGGTTACGGCATGCACCCACGCAGCGGCCGCAGCCCAGACACAGGTCGTGGTTGATGACTGCCTTGCGTCCCTTGCCTTCGCCTTCGAAGCGGATGGCGTTGTGGGCGCACTGACGGATGCACATACCGCAGCCAACGCACATATCCGGCGTTACCTGCGGCTTGCCCTCGTGGTGCATGTGGCGCTTGCCGGCGCAGCTGCCCAGACCCATGCCCAGATTCTTCAGCGCACCGCCGAAGCCTGCGCCTTCGTGGCCTTTGAAATGGCTAACGCTGATGATGGCTTCTGCATCCACTGCAGCACGGCCGATGTAGGCTTCTTTGCAGTACTCGCCGTCGATGGGCACTGCCACATCGTCGCTGCCGTCCAGACCGTCGGCGATGATCACATGGCAGCCGGTCTGGAAGGGATTAAAGCCGTTTTCATACGCAGCCTCCAGATGATCCAGCGCATTGCGGCGCTTGCCCACGTAGAGGGTGTTGCAGTCGGTCAGGAAGGGACGGGCGCCCATTTCCTTGAGCACATCGATCACTACCTTTACATAGCCGGGGCGCAGGTAGGCCATGTTGCCCGGCTCGCCGAAGTGGATCTTGACAGCGGTGAACTTGCCGTCAAGATCCATCGTGGTCATACCGGCTTTTGTGATCAGTTTGCGCAGTTTTTGCAGAATGTTTGTATCCAGCGAGGTGCGGAAGCTTGTGTAATATACCTTGGACTTTTCCATGCTCGGTTTCCTCCTTCTATATAGCATCTGCCCGGGGGTGAATGGCAAATGCGAAAATATGTTCTGTGCTGCATTGTATCACAGCCGGTTGAGAGGTACAAGGGGCATAAAGCGAAAATCCTGTACATCGGCTCCGGTTGTACAGGGGCGCGGACAGGGGGCGTTTGGTGACAGTCGCAGGAAAGATGGGTAACTTCATTACACTTGTATAGGTGTACATAGAGCCGATCAGGCCTGGTGCTCTATCAAAAATGTCGGATTTGGGAAACAAATTTCCGTGACAGAAATCTCATATGATGGATACACCCGGCAGCGTGTGCATGCATGATTTCGGAAAACAACGGTTTTCCGTGGTTGGGCTGCTGCGAGACCAAAAAAATTTTCAAAATACACAGAGAAAACTATTGCATTCAAAGCCCAGTTGATGTATACTACTGAAGCTGTCTGTTTAGGGATGAAGCGGTAAGTTGCCGCCATGGCCATGGCGGGTAATTATCGTGGACCCGCCCGGTAATCGGGCGACGGACTTGAGACACGGCGCAGGCTTGCGCCGTCGGGCAGCCTTCGGGCGGGAAGGGCTTTGGCCCCTCGCCTGCAAAAAAGCTGCCGATGGACACACCCGGCGCGGTGTACTTGAGACCACAAAATCAAGGAGGAACGAAAATGGCCAACCAGAAAATCCGTATCAAGCTGAAGGCTTACGAGCACAACCTGATCGATCAGTCTTCCGAGCGGATCGTGGAGACCGCCAAGCGCACTGGCGCTAAGGTATCCGGTCCTATCCCGCTGCCCACCGAGAAGGAGATCGTCACCATCCTGCGTGCTCCCCACAAGTACAAGGATAGCCGTGAGCAGTTCGAAATGCGCACCCACAAGCGCCTGATCGACATTCACAACCCCAACCCCCGCACGGTCGACGCCATGATGAAGCTGGATCTTCCTGCCGGTGTCGAGATCGAGATCAAGCTCAATAACTAAGCAGGAGGTACGACATCATGAAAAAAGCGATCGTAGGTAAGAAGATCGGCATGACCCAGGTCTTCACCGATGACGGCCGCCTCGTGCCCGTAACCGTGGTTGAGGCCGGCCCCTGCAAGGTCGTTCAGAAGAAGACTGTTGAGTCCGACGGCTACGAGGCCGTTCAGGTCGGCTTCGACACCCTTGCCGAAAACCGCGCCAAGAAGCTGGTCAACAAGCCCATGACCGGCCACTTCAAGAAGGCCGATGTGGCTCCCACCCGTTACCTGCGCGAGTTCCGCCTGGATAACGTGGCCGAGCTGGAAGTTGGCAACGAGCTGACCGTTGCTCAGTTCGCCGAGGGCGAAAAGATCGACGTAAGCGGCATCACCAAGGGCCACGGCTTCACCGGCACCATTCAGCGCTGGAACCAGCACACCGGCCCCATGGCTCACGGCTCCAAGTATCACCGTGGCGTGGGTTCCATGGGTGCTAACTCCGACCCGTCCCGCGTGTTCAAGAACAAGCACATGCCCGGCCACTACGGCGTGGAGCGCGTTACCATCCAGAACCTTGAGATCGTCAAGGTGGATGCCGAGCGCAACCTGCTCCTCATCAAGGGCGCGGTGCCCGGCCCCAACGGCGGCCTGCTGGAAGTCCGCAACGCCTGCAAGGCTTAAGGCTCCACAATCAGATTGTAAGTACCCTTTATGAAGGAGGAAATCAACACCATGCCTAAGACTTCTTTGTATAACATGGAAGGCGCGGCCATCGGCGAAGTGGAGCTGAGCGAAGAGATCTTTGCTGCTCCCATCAACACCGCCGCTATGCACCTGGTCGTTCGCTCCATTCTGGCCAACATGCGTCAGGGCACCCAGAGCGCTCTGACCCGCGGCGAGGTTCGCGGTGGTGGCCGTAAGATCTACCGCCAGAAGGGCACCGGTAATGCTCGCCACCATGGCAACCGTGCGCCCCAGTTCAAGCACGGCGGCGTCGTGTTCGCTCCCAAGCCCCGCGACTACGTCATCAACGTGCCCAAGAAGGTCCGCCGCCTTGCTTTCAAGAGCGCCATGACCTCCAAGCTCAACGCCGGCGACATCATCGTGGTCGACCAGTTCGCTCTGGCCGAGCCCAAGACCAAGCTGGCTGCCGCTGCTCTGGCCAAGTTCGACCTGGCCAAGAAGAACATGCTGGTTCTGCCCGGCCGCGACGAGAACGTGGTCCGCGCTACCAACAACATCGCCGGTCTGCAGACCTCTTATGTCAACACCCTCAACGTGTACGACATCCTCAAGGCCGGTAAGATCATCCTCACCCAGGATGCCCTGAAGGGTGTAGAGGAGGTTTACGCATGAAGAACGTATACGACGTCATCCTGCGCCCGGTGCTGACCGAGGCTTCCTACGAAGGCATCGAGGAAAAGCGCTACGTGTTCGAAGTGGCCAAGACTGCCAACCGGACCGAGATCAAGCAGGCTCTGGAAACCATCTTCAAGGGCGTGAAGGTAGAGAACGTCAACACTCTGCGCACGCTGGGCAAGATCAAGCGCCAGGGCCGTTACTCCGGCCGTACCCCGGAAATCAAGAAGGCCTATGTGACCCTGAAGAAGGACTCCAAGCCCATTGAGTTCTTTGAAGGCATGGCTGACTAAGGGAGGATAATACAAGATGGCTATTCGAGTTTATAAGCCGACCTCCGCGGCCCGCCGTCATATGTCGGTGCTGACCTACGAGGAGATCACCACGAACAAGCCGGAAAAGAGCCTTCTTGAAACCAAGAAGAAGAATGCCGGCCGCAACAAGCAGGGCAAGATCACCGTTCGCCATCAGGGCGGCGGCAATCGCCAGAAGTATCGTGTCATCGACTTCAAGCGCAACAAGCTGGATATCCCCGCTAAGGTTGCCACCATCGAGTACGATCCTAACCGCTCTGCTTTCATCGCTCTGCTGAACTACGCCGATGGCGAGAAGCGCTACATCCTGGCTCCTCTGGGCCTGAATGTGGGCGACACCGTCATCGCCGGCACCACTGCCGACATCAAGCCCGGCAATGCGCTGCCCATCAGCTCCATCCCCGTCGGTACCCTGATCCACAATGTTGAGATCAAGCCCGGCCGCGGCGGTCAGATGGTTCGTTCCGCTGGCATGAGCGCTCAGCTCATGGCCAAGGAAGGCCAGTACGCTCAGGTCCGTCTCCCCTCCGGTGAGGTTCGCAAGGTTCCCATGAATGCCATGGCCACCATCGGCACCGTGGGCAACACCGATCACGAGAACGTTCGCATCGGTAAGGCCGGCCGTACCCGCCACATGGGTATCCGTCCCAGCGTCCGCGGCGTTGTTATGAACCCCTGCGATCACCCCCACGGCGGCGGCGAGGGCAAGAGCCCCGTCGGTATGCCTGCTCCTGTTACCCCCTGGGGTAAGGTTGCACTGGGCCTGAAGACCCGCAAGCACAAGAAGTACTCCAACAAGATGATTGTGAAGCGCGCGGGCAAGTAAGCCCAAGCATCCAAGGAAGGAGGAAGCCTCTCAATGAGCCGTTCCGTTAAGAAGGGACCCTTTGTAAACGAAGCGCTTATGAAGCGTATCGTTGAAATGAACAAGACCGGCAAGAAGGCTGTTGCGAAGACCTGGTCTCGCTCCAGCACCATCTTCCCGGATTTCGTGGGACATACCATCGCCGTGCACGACGGTCGTAAGCATGTTCCCGTCTACATCACCGAAGACATGGTCGGTCACAAGCTGGGCGAGTTTGCCCCCACCCGTACCTACCGTGGCCACGCCGGTGAAAAGAGCACCAAGAAGTAAGCGGAAGGAGTGAGTTTTCCATGGCAACCAATACCCAGAAGAAGGCGCAAGCCCACATGGCGGCCCGCGATACTCGCCCTGCCGCTCATGCCAAGTACGTGCGCATCTCTTCCCGCAAGGTAAAGATCGTCATCGACCTCATCCGCGGTAAGAATGTGGACGACGCCCTGGCCATCCTCAAGTACACCCCCAAGGCTGCTAGCCCCGTGGTTTACAAGCTGCTGAGCAGCGCCATCGCTAACGCCGTCAACAACAACGAGATGGATCGCAAGACCCTCTACGTTGCCGAAGTGTACGCCAACCCCGGCCCCACGCTGAAGCGCTACGTCGCCCGTTCCCGCGGCAGTGCGTCCCCCATCCTCAAGCGCACCAGCCACATCAGCGTTGT
Organism: Candidatus Limiplasma sp.; assembly: GCA_045540635.1. Classification (GTDB taxonomy): domain Bacteria; phylum Bacillota; class Clostridia; order Christensenellales; family Aristaeellaceae; genus Limiplasma. The sequence goes on from JAZQHO010000060.1 coordinate 21,836, forward strand.
GCTGGATCAGAAGTAATCCAAGGGAGGTTTAGTAATGGGACAGAAAGTAAATCCCCACGGTGCTCGCGTTGGCGTCATCTTTAACTGGAGCACCCGCTGGTATGCCGGCAAGAAGGATTTCGCGAACAACCTCGTTGAGGATTACAAGCTTCGCGAAATGCTGAAGGAGAAGTACTACTCCACCGGTATCAGCCAGATCGATATCGAGCGCAGCGCCAACCGCGTTACCATCAACATCTTCACTGCCAAGCCCGGTATGATCATCGGCCGCGGCGGTGCTGGCATCGAAGCCCTCAAGAAGGAGATCGAAGCCTTCCTGGGCCGTCCTGCCAACATCAACATCATGGAGATCAAGGTTCCCGATACCAACGCTCAGCTGGTAGCCGAGAACATTGCTCAGCAGCTGGAGAAGCGCATCGCTTTCCGCCGCGCCATGAAGCAGAGCATGCAGCGCGCTATGCGTGCTGGCGCCAAGGGTATGAAGTGCGCCGTTTCCGGCCGCCTCAATGGCGCTGATATCGCCCGCACCGAGCGTTATCACGAAGGCTCCATCCCGCTGCAGACCCTGCGCGCGGATATCGACTACGGCTTCGCTGAAGCCAAGACCACCTATGGCCGTCTGGGCGTTAAGGTTTGGGTTTACAAGGGACAGCGTCTTCCCAAGCCCAAGAAGACCGTCGCCGCCGGCACCGAAGGAGGAAAATAAGCTATGTTGATGCCTAAGAGAGTCAAGCGCCGTCGCGTGTTCCGCGGCCGCATGAAGGGCAAGGCCATGCGTGGCAACTTCCTTGCTTACGGCGATTACGGCCTTGTTGCTACCGAGCCCAGCTGGGTCACTTCCCAGCAGATCGAAGCTGCTCGTATTGCTCTGACCCGCTACACCAAGCGTGGCGGTCAGGTCTGGATCAAGATCTTCCCCGATAAGCCCGTGACCGAAAAGCCCGCTGAGACCCGCATGGGTTCCGGTAAGGGTTCCCCCGAGTACTGGGTAGCCGTGGTCAAGCCCGGCCGTGTACTCTTCGAGATCAAGGGCGTTTCCGAAGAGGTCGCTCGTGAGGCCCTGCGTCTGGCCTCTCATAAGCTCCCCCTCAAGACCAAGTTCCTCAAGCGTGAGGAGAAAAAAGTAGAAGCGGGTGGTGAAGCACAATGAAGGCAAAGGAGCTTCTCGCAATGAACAAGACCGAGCTGGAGAGCAAGGTCACCGAGCTCAAGGAAGAGCTGTTCAACCTTCGTTTTCAGCTTGCCACCGGTCAGCTGCAAAACACCACGGTCATCCAGAACACCAAGCGTGATATCGCTCGCTGCTTGACCGTCCTTCGTCAGATGGAACAGAAAGATGCCCAGTAAGGGCTTAAACCGAAAAGAAGGAGGCAGCCGCTTCAATGTCTGAACAGAGAGGTTATCGCAAGATCCGCGAGGGTCTTGTTGTAAGCGACAAGATGGATAAGACCATCGTTGTGGAAATCAAGACTCGTGTGCGTCATCCGCTGTATGGCAAGATCATGAACCAGACCAGCAAGCTGAAGGCTCACGACGAGAACAACGAATGTGGCATCGGCGACCGCGTGCGCGTGATGGAGACCCGTCCCCTGGGCCGCGACAAGCGTTGGCGCTTGGTCGAGATCGTTGAAAAGGCCAAGTAAGAATGGCACAGTCCTCATCGGTCAAATTGACTGCTGATGGACGCTCCTAACACTTTATGCGGAGGCCCGCAAGGGTCCTTCCGATTCCAACAAGGAGGAAAAACCGTATGATTCAGCCGCAAACGCGACTCAAGGTTGCCGACAACTCCGGCGCCAAGGAAATCATGTGTATCCGCGTGCTCGGCGGTTCCTTCCGCCGTTCCGGTACCATCGGTGACGTGATCGTGGCCAGCGTCAAGAGCGCTAACCCCGGCGGCGCCGTGAAGAAGGGCGACGTGGTCAAGGCCGTTGTCGTTCGTATGCGCAAGCAGAAGCGCCGCCCCGATGGCAGCTACATCCGTTTCGACGATAACGCCGCCGTTATCATCAACGATGCCAAGATGCCCAAGGGCACCCGTATCTTTGGACCCGTAGCCCGTGAGCTGCGTGAGAAGGACTTCATGAAGATCGTTTCTCTCGCTCCCGAAGTGCTGTAATTTGGAGGATTTGGCAAATGATGAAGAAAGTTCACATCAAGAAGAACGATCAGGTCGTTGTCATCTCCGGCCCCAAGGGTGGCGATAAGGCCACTCAGGGCAAGCAGGGCAAGGTTCTGACCGTGTTCCCCAAGACCGGTAAGGTTATCGTAGAAGGCGTTGCCTTCGTTACCAAGCACATGAAGGCCCGCCGTCAGGGCCAGCAGGGCGGCATCTTCCAGAAGGAACGCGCCATCGACGCTTCCAACGTGATGCTCGTCTGCCCCAAGTGCAACAAGCCCACCCGCGTGTCTCGCCGCAAGGAAGAGATCGTTCGTGAGGACGGCACCAAAAAGACCAAGACCATCCGCGTTTGCAAGAAGTGCAAGGCGGATATCGACTGAGGGAGGGATAGGTAAATGGCTACCCGTATTAAGGAGAAGTACCTGAACGAAGCCGCACCTGCCCTTCAGCAGAAGTTCGGCTACAAGAACGTTATGGAGATCCCCAAGCTCGCCAAGATCGTTATCAACATGGGTCTGGGCGATTGCAAGGATAACCCCAAGGCCCTGGAAGTTGCTGTTGGCGAGCTCGCCACCATCTCCGGCCAGAAGCCCATGGTCACCAAGGCTCGCAAGTCCATCGCGAACTTCAAGCTCCGTGAGGGCATGAACGTTGGCGCCAAGGTCACCCTGCGTGGTGCCCGCATGGAAGAGTTCATGGATAAGCTGGTCAACATCGCCCTGCCCCGCGTCCGCGACTTCCGTGGCGTAAGCGACAAGGCCTTTGACGGCCGCGGCAACTACGCTCT
>JAZQHO010000061.1:0-20284 GCA_045540635.1 Candidatus Limiplasma sp.
GTTGGTGTTTTTTGTTTGCTTCTTACAGGAGAGAACGATAGAGAGCGGCGAGCTCTTCCACGCTGGTCTCACGGGGGTTGCCGGGACGGCAGGCATCGTCATAGGCGGACTGCGCCAGGAAGGGCACGTCCTCTTCCTTCACGATTTCCTTCAGGTCGGCGGGAATGCCCACATCGACAGACAGCTGACGCACCGCGTCAATGGCGGCCTTGCGGTACTCTTCCACGGTCATGTTCTCGGTACCGGGAACGCCCATAGCCTGAGCAATGTACTTGTACTTGTCGCCGGTAGCGGGGGCGTTGTACTCCATCACGGTGGGGAGGATGATGGCGTTGGCCACACCGTGGGGGGTGTCATACAGAGCGCCCAGACCGTGCGCCATGGAGTGCACGATGCCCAGACCCACGTTGGAGAAGCCCATGCCGGCCACATACTGGGCCAGAGCCATGCCTTCGCGGCCTTCGGGGGTGTTTTCCACCGCGCCGCGCAGGTGCCTGGCGATCAGCTCGATGGCCTTGAGATGGAACATATCGGTCATTTCCCAGGCAGCCTTGGTGATGTAGCCTTCGATGGCATGGGTCAGCGCATCCATACCGGTGGCGGCGGTCAGGCTCTTGGGCATGGTGGCCATCATATCCGGGTCGATCACGGCGATCTCGGGAATATCGTTGGTATCCACGCAGACGAACTTGCGCTTCTTTTCCACATCGGTGATCACATAGTTGATGGTCACTTCGGCAGCGGTACCGGCGGTGGTGGGCACAGCGATGGTGAACACCGCATGGTTCTTGGTGGGGGCTACGCCCTCCAGAGAGCGCACGTCGGCATACTCGGGGTTGTTGACGATGATGCCGATGCCCTTGGCGGTATCCATGGAGGAGCCGCCGCCGATGGTAACGATGCAGTCTGCGCCGCAGGCCTTATAGGCTTCCACGCCCGCCTGTACGTTTTCGATGGTGGGATTGGGCTTGATATCGCTGAAGATCTCGTAGGCGAAGCCTTCCGCATCCAGCAGGGCGGTCACTTTGCCGGTAACGCCGAACTTGATCAGGTCGGGGTCGGAGCAGATGAGGGCCTTTTGGTAGCCGCGGGTCTTGAGAATGCCGGGGATCTCGGCGATAGCGCCCTTGCCGTGGTAGGAGATGGTGTTGAGCACGATGCGTGCAGCCATGATGGTTTCCTCCTTTGAAGTTGTGAAATCTTTGACAATCGTCGGCAGAAAAAACTCCCTGCCGGGTATGGCTACAGTGTAGCTTTTCCCGGCAGGGATGTCAAGATACATTCACGGTGCTATGCATGGAGAAAGGCGCAGAAATACAACCCTTTGCCCAGACACGGGGGGATCAGTGACTGCCGCAGCTGTGCTCACCGCAGCCGTGCTCGCCGCAGGTATGCCCGTGGCTGTGCTCATGGTCGTGGTGGTCGCAGCGGGCGTTGGGGTCGTAGGTAAGGGTACCGGCTGCCAGCGCCTGGGCAGCTGCATCCGCATCGCCCTGCACGCCGCCGTACACGCGGATGCCCGCTTCTGTCAGCGCAGCCTGTGCGCCGCCGCCGATGCCGCCGCAGATCAGGCTGTCTACCTTCAGGCGGCTGAGCAGGCCTGCCAGCGCACCGTGGCCGCTGCCATTGGTGGGGATCAGCATTTTGTTGGTAATCTGGCCGTCCTCTACCTGATAGAGCTTGAACTGCTCCGTGTGTCCGAAGTGCTGGAATACCTGTCCGTTCTCATAGGGAATAGCAAATATCATACCTGTTTCTCCTTTTTTTGTTTTGTTTTTTTCATTCACCGGGCCTGAGTTGCTCCACATCCAGCATATACCGCTCGCAGGCGTTGATGAGCATGGTGTTGCCGTGCTGCTGCAAACGGGGTATGTTGGCACCGTAGCTGGTATGCACATGCCCATAGGCCCAGTATTTGGGCCGGTAGCGCTCCAGCAGGGTGTGGAAAGCTTCAAAGCCTTTGTGCACATGGCTGCTGCTGTCATCGCCCAGACCGCTGATGGGGGAGTGAGTCACCACCAGATCCACCCCGCCTGCGCGGCGCAGCTTCCAGCGCAGCTTGCGTATGCGTGCGGCCATCTCCTCCTCGGTGTACTGGTGGTCGCCGTCGTTGTAGCGTATGCTTCCGCCCAAACCCAGAATGCGCAGGCCGCCGATTGTCACCAGCCTGTCCTCAATGCACTCGCAGCCCTCCGGGGGACGCTTGGTGTACTTGCCATCGTGGTTGCCGTGCACATAGAGCACGGGGGCGGTACTCATGGTTACAAGAAAGCTCAGGTATTCGGGCGCCAGATCGCCGCAAGAGATGATCAGGTCTATGCCGCTCAGCTTGCCGGGCTTGTAGTAATCCCAAAGGTATTTGGATTCCTCATCTGCTACGAGAAGGATCTTCACAGCACATTCTCCTCCCCGATCTCAGGCTGGAGCGAATCCCGCTCCAGCCCCAGATGGCGCACCAGCGTCTGGGAGGCGGGCAGAAGCTCATCAAAGCTGGGAATGGAGCCGTCCAGCGTATCGCACAGCCAGTCCATGTTCATCAGCTCCTCGGGGGTGAAGGTATGGCTGCCGTCGTTGCGCAGGTTGCCATATTGGTCGGTGATGCGGCAGCGGAAGGGGTCTATGCTGCCGTCCACGATGCCGTTTTTCAGGATATCGCCCAGCTGCAGTATGCCGCTGGGCAGCTTCTGGTACAGCTCCACATCGATCACACCGCTGCTCATGCCCCACCAGTAGTTGACGGCCTTCTGGGTGGGCTCCTCGGTGCCGAGGGTATCCCAGTTGCCTGCAAAGATGCTGCGCACCACTTTTTCGTAGAAGCGTCCCCAATGCCAGCGGGGGGAGGCCAGCGGGGAAAGCGCGCCGGAGGGCTCCATCCGGTAGGTGCCCCATTCCCATGCCCAATGGGGCTGGGTAGCCCCGGCATCCCGGTTGGAGATGACCGTTACGCCTTCTGCAAGGAATTCTTCGATAGGGTTGCCGGGTACGCAGCTCCATTTCAGCCTGACCCTTGCCCGGGGGTTGGTCAGCCGCACGCCCAGCGCAAATGCGTTGATGCTGGTAATGGTGCCGATGATGGGATAGTTGGCCACATAGCCGATGCCGCCGCCATCCTGCGCCATGGCACCGGCTATGGCACCGGTAATGAACTTGCCCTCGTGGATGCGGGTGTAGTAGGTGCGTACCCCTGCATAGGGCATGGAGAGAGAACAATTGAGCACACGCACCTGCGGGTGCTTGGCAGCGATCTGGCGGCAAGCGCCGATCATGGGCGGGGTGGTGGCAAAGATCACCTGTGCGCCGTCCTGTACGGCCTGTTCCATCACTTCGCAGGCGTTGTCGTAGGTGCACTGGTAGGCGGTGGTGGTAACGCTGCTGCCCATCACCTGCTTCAAATGTTCACGGCCCAGCTCGTGGGCGGCGGTCCATGCACTCTTTTCGGGTGGGAAGGCATGCACAAAGGCCACATTCAGATGGGTGATGCGCCCAAAGCCCAGCAGCCGCGCCCAGTTGATCTTTTCCTGTGTGGTATCCTCCGTGCTGATCTGGATGGGGCTCTGCTGGGTGAGCAGCCGCACATCCGCCCAGATGGCAGCAAGGCTGCGCTCCAGCTCTGCCTCCTGCATGCTCTCCAGCTCTGCAAAGGAGTGCAGCTCCAGCCATGCCATCAGGGCTTCGCCGGGGGTCACATCCAGCTTTTCTGAGTTGAGGCGGTTAAAGGCGGCCTTGAAGCGGCGGAAGCTGTACAGGAAGTTGAGCTGCTCCTCCTTGCTCCACACATGGTCGGGCGCAAGTCCCAGCGCCGCTTGCAGCTTTGCATACTGCCCGGGCTGGCGCAGCCACACATCGTAGAGGTTGCTCAGTTGGTAGAAGGCCATAAACTCGTAGTAGGCCACCACCTGCGGCTCCTCTGAAGCCAGCGGTACCACACGGGTCACGTTGCCGCGGATGCTGGGGCAATCGTAGCTTTTGAGCACGCTTACGCGCTTGTTGCCCTCGGTTACATAAAACTGTCCCATGTACTCGTAGCAGATGATGGGGTCGTGGATGCCGCTGCTCAGGTGGGAGGCGCAGAGGTTGATCCACTTGTTGCCAAACTCGGTGCTGGCATCCAGCAGGGGCATGAAGTTGCCGGCAAAAGCCGACTTGCGCCCCTTGGTGGTGGTGCCGATGATCCGCTCCATGGGGATCTCCACCACGCCGATGGGCACCCTGCGGGCTACCGGGCTTTCGCCCAGCACATCGTCCAGAACGGCAGGGTAGGGGTTCTGCCCACGGATGACGCAGGCGTTGTGGTATTTCTGGCCCTGTTTGAGGGCTCTTGCATATTGAGTGGCTGCATCCGTCCAGCTCATGGGGTACCTCCTGTTGCGCGGTAATGGGTCAGGCTTTGCTTACGTATGCCAGCATCAGGCCAAGGGTGTTCTCCACGCCCCGCACATGGCTGCGTTCATAGCCGTGGGAGGCATATACGCCTGCGCCGATGAGCGCATAGCGGATGTCGTGCCCCGCACGCAGGGCGGTACCCGCATCGCTGCCATAGGCGGGGTATACATCCACGGCGTAATCCAGCTTGTTTTCTTTGGCAAGGGCGATCAGCTCGCCGGTCATATGGTAGTCGTAGGGGCCGGAGGAGTCCTTGGCGCAGATGGAGACCTGCGTTTCGGTGCAGCTGAGCCCCTCGCCCACGCAGCCCATATCCACCACCAGCAGATCCTCGGTATCGGCGGGCAGGCCGGTGGAGGCACCGTGGCCTACTTCCTCGTAGACAGAGAAGAAAACAGTGGTCTTGCGGCAAAGCGTCACTTTTTTGTCGGCAACGGCCTTTGCCAGCGCCAGCAGCATACCTGCGCTCAGCTTATCATCCAGAAAACGGCTGCGGATATAGCCGCTGGGGGTCACATGAGCGCGGGGGTGCAGGCAGATGATATCGCCTGCGGCAATCCCCAGCGCCTCCACATCCTCTTTGGAGGAGACCAGCTCATCCAGCAGAACTTCCAGATGCTTCTCGTCCCGTTTGCCCTCCTCCAGCTCCCGGTTGACGTGAACGGAGGCGTTCTCCATGGCGATCACGCCGGTGTAGCGCCTGCCTTCCCGGGTAATGACGGATACATTCTCCGTTTCCACCGCATTCAGGGAGGGGCCGCCCAGCTTGGTAAAGCGCAGCCGTCCGTTGGCTTTGATGCCGCTCACCATCAGGCCGAGGGTATCCACATGGGCAGCCAGCACCAGCGGGCTGCCTTCGCCGCCCAAAGTGCAGCACACGCTGCCCTTGCGGTTGCGTACAGGCTCAAAGCCCAGCGTGTGCAGGGTCTCCAGCAGGTAGTCGGTCACGTTGCGGGTATAGCCGGTGGGGCTGTCGATGTTGAGAAGCTGCATGGTATGCTCCACAGCATAGCGGGTGTACTGTTCCATGATCTGTTCCTCCTTGCAAAAGGGTATGTTACAGGGTGATGCTCTCGCCGCCGTGCAGGTAGGCGAGATTGGGCAGGCGGGCTGCCAGATAATCGCAGGCCTCCTGACCGGTACAGTGGCCGGTGTAGAGCTTCAGCTCCGGGTAGCGGCTCAGATGGGCAGCGATCTCATCCATCAGCTGAGGGGCAACGGTGGTTTTTCTGGCGGGGCTGTAGAGGTGGAAGCCGCCCACCACCGCACCGGGCTTTTTGTCCTCCACGCGCTTGAGAATGTTGAGGATGCCGTTGTGGCTGCAGCCACAGAGCAGCACATTGGTCGGCCCCTCAATGAGCAGGTTCTGTTCGTGACGGAAGAGATCCGGCTCGCCGTTTTCGTACAGGTTACTGTTGGCGGTGGAGGGGCAGAGGGAGGTATCGTTTACCGTAAAAAGGAAGAGCTTGTCGTCGATCCGGTGGTCGCCATTGAGCAGCTGTACCTGCGGGTGATCCATCAGCGCTGCATCCAGACTGATGTTGCGGATGCCTGCCGCACCGTGGCTTTCGTGCCGCCGGAAGGCCGTGCGCTGGATGTATACCGTGGCGCGGTGGTTGATTTTAAGAAAGGCTTCCAGTGCGCCGCCGTGGTCGTGGTGGCCGTGGGAGATGACCACCGTATCCACGCCGGTCAGGTCTATGCCCAGCTTCGCCGCGTTTTGCAGGAGGGTATCATCGGGACCCAGATCAAAAAGCAGACGGCGGCCTGTGTATTCTACATACAGGCTCAGGCCGTGGGCGGCGGTAAACCCTTCGGCGGGCAGGTTCTCCACCAGTGCAGTCAGTTTCATGGGGCACGGTCTCCTTTCGGGTGCTTCAGAACAGCTCATCCAACAGGATGTAGTAGCGCAGCTTCTCTTCATCCCGCTGTACGCCCAGTGCATCGAAAAGCCTGTCGGCAGGGCAGCGGGCGCGTGCGGTATAGCCGTAGGAGCCATCGTAGTTGTGGCAGGTGCTGCGGTAGAGAAGGGCAATATCCTGCCATTTGTCGCCCACGCCGCTGCGCCCCAGATCAATGAAGCCGCAGAAGCCGTTCTCATCGGCAAAAAGGTTGGGCAGGCAGCAGTCGCCGTGGGTGAGCACGGGCTCCTCATCGGGGCGGTTGCGCTCCAGCCAGCAGAGCAGTTTTTCCGGCGAGGCAAAGCCAGCGGAGCCGTAGGTGCCGGGCTCCGCATCCTCCGTGGTGCACAGACCGGTCTCCACCCGCAGGCGGGCAAGGCGCAGCCGGTCTGCCAGCATGCGGGTGGCCGGGCAGCCGGAAACATCTGTCTGCCACAGGCGGTGGAGCCCTTCGGCTGCCAGTGTGAGCAGCTTTTCCGGTGCCTCCAGAACAGCTGGGTCGCAGAGCATCCGCCCGTCAAGGCGGCGCATGAGCAGGTACCGCATGCCGTTTTCTTCGGTGGCTGCAAGCAGCTCCGGCACAGGCACACGCCCCTGCAGCCAACGCATCATAGCAGCTTCGTTGCGGCTCTCCTCGCTGATGGGTTCGATCTTCAATACCCGGTCGGGCCAGCACAGCACTGTAGAGCCGGAAAGCCCCACATGGCTCTCCTTGCCGGGGCTGTCGGGCAGCAGCCGACGGATGACGGCGGGCAGGTTCGGGGCGTTCGTCCCGCCTACGGGGGTCATTGGTCGGCCTCCCGGGCAGCAGCCAGAAAAGCACGGATGCGGTCAAGGTTTTCCGTGGCGCACGCCCGCCCCATGCGGTAGGCCTCCCGCAGCTTTTCCGGATCCTTCTCCGTGTGGCTGACGGGCAGGGCGGCTTTGGGGCGGAGCACCAGCGCAGCCCCGGCTGCCTCCTGCTGCGCCACGTACCGCAGCTGGTCGTTATAGACATTGTGCCGCCCGGCAATGGCGTTTATCAGGTTGGGGTATTTGCGCAGTGCGATGCGCATCAGCGGCAGCGCCTTGTTGGGGCGCTTCCGGTACCCCTCCGGCTGGGTGAGGATGACCAGATTGCGCCTGTAGCCGATGCTTTCGAAATAGCGGAGCGGTATGGAGTCGGATACGCCGCCGTCCAAAAGATGGTAGCCGCCCACCTCCACCACCCGGCTCACCAGCGGCATGGAGGCGGAGGCACGAAACCACTGCATGCTCTCCGCATTGCTGACGGGGCAGTTTTGGTAGACTGGCTTTCCGGTCTCCACATCGGTGCAGACCACGTAAAAGGCCATGGGGTTACGGTTGTAGGCTTCCACGTCGAAGGGATCCAGCTTGTAGGGGATCTCATCATAGCAAAACTGGGCGCCGTAGAGATCGCCGGTTTTCAGCAGCGAGCGGAAGCTGCAATAGCGGGGGTCGTTGCAGTAGGTGGTATTGTAGCGCAGCGCCCGCCCGATCTGGCCGGATTTCAGATTGCAGCCGAAGGCTGCTCCGGCGGAAACGCCGATGGCTCCGTCAAAGGTGATGCCTTCTTCCATCAATACATCGGTAACGCCTGCGGTAAACAGGCCGCGCATAGCGCCGCCCTCCAGCACGATGCCGGTTTTCATGGGCTGTTTTCACTCCTTTTGTGGCCAAACATTCACCACAATACCATTTTAGCATATTTTCGGTGCTTGCGCTGCATTTTTGGCGAAAAAGATGAGGCTTGCTGACAACAGCGGTCAAAGAGGAATCGTCTGCTCCGGTGGCGAATAAGAGAAGCAGCAAAACAAAAGCGAGGGCAACAGATGCGGATCGTGATCGGTCAGTTCGAGTTTACAGAGGTCTGGGAGGGTGTACTGTACAAAAACCTGTCCCGCTACCCTTCCGTTACCGATTGGGAGCTGCGCACCCTGCTGGAATGTATGGCTTATGAGGCCGCAAATGGGCGGGCGTGCACTATGGAGTGCGAGAATGAAGCGCTGCTTGGGGAGATCCGCACAAAGCTGCGGGAGCCGGAAAAGTACCTGTCTGTGCCCCGCCCGCCGCTGCTGACCGAGTGCACCGCCTGCCCCGTGCGCAGGGGCTGCGAAACGGAGTGGGTCTGCCACACCGCCTCTGCGGAGAATGCGCTCTCCATCCTTCGCTCCGGATGGCTGCTCTCGGCGGTCAAAGCCCGTGGGTTGCCTGCCCGGCAGCTGATGGAGGAGCGCCGCAACGCAGCGGGCGACCCGGAGGATTACTTCCATTATGTGATGCTGGCGTGGGGGAACTGTCAGGCAGGCGACCGGCTGGTCATGGAGCGCCGTCTGGGGCGCTTTCCCACGGAAGCCGAGCTGGAGGAAGCCCTTGTGCCGGGCGTGCGCTTCTACTTCCGCTATGATGTGCTGGTAAACCACCCGGGGCGGGTCTTTGATGGCGTGCTGCCTATGAAGGTGCGGGATGGCATCGAGCTTGCGCCGTGGGTGCACCGGATCGTGATCCCCGAGTGCCACCGTGCTCTTTTGGAGCCCGCCGTGCCGGATATGCTCCGGGAACGGGTGCTGTATGTGCCTCATCGGGGCGAGGGGCTGTGGGCATGGAGCGAAAAAATCTACTCTCTTGTGGCGGTGGGGCAGTAAACGCCCGCTGCCGATGCTTTTGAGGAACCGGCAACTGCCGGGAGAAAGAGGAGGTCTGTTTATGGAACGCTGGATGAAGGTTCAAACGCCCGAGGAGGTGGGTATTTCCTCCCGTGGGCTGCTCAAGTATCTGGATGCGGTGGCTTCGGCACCGGAGGTACAGCATCATGCCATCATGGTGCTGCGCCATGGCAAGCTGGCTGCCAAGATGAATTTTGCCCCCTACGACGACCAAACGCCTCATATGCTGTTTTCGCTTAGCAAATCCTTCACCTCTGCGGCGGCGGGTTTTGCCGTGCAGGAAGGGTTGCTCCATTGGGAGGACAGGGTGCTGGACATCCTGCCCGACAAAGCGCCGGAAAACCCTTCGGAGTGGCTGAAGCAGGTCACGCTTTCCCATCTTTTGATGATGGGCTCCGGGCTGGATCCCAAATCGGACGAGGTGGGCGGTGAGGATTGGGCCAAAGCTGTGCTGGCCTGCGAATGCACCCACGAGCCGGGCACTCATTTCCACTACAACAGCCACGGCACCTATCTGGTCAGCTGCATGGTGCAGCGAGTTACCGGCATGACGGTGCGGGACTACCTGCTGCCCCGCCTGTTTGAGCCGCTGGGGATCCCCAAGCCGGAATGGGACTGCTGCCCTGCCGGCATCAATGTGGGCGGTTGGGGACTGTGGCTCAGCTGCGACAGCATCGCACGTTTCGGGCAGTGCCTGCTGCAAAAGGGCATGTGGGAGGGCAGGCAGATCCTGCCCACGGAGTGGTACGAGAAGGCCACTGTAAAGCAGATCGATAACTCCGGCGGCACTGAGCAGCCGGATAACGAGTGGGCGCAGGGTTACGGCTACCAGTTCTGGCGCACCCGCGGCAACCGCTTCCGGGGTGACGGCGCTTTCGGGCAGATCTGCATGGTCTCACCGGATCTGGATATGGTGGTGGCCATCACCTGCGGCACCGATGATATGGGCAGGGAAATGGGTCTGCTCCACGAGTACCTGTTCCCGGCGGCGGATATGGAGCCGGGTACGGAAGCGGAGCAGCAGGAGCTGAAGCAGCACATTGCCGCCCTTGGCTATTCGTGGCCGGAGGATGACGGCAGCGGTGAGCCCTTCACCGGCAGCTATGCCAGCGAGGATGGGAAGCTGGTGCTGAGCATCCGATGGGACGGCGATGTGCTCAAGATCGAAAATAAAATGGATGAGCTGAACAACTCCTATGCCATGGAATACGGCAGGGGGAAGCCGGTGCGTTGTGCGGGCTCGGCAGAGTTCAACCATAAGGAATCGCAGGTCTATTACCTTGGCGCCTACGGCTGGCAGAGCGGCGTTTTGCATATAGCGGAGCGCTCCCCGGCGGTGCCCTTTGCCATGCAGGCGACCCTCACCCCTGTGGAGGGCGGTCTGGCGTTGGATATGGCCGGCATCGGCTACCCCACCCTGAAAACGGTTTTGAAAAAGCAGCCCTGATCGATGGCTGCAACAATACAGAAGCGAGGCTAAAGACCATGAACAACGAACAGTTGAAAGCCCTCCTCAAGGATATGTCCCTTACCGAAAAGATCGAGCAGCTGGTGCAGCTCAACGGCAGCTTCTTCGGCGATATCGATGTGTACACCGGCCCTGCGGCGCAGATCCGCATGGAGCCCGACCAGCCTCTGCGTACCGGCAGCGTGCTGGGCGAGCATGGCGCAGAGCACCTGACGGCGCTGCAGGATCGTATGATGGCAAAGCAGCCCCATCACATTCCCGCTCTGTTTATGGTGGATGTGATCCACGGCTACCGCACGGCGTTTCCGGTGCCCATCGCCATTGGCGCCACCTTCAATCCTGCGCTGGCAGAGCGCCTCATCGAAGCCTCTGCCAAGGAAGCGGCAGCCGCAGGCGTGCATGTGGCCTTCTCGCCCATGGTGGATCTGGTGCGCGACAGCCGCTGGGGCCGTGTGATGGAATCCACCGGCGAGGATCCGTGGCTCAACGCCCGCATGGCCGAGAGCGAGGTTCGCGGCTTTCAGGGCAGCAACTATGCCGATAAGGGCCGTCTGGCAGCTTGTGTAAAGCACTTTGCCGCCTATGGCGCAGTCCAGTCCGGCAGAGATTACAATGTGACCGAGCTCTCTCCGCATACCCTCTACGAGGATTATCTCCCCTCCTACCGGGCAGCGGTGAAGGCCGGGGTCAGCATGGTGATGACTGCCTTCAACACCATCGACCGCAAGCCCTGCACCACCAACAAAAAGCTGCTGCGGGACGTGCTCAGGGGCGATATGGGCTTTGAGGGCGTGGTCATCTCCGACTATGCCGCCGTGATGGAGACCGTGCTCCATGGCAGCTCGCTGGATACGAAGGATGCAGCCAAAAAGGCCATGCTGGCGGGCTGTGACATCGATATGATGAGCGAAAGCTATCTCTACCATCTGAAAACGCTGGTGGAGGAGGGCGAGCTGCCCGAAGCGGTGATCGATGAGGCCGTGCTCCGCGTGCTGGAGCTGAAGAATAAGCTGGGGCTTTTTGAAAACCCCTACAAGGATGCCTCCGTGGAGGACGAAAAGAAGCTGCTGTTCTGCAAGGAGCATCAAGCGCTCTCTCGTCTGGCGGCGGAGGAAAGCACTGTGCTGCTCAAGAATGACGGAGCCCTGCCCCTTGACCGCAGGCAGAAGATCGTGGTGGCGGGCGCATTGGCGGAGGAACGTGCCATTACCGGCTCCTGGGCGTTGTTTGTAAAGCCTGAGGAGACCGTCACCCTGCGGGCTGCCATCGAGACCCTGTATCCGGATGCGGATGTGACCTTCTTCGGCTCCGATGAAGTGACCGATGCGCTGCTGGCTGCCGCAAAGGCTGCCGACGCGGTGGTGCTGGCGCTGGGCGAGAACCAGACCCAGACGGGCGAATCCCTCAGCAGGGCGGATATCTCTTTGCCCAAAGCCCATACGGCGCTGTTTGAGGCGGTGTACGCCCAGAATCCCAATGTGGTAACGGTGCTGTTCGGCGGCAGACCGCTGGCGGTGCCGGAGGTGGCAGGAAAGACCAATGCCCTTGTGGAAGCGTGGCTGCCCGGCTCCTGCGGCTGCTATGCCGTGGCGGATATCCTTTTTGGAGCGGTGGAGCCCTCCGGCCGCCTCAGCATGAGCATGCCCTATTGCTCCGGCCAGCTGCCCTTCAGCTACTCCGCTTACAACACCGGCAGACCCAAGCCGCAGAAGGAAGGCTTCTTCCCCTTCGTTTCCAACTATCTGGATGTGCCCAATGTGCCGCTGTATCCCTTCGGTTATGGTCTCAGCTACGGTGAGGTGGTCTATTCGCCCGTTGTGCTCAGCAGCGATACCCTCACCAAAGATGGGCAGATCACTGCCGCTGTTACGGTGGAGAACAAGGGCAGCCTGCCCGTCAAGGAGGCTGTGCAGCTCTACATCCGCGATATCAAGGGCAGCGTGGTGCGTCCTCTCCGGGAGATGAAGGGGCTGGAAAAGATCACCCTGCAGCCCGGCGAGAACAAAGAGGTACGCTTCACCATTACGGAAGAACTGCTGCGCTTCTATGATGCGGATATGAATTTCGTCAGCGAGCCCGGCGACTTTACCCTGTGGATCGGGCACGACAGCCTTACTGAGAATGGCGCGGATTTCCGGCTGGTGTAAAATCAGCTTCGTCCATGAGCAAAAAACACCGGAGGTTGCGGCTTTGCAACCTCCGGTTGTCACTATGCCACGAACTGTGGTGGACATATCACGTCGGTTTTTGTAAACTGTGGGAGACGCTGCAGGAAAGGAATGGTTTTGAATGATACTTTCGGAAAAAATCCGCAAATACCGTAAACAGGCAGGACTTTCTCAGGAGGAGCTGGCAGACCGGCTGGAGGTATCCCGGCAGGCGGTTTCCAAATGGGAGATGGGGCAGAGCGCACCCGACCCGGAAAAGATCGTGCTGATGAGTGAACTGTTTGGTATTTCCACCGACGATCTGCTCAAGGAGCAGCCTGTCCGTTCTGAACCCTCCCCGGCACCACAACCGGTGCCGCAGCTGCTGCGGCACGCCGGTAAGGTGTATATTGTGGATATCAACGGCCGCAAGCTGTCGGCCTTTGATGCCTTCGAGCTGGATCCGGTGGGCTTGGGCGGAAAGGGGGAGGCCACGCTGCTCGGCGGCGGGCAGACGGGGCAGACCGTGCGGGTGCCGGTCTGTGCGCTCTACGGCATTGGCAAGGGCTTTCTGGGCCTGAAGCGGCGCATGCTGCTGGGCATGTATGCCACCATGGAGGATGCGCAGAAGGAGCTTGCCGCCATTGCGGATAAGAGCGGCGAGAGGGCGTCCTATCAGCTGCGGTATGCCTGCAAAATGGAGGGGGTACGGATCGCAGAATAACAAAAGCATGCCGGGCGATGTTTTGCCCGACATGCTTTTGTTATGGCCTGCCAAAGGTTCCGGTTGCTTCGCCTTTTTGCAGGATATGCCCCTGTATTGCTTGCAGAAAACGTTTTTTGAAGCTGCTTGGATCAAGGTCTACGGTGCAATCCAGCGCATACAGGGTAAAGCGGTAGGTATGGGCTTTTCCCGTGGGCGGCTTGGGCCCAGCATAGCGGTGCCAGCCGTAGGCAAGCCCCTGCACCGCATCATCACCGATGCTCTTTCCCTTCGGGAGACCTGCCGGGATCCTGTCTGCTGCCGGTATGTTCCAGATCACCCAGTGGGTAAAGCCCTTGATGGGGTGGTTCAGATCTTCCAGCGTAACGGCAAGTGTCCTGGCGGCGGGGGAAAGGTTGTTGATTACGAACTCCGGCGAAAGATCCTGCCCGTAGCCGGTGTACTCGATGCGGAAGCTGCCCTGCTCATCGAAGGCGCTGCATTGGAAATCCAGTTGCTCCATGGGTAAGCCCCCATTCTGTCGGCCAATACGGGAAAAGTTGCACCGGGTGTTGCGGTGCAGCTTTTCTATGTGTTTACTCGTTGGCGATAAACAGCACGCCCAGCGTACCCGGGCCGCAGTGGCTGGAGATGACGCTGCCTGCACGGGTCACAAGGATCTCGTCGAAGTAGCCGAGGCCTTCCAGAATGGTCTTTACCTGCTGGATGGTTCCCTCTTCGCAGCCGGAGTGGGTGATGAAAACACGCTCCCTGCGGGCGTTCATCAATTCTTCCTTCATGTCCTCCACATATTCGGGCAGCACGCGGGTCATCTTGCCGCGGTACTTCTTGCTTACGCCCATCTTGCCGCCGCTGACCACGATCTTGGGGTGCAGCTTCAGCATGCCGCCTGCCAGCGCAGCCACGCCGGAGCAGCGGCCGCCCCGGTGCAGATAGGTGAGGGTATCCACCACAAAGCTGGAGCGGATCAGGGGGCGCATGGCCTTGATGCGCTCGGTGATCTCGGCGGCGCTCTTGCCTTCCTTTGCCATGATGGCAGCCTCGATCACCAGCAGCCCAACGCCGGTGGAAAGGTTCTGGCTGTTGATCACCGTCACCCGTTCCTGTGCCTTCAGTGTTTTGGCGGCAAGGCGCATCACATTGGCAGAGGTGGACATGCTTTCGGAAATCGAGAAGCAGATCAGCTCCATGCCCTTGTCCAGCCAAGGGCGCAGCACGTTGGCGGCAGTTTCCCCAGAGGGGGCGGCAGTCTTTGGGGTGGTCTTGTTTTCGTCAGCCCAGCGGTAGATCTCGTCTACCGTAATGTTGATGCCGTCTTCATAAGACGCTTCACCGAGAGTCACCTGCAGGGGCAGGACGGCGATGTCGTATCGTTCCAGAAGTTCATGGGATAGATCGCAGGTACTGTCTGAAATGATCTTGACCATGGTTCGGTATCACTCCGTTTACAGTAATCAAAGGGTATAAGATAACATCTGTATTATACTACAGAACCGGAAGAAAGCAAATTCAATCTTTGTTGAGAAAAACGTTCCGCCCCCCTGCACCCTTGCACCGGAGAGCGTGGGACTGCGGCACGGCATTCGGGTTTTACTTTTTTCTGCAAAAATCGTTGACACTGTTGTTGCACTCTGCTATACTGTCAGCCGACAACCGAACACCTTATAAAGAGCGGTCGAGGGACGGGCCCGATGACACCCACCAACCTGCGCCATGGCGTGAGGTGGCAAATCCCGCAGCGTGCATACGCTGGCAGATAAGGTTAAGAAGAAAGAACCCTTTTCGCGCCTGCCATGCCGCAGGTGCGTTTTTTGATAAAAAGTGCGCCTGACGTCAAAAACTGCTCGGTTGTAACAAAACCCCATTTTATAAGAGGAGGAAAAGACAGAAATGCGTACTGTATTTACCAGCGAATGTGTAACCGAGGGTCATCCCGATAAAGTGTGCGACCAGATCAGCGATGCTGTGCTGGATGCGATCCTTGCGCAGGATCCTGCCTCCCGTGTGGCCTGCGAGACCTGCGCTACCACCGGTATGGTGATGGTGATGGGCGAGATCACCACCAAGGCTCAGGTATCCATCTCCGATATCGCCCGTCAGGTGATCCGCGATATCGGCTATGTGGGCGATGGTCTGGGCTTCAGTGCCGACAGCTGCGCCGTGATGACTGCTGTGCATGCCCAGAGCCCCGATATTGCCATGGGCGTTGACCGGGCACTGGAAAGCCGCGATACCGACAAGACCGAGACCGGCGCCGGTGATCAGGGTATGATGTTCGGCTATGCCTGCAATGAGACCCCCGAAAAGATGCCCCTGCCCATCGCACTGGCCCACCGCCTGACTGCCTGCCTGACCCGTGTGCGCAAGGAAGGCATCCTGCCTTGGCTGCGCCCCGACGGTAAGTCTCAGGTGACTGTGGTCTACGAGGACGGCAAGCCTGTGGCTGTGGATACCGTTGTGCTTTCTACCCAGCATGATGAGAGTATCTCCACCGAGGATCTGCGGGTGCAGATTTTGGAGAAGGTCATCAAGCCCACCATTCCCGCCGAGCTGTGGCAGGAGGATACCAAGATCTTCATCAATCCCACCGGGCGCTTTGTGCTGGGCGGCCCCGCCGGCGACAGCGGCCTTACCGGGCGCAAGATCATCGTGGATACCTATGGCGGCTATGCCCGTCACGGCGGCGGCGCTTTCAGCGGCAAGGATCCCTCCAAGGTGGACCGCTCTGCCTGCTATGCCGCCCGCTATGTGGCAAAGAACATCGTGGCCGCCGGTCTGGCAGACCGCTGCGAGGTGGCTCTGGCCTACGCCATCGGCGTGGCGCAGCCCGTCAGCGTGCAGATCAACTCCTTTGGCACCAGCAAGCTGAATGACGAGCAGCTGGGCAAGCTGGTGGCCAAGCACTTTGATCTGTCCCCCGACGGCATCATCCGCATGCTGGATCTGCGCCGCCCCATCTACCGTCAGACCGCTGCCTACGGTCATTTTGGCCGCACCGATGTGGATCTGCCCTGGGAGCATGAGGACAAGGCGCAGGCGCTGGCCGCTGCCATCGGCTGATCAAAGCGAACATTGGACAGAGTATTGATAGAAGGAAGCCAACCGCTGTACCGGCGGTTGGCTTCCTTCTTTTATTATTTCAGTTCTGCTTTCGCAAAGACGGTGCAGGCTACCACCAGCACCACGGCGATGCCCGCCAGCGATGCGGCAGCGGCGCACCACAGGTTCCTTGTGCTTGCATCGGCGATGAGCAGAAAGGTCTGCCCTGCGGAGGTGAAGCGCAGGATGCCCTCCGCCCACGGGTACTCCGTCAAAGCCTGCGCCAGCGTGTTGAGCCCCAGCGCCACCACCAGATTGACGGCGATGGCAGAGCCCAATGTTTTGACCAGCACTGCCACCAGAAAGCAGATGCTTGCAAAGGATACTTCCACCAGCGTATAGACCGCTATGCGCAGGATCACCTCCCGGAAAATGTCCACCCCCGCCATGCCTTTTGCGGCTGCGCCCAGCACAGCGCCGCAGCCGAGCGCACACAGGCTGTAGATGGCAATGGTCAGGGAGAAGGAAAGCAGCTTGACCAGCATGATGCTGTTGCGGCTGTAGCCCGCCATCACTGCAGACTGGATCCTGCGCTCCTCAAAGGCACGGGTCACGTGGAGACCTGCATGGATGCCCACAAAGAAGATCAGCAGGGCATTGAAGTTGTTGCAGATGTGCAGGAACACCTCTGTACCGGTGTTTCCGGCTTCCGAAACGGACATCAGCCCCAGAAGCACAGCGCCCAGCACCAGCGCTGCGCCGATGCCCCAGAAGCTCTTGTTCGAAAATGTCTCCCGCAGCTCCCATTTCAGCAGGTTTTTCATTGCGCGTTCCTCCCCAGCAGCTTCATATAGTAGTCCTCCAGCGAGTTTTCGTGCCGCTCCAGCGCTGTTACGAGGATCCGTGCATCAAACAGCCAACGGGCAATGCTTTCCGCAGGCACGCAGTCATAGATTCGCAGCGTCTGCCCGTCCGCTTCTGTTTGCTGCACGCCGTTTTCCGCCAGC
Organism: Candidatus Limiplasma sp.; assembly: GCA_045540635.1. Classification (GTDB taxonomy): domain Bacteria; phylum Bacillota; class Clostridia; order Christensenellales; family Aristaeellaceae; genus Limiplasma. The sequence goes on from JAZQHO010000061.1 coordinate 17,336, forward strand.
ACCTTCAATGCCTCTGCCGTCTGAGCGGTCTCCACCAGCAGGCAGGCGGTGCAGCGCCTGTCCAGCTCCTCCCGGGAGAGGGTCTCCACGATGCGTCCGTGAGAGATGATGATGTAATCAGTCACCAGCTGGTACAATTCCGCAAGGATGTGGCTGGAGATGATGATGGTGATGCCATCCTCCGTGCAGAGGGAGCGCAGCAGCTCACGAACAGCGACCATGCCCATGGGATCCAGTCCGTTGACCGGCTCATCCAGGATCAGCAGCTCCGGGTCGTTGACCAGCGCCAGTGCGATGCCCAGCCGCTGCTTCATGCCAAGCGAAAAATCCTTCGCCTTTTTGCTGCCCGTATCCTTCAGCCCCACCCGCTCCAGCAGGCGGCGGGCACGGGCTTCATCCTCCTGCCCGAAAAGGCGCTGCTGCATGCAAAGGTTCTCCAGCGCTGTTTTGTTCAGCGCCAGAATGGGGCGCTCCACCAGACAGCCCATCCGCCTGCGGGCGGTGCGCAGCGCCTGTGGGGCAGTGGCACCGAACAGCTCCACTGTTCCCTCCGGGGCAGGGCTCAGCCCGGTGATGGCGCGGATGGTGGTGGTCTTACCGGCACCGTTCTCGCCGATAAAGCCGTAGATATGCCCTTTTTCGATGGTAAAGCTCACATCATCCACGGCGGTTTTGCTGCCGTAGGTCTTGGTAAGGCTGTGCAGCCTGAGAATGGCATCGTGCATCGTTCCTGCTCCTTTCGTTGGTACGGTGTTATTGTAGCTTGCCAGTGTTGCTGCTTTGCATGGATAACCTTAACCGAATATTACATGGAGGGATTTTGTTTGCAGGGGGGGATGGCGAGGGACAGGCGCAGGGTGTTGTGTGCGGCGTTTGGTGGAATAGCATTGGTGGCTGTAAGGAAGCATTTGAAGCAATGTCATATTGACATCAATTGAATGGGACGACAGAATGATATAAGACTTTGCGCTGTTTCTAAAGGATAGTAAAGGATGCGCTTTTTTAGATGTATATGGAATCGTGCGATCCGACGAAATCCCTGCGGTAAGGAAGGAAGTCCCCTTTTTTGTGGGTCTGGTCTTTCTGGAAAAACATGTTGCTATTGCATAACTTTGAGGTATAATAAAAACATAGTTAAAAATGATAGGCATCACAGCAGGACAAGAAAAATCGAAAGGGGTAACAAAAGTGTTAGAAGCATTTGAACCCATTTGGGGAGAATGGTATATTGACGAAGAACTGGGTCAAGGCAGCTTCGGAACCGTATACAGCGCACACCGTGAAGTGGGAAACACCAAAGAATGGTGCGCTATTAAGCATATTTCCATTCCGAAAAACAAAGCGGAATTGAAAGGCATCTATATGGATCTTGGCAGCCATGATGAACAGGCAGTAAAAGATCGTCTTGCCGGAATTCGGGATCAGCTTATCGATGAATACATTCAAATGAAACAATTTAAGGGGCAGACCAATGTGGTTTCCTGCGAAGATGTGCTTTGCAAAGAAAAAGAGAATACACCCGGCTTTGATATCTTCATTCGGATGGAATTGCTGGAATGTGTCAGCGACAGGATTCTGGAAGGTGAAGTCGATCGGGAACAGACGATCAAATTAGGTATTGATATCTGTAATGCACTAACTCTCTTGCGAAAATCGAACATCATACATCGCGATGTAAAGCCTCAGAATATTTTCGTCAATCAAAATGGCGACTACAAGTTGGGCGATTTTGGTACGGCAAAAAGCCTGCAGGGAACATCTGCAGCGATGTCCATGCGGGGTACGTTTGCCTATATGTCTCCCGAAGCAATGAAGGGCGAGAGGACGGGCTATGCATCCGATATCTATTCCTTGGGTCTGGTAATGTATAGGCTGCTCAACGGAAACAAATCACCCTTCCTGTTGCCCGGGCAGGCAAGCACCGTTACACAGGACGATGCAGCCAATATGCGCCGGGCAAGCGGAGAGGAACTGCCGCCTCCTGCCAATGCGGATCGGGAACTTGGTCTGATCGTTCTGAAGGCATGCGCCTATGATCCCAAAGACAGATGGCAAACGGCCACTGATATGCGGAATGCTCTGGAGTCGCTGTACTATGGAACAGTTCATCGTTCCACTGCTACAAACGAAGAAGTGGAAAAGGCAAAAGATGTCGCCCAACAAAAACGTGCGAATGAAGCTGAGCGGCAGCATGCAGAAAAAGTGGCAGCTGATAAATCGGTCAAAGAAGTCAAGAAGAAAAACGCAAAAAAGATCGCAATCATCGCAGCCGCCTGTCTGCTGGCCGTAGTGGGCGGGGTGTTTGGCATTCGTGCCCTTAACCAAAGCAGTGCTTACGACAAGGCTGTTCAGGCGATGGCAGATGGCAGGCTGGAGGATGCCAGAGCAGATTTTGCCGCCTTGGGAGAATACAAGGATGCAGCGGAAAAGGTAACCAATATCGATGATGCTTTGGCGAAAAAGAAGACATACGACGAAGCAGAAGCGTTGGTAAAGTCGGGCGATTATGAAGGCGCGGTCGAACTGTATGAGCAGCTTGCCGACTACGAGGACGCTGCTGCGAAGCTTGCACAAGTCAAGGCACAGATCATCGAGAATCAGAATGATGTGCAGTATATGCAGGCAGAGGCACTGGAAGATGCCGGTGATTACACGGCAGCTATTGAGGCTTATACGGCGTTGGGCGATTATGGCGCGGCAACCGCCAGAATAACAGCATTGGAAGAGAAAATCGAGAATTACAAAGAAGCACAGTTGCAGGAAAGCCTGAAAGACTATGCACTGGCAGAAAGTTACTATCGCTCTGCAGATAAGTATCTGGATGCCGAAGAAAAAGCGCTTGAAATGAAGAATCTGCAAATGTACGAACAAGCCGGTCAATATGCAGACGAACGCAAATACGAAGATGCGATCGCCATCTATACTGTATTGTCGGAAGCAGGTTTTTCA
>JAZQHO010000062.1:0-10545 GCA_045540635.1 Candidatus Limiplasma sp.
GGTGGTGGGCGGCGCCATGTTCGGCGACAACCTGTCCGTGATCTCCGATACGACCATTGCCGCCTGCAACGGGCAGGGCTGTGCCATGAAGGATAAGTTCCGGGGCAATTTCTTCATTGCGCTGCCTGCGGCGCTGCTGGCCCTCGGGGTCATCATCCTCCGCACGGCAGATGTGCAGCCCGCCGCCCTTGCCCACAGCTACGATCTGGTGATGATGCTGCCCTATGTGCTGGTGCTCATCGGCGGCATTGCGGGGCTGAATGTGTTTGTGGTGCTGCTGGTGGGCATCCTCTCCGGCACGGTGATCTCGCTGCTTACCGGCAGCATCGTGCCGGATGCGGGGCATACGGTGTTCAGCCAGCTGCTGACCAACGTGGGCAACAACATGGCGGGTATGTTCGAGACCTGCATGGTGGCGGTGCTGGTGGCAGCGCTGTGCGCCCTTATCCGCGCGGGCGGCGGGTTTGATGCGCTGCTCAGCTTTATCAAGCGGGTGTTCCGGGGCAAGAGGGGCGGTCAGCTGGGCATGGGGCTGATGGTGGCAGCCATGGATGTGGCTACCGCCAACAACACCGTTGCCATCGTGATGCCCAACCCCATCGCCAAGGAGATGAGCGGGGATTACGGCATCTCCCCCCGGCGCGCGGCGTGCCTGCTGGATACCTTCAGCTGCATCGCGCAGGGCGTGATCCCCTATGGCGCACAGATCCTTGTGGCGGTATCCGCCGCAGCGGAGATGAACTGCGCCGTATCCGCCTTTGATATCCTGCCCTGCCTGTATTACCCCCTGCTGCTGCTGGGCACCTCGCTGGTGGCGATCCTCCTGCCGGGGCGGAGGGATCGAGCCGGGGGGATGGTTTGAAAACCGAGATGGAAAAACAGAGAGAGCTGCCGCGAAAAATGCGGCAGCTCTCTCTTTGTATATATCCGGCAGCCCGTCAGCCGCCCGTGTTCACGTTGATCTTGATGGGCTGCAGCGCCGGTTCCAGCGCCTTCAGCACCCGCTTGGTGCGCTGTACGGCAGAGTTGGCCTCCTCGCCCGCCATGGTGGGCAGGTAGCGCAGGGTGGTGTTCTGCTTTTCGTCATGCAGAAGGATCAGCCCGGCGGCCTTCATCTGCTCAAGGTAGGCATAGATCTCGCTTGCGCTGAGCCCCAGCGACTGGGGCACCACCTCCCGCCGCCGCACGCAGGCGTTGAGCAGCTGCACATACACCGCCCCGTTGAGCCGGAAGCGCCTGTCGGGCAGGTACAGGGGCGGCTGATCCTCCGGGATGCAGATGCGGCCCTTTCTGACAAAGCGCTCGGGTGCGCTGCGGCACACGGCCTCCAGCCGCTTCTGATCCCTTGCCCGGTAGCCCCATTTCTGTATTGCGCGGGTGATCGTCATTGGTAGGCCCAGCCTTTCTGTTGCGGGTCGTTGAATGTGATCGGGAAATGTCTGTTTTCATTATAAACTTTCGCCCGCCAAAACACAACGCCGCAGGGCTGCCGGTGGGCGAAAAAAACGGCTCCTGCGCTGCTCCGTTGCCAAACGCTACAGATACGAGCGTGACTTTTCGGGGCATACGTGTACAATGGAGGGTGAGAGAAAATGTGGTGCAGAATATACGAATATCAAAAACAAAGGAGACAGTAATCATGGCTGTGCTGAAATGTAAAATGTGCGGTGGTGATCTCGTCGTGTCCGGTGGGATGACGGTTGTAGAATGTGATTTTTGCGGCACCGCGCAAACGATCCCCGCTGCAGACAATGAGAAAAAAACAAATCTGTTCAACAGAGCCAACCGGATGCGTATTGCAAACGAGTTTGATCGTGCTTCCGGTGTTTATGAGAGCATCATCGGTGAGTTTCCGCAGGAGGCAGAAGCCTATTGGGGGCTTTGCCTGTGCAAATACGGCATCGAATATGTCGATGATCCCAAAACTGCCGAAAAGATCCCTACCTGCCACCGCACATCGTTTGCCAGCATCTTTGACGATGCAAATTACACCACCGCTCTCTCCTGTGCCGATGCCGTGGCAAAGCGTGTCTATGAGGAAGAAGCAAAAGCGATCGATGCGATCCAGAAGAGGATCCTGACGATCGTCAGCCGGGAGCAGCCCTTCGATGTATTCATTTGCTATAAAGAAACGGACGATCTGGGCCGACGAACCGTTGACAGCGTTATTGCGCAGGATGTTTATGAGCACCTGACCGACAGGGGCTTCAAGGTCTTTTTTGCACGCATCACTTTGGAAGATAAGCTCGGGCAGGAGTATGAGCCGTATATTTTTGCGGCGCTTCTGTCTGCAAAGGTGATGCTGGTGATCGGTACCAACTGCGAATACTACAATGCCGTGTGGGTGAAAAACGAGTGGAGCCGTTACCTCTCCCTGATGAATGAAGACCATTCCAAAATGCTGATCCCCTGCTACCGCGATGTGGATCCCGCCGATATGCCCCCGGAGTTCAGGAATCTGCAAGCGCAGGATATGGGCAAGCTTGGCTTTATCCAAGACCTGATCCGCGGTATTACCAAAATCGTCCGCGGTACCGCCGAAAAGAACGTCCAAACGGCAAACGCTTCCACAGAGGCTTTGCTGAAGCGCGGCTATTTTTTCCTTGAAGACGGCGCTTTCGGGAGTGCAAACGAGTATTTCGACAAAGTGCTCGATGCAGAGCCCGAGGAAGCCCGGGCGTATGTGGGCAAGGTGCTGGCCGGCTTGCAGCGGAAGAATCTTGATGAAATTGCCGATTGCTTTGCACAGCTGCATGACAGCAAGGATCTGGTACGGGCGATCCGGTTTTCATCCGGCCAAGAAAAGGCGCAGCTGGAGGCTGTCAAAGAAAGGGCCGATAAAAAGTGGCTCATCAAACGTCTGACGGTGTGCCTTCGCAACTGCGCAACCCTGAATGATGTTACCACCATCAAGAATAAGATCGCAACGCTGGCTGCCGTTGCCGATCCTGCGGCGTACGACGAGATCGTTTGCCTTTGCACAGATGCATACTCCCGCAGGATCGACCGCAGCTATTTCAACTGGTCTCTGATCGAAAAAGCAAAGCTTCAGGCCGCCATTATCAAAGTGCTTGCCGCTGTGGACGAGAGTTCGACTGCCGACATCTCCGATACCATCCATAAGGAAAATTATATTCCCGGTCCGGCGATCAGCACCTATGAGATCCTCGCAGAGCTCATGGAAATGATCAAGGCCGGTAGTGCAGAAAACGGGTTTACCAGATCGAAGTACTGTCTGGCTGGCAAAAAACAGCAGAAGATGCAGGATACCTTTGCTTGTGCGGAAAAGAAGATGGCTTCGGCTTCGGGCACCAGGGATTATCAGGCGTATTTCCATGCCGCCGATCTTTTTGCCACTCTTGGGGATTTCAAGGATTCCGCAGCCAAAGCGATCGAATGCAGGCAGCTGGGCGAACAGATGCGGCAGACGATCGAAGAGGAAAAGAAAGCTGAGATCCGGGAGCATAACCGGAAGCTGAGAGAGCAGATCGACAGAGAAAGCGAAAAACTGCAGGAGCAACAGGTCATCTATGCTCAAAACGCCAAAAAGATCTTTGGCGCAGGCGCTAAATTGAAGAAGGAAGCCAGTGCCGAAATTGCCAGACTGGAATCGGTGATCTTGGATTTGAAGAAAAAGCTGAAACAAGAGACCTGACGAAAGAACGGGAAAACCCCTGCCGTTGCCGGAGGGGGCATGCTACAGCTTCGGGAGAATAAAGATATGGCAAAGTTTATCATCGAGTGTCCCAAATGCGGAAGGTATGCGGAAGCTTCGTCCGGCTTCTTTGCGAAAAAGAAGCTTGACTGCATATGCGGTTATGTTATCAACATCAAAACCGACAAAATGGCATCCAAGGTCTGCCCGTCCTGCGGCAATACCGTTGTCTATGACCAGACAGAGGGCGACGAAGCCCAATGCCCCGTGTGCCACAAGCCGATCCATACCAGAGAAAGCATGTTTTCTCTGGCGGAATTCACCTGCCCTTCGTGCAGCTGCAAGCTTTCTGCGGAAAAGAATGCGGCTGAGTATACCTGCCCCCTGTGCGAAACAAGGATCGATGTGCAGGAGAGGATCGCCAAAGAAGCCGTCAAAAATCAGGGCCTTGCCAGTGTGATCAAATACGAAGGCCCCAACGATACCTTTGTCTGGAAGCACCCGATCGAAGATTTCAATCTGGGCTCGCAGCTGATCGTTCACGAGTCGCAGGAGGCTCTTTTCTTCCGCGATGGCAGGGCGTTGGATCTGTTTGGGGCGGGCAGGTATACGCTTGCCACACAGAACATTCCCCTTCTGGAAACCCTGTACAAGCTGCCCACGAACACGACCGAGGTTTTCCACTCCGAAGTCTACTTCATCAATCTGGCCACCCAGATGGGCATCAAGTGGGGAACGGACAGCAAAGTAAGGCTGTTCGATCCTGCTTCCGGTCTGCACATCGAGATCGGTGCCTGCGGCCATTTCAGTTTCAGAGTATGCGATTCGAGAAAGCTTCTCATCAAACTGGTGGGAACCGCATCCGAGTTCAAGCAGAACGAAGTTGTGGGCGATGGGTGCAGCATTGCTTCTGTGGCCGGCAAGTTCAAAGCGCTGGTGATGAATCGGGTCAAATCGGTGCTTGCCCGCGTGATCAAAGAAAACAACATCAACATTCTGGAAGTTGACGAGCATATCGATGTCATTTCGGAAAAACTGCGTGTGGTCATCAACGAGACCCTTGCCGACTACGGCTTGATGATGCCGGAGTTCTTTGTAACAACCATCGTTACCCCGGATGATGACCCCAACTTCCGCAGACTGAAGCAGCAGTTTGCGGACAGAACGCTCCGGGTCAGAGAGGAGGAGATCCGCAAGGCCGAGGTTGAAGCCGCGCGCGACCGAAGGATCCTTGAGGCTCAGACCGAAGCGCAGCTCAAGCTGCTTGGCGCACAGGGCGAAGCCGAATCGCTGAAGATTATGGCGCAGGCCAAAACGGAAGCTTACCGGGTGCAGGCGCTTGCCGAGGCGGAGGAAATGCGTGCCAAAGGCTACACCTATCAGCAGGAAACGGCGCGTATGGTCGGTATGGAAGCAATGCAGGACGGTATTGGCGGCATTGGCGGCGGCGGTTCTGTGCTTGGCGATCTTGCGGGCCTGGGTGTAACGCTCGGCGCTATGGGCAGTGTTGCGGGAATGGCCAAGGATGCGCTTGCGCCTGTGCTGCAAACCTCAGCCGAGATGGGCTCCGGTGTGTTCTCTGCTGCTGCGGGCGCATGGAATTGTTCCTGCGGCTGCAAGGATGTGAAGTCGAAGTTCTGCCCGGAGTGCGGTTCTCCGAAGCCTGAACCTGCAACCGGCTGGGATTGCAGCTGCGGCTGCAGAAATATTACCTCTAAGTTCTGCCCGGAGTGCGGGAGCAAAAAGCCCGAGGCAGCCACATGGGATTGTTCTTGCGGCCAAAAGAAGATCACCTCCAGATTCTGCCCGGAATGCGGGTGCAAAAAGCCGGAAAACACCGTTTGGAATTGTTCCCAATGCGGCAATAAGGGCATCAGCGCTAAATTCTGCCCGGAATGCGGGCATAAGAGGGGGGACTGAAATTGAAAGGAAATGGAAATAAAGTACGCTTCGGAGTTGCTGTTCACGCTGTATTTCTTGCGCTTTATGTCGTTGCTTTTCTGATCGTTCCTTTTCCCAAAACCGCTCCCGCTTGGCTTTCCTTTGTGTTTACGGCTGTTGCGATCATAGGCAGCGGGCTTGTGTATCTTCACGCATTTCATGCTGAGGAGACTCTTGTCAGCAAAGTATATGGTTTTCCCGTATTCCGTGTCGGTGCTGTATACATGCTGGCGCAATTCGCGATCGGCGTTATGGTTTGCATCATCGCTTCGTTTGTTGCGCTGCCGTTCTGGCTGGTTTTGCTGGTCTATCTTATCTTTTTGTGCGCAGCGGCTATCGGCGTTCTTGCTACGGATCGTACGCGGGTCATGGCTGCGGAGACCGACGAGAGGCTCAGGATCGATACGCAAAACATGTCCGGTCTGGCGGCGAGCGCATTTGCGATCGCTGACCGCTGCCAAAGCGCTGTATTGAAACCGGAGCTGGAAAAGCTTTATGAACAGCTGCGCTTCAGCGACCCGGTAAGCAATGCGGCCACACTGGAAAAAGAAAACGAGCTGAAGCAACTGCTTACGGAGCTGAGCGCTTTTGTGGAGGAAAACAACGAAAGCGCCTCAAGGGCGGCGATCCGATCGATCTCGCACACCGTGGCAGAGCGCAACATGCTTTGCAAGCTGCATAAGGGCGAGTAAAAGCTTTGCATAATGCAAGCGACCAGCCTCTTCTGTTACCCCTCTTTTCGCCGTGCTTCCGATGCATGGGGAAATGGGGGTGAATGGTCGGGACTGGCCGCTTTTTGGTACCCTTCGCTGCGGCATACCGCCTCCCCGCTCCACCCTGTTGCCGGATGCTACAGATGCGAGCGTGACTTTTCGGGGCATGCGTGTACAATGGATGGTGAGAGAAGAAAAGCGCTGGAAATGCAAAAGAGAGCGAGAGGGTGGAACGGAGCCGTGCCGTTTTCTGCGATGAAAACGAGCAGATCGCTTTGTGTTCCCCTTTTGCAGAAAAGGCGTGTTTGTGGCGCAGACACTCTATGGAAGGGAGCCGGAGCACAAAGCGTTCGGTTTGTTTTGAAAGGAGTGGTGATCCAATGAGACGTTTATGTGCGTTCTTTTTGGCTTTGGTGCTGGTGCTCGCGGTGGGCGCTCCTTCGCTTGCGGCGACTGTTCAGCAGCAGAACGCATTGCGCGAAGCAGAACTGTACCTGCAGGTCTCCTCGTTTTCGTTCAGGGGGCTTGTGGAGCAGCTGGAGTATGAAGGCTTCAGTACGGATGATGCGATCTATGCCGCTTATTCCTGCAGTGCTGACTGGAACGAGCAGGCTTACCTCTCGGCACAGGCCTACCTGAGCATTATCCCTTTCAGCTACAGCGAGCTTGTGGAGCAGCTGGAGTATGAGGGCTTTACCGCGAAACAGGCGGAATATGGTGCCTCGATAGCTTTCTATGGAACTGCACCTGCTGCGTATGAGGAGACGACTATGCAAAGCGGCGGTGCCAAAAACGGAAACGGCGGTCTGCAGAGGTGGTCTACAAACTATCTCAAAGAACGGTACCCGGGGGTCAGGCAGAACGGAGATGGCTGGCGGGAAAACTTCGCCAACATCATCAGGGAGGGCAACCTTCCCGTTACGGTGGATGAACTCTATGTGATCCTTGCGGAGATCGAAACAGAGGAAGCTGTTTTCCGCTGTCTGGATAGATGGATCAAACTGAGAACCAACAATGCTGCAAATGAATGATCTATGGAGGGTAAAGAAATGAAACAAAAACGGTTGGTTTCCCTGCTTCTGGTGCTTGTGCTGGTAGTCTCTATGTTGCCCGCTTCGGCCGATGAAACGATGACCTCTCAAAAGATTCTGCAAAAATATCCGGGTTACTATGTGGATGATAATATTCTCCAGCCCAAGGATATGACCAAGTCGATGGTGGGTGAGCTGTTTGTCGGCAACTACTGCATTGCTCCGGGGATCTCGCTCACCAAGGGTTCACCGTTTCTGATCCTGTTCATCAGTGCCGGGCCTTCCAATGTTGCGAATTATGTGACCGTTGAGACCGAATATGCAAGGTACGATTTTCAGGCCTCGGAGATGAAGAAGGACGGCAGCGTGCAGGTTTTCTTCCTGTATGATATGGCTTTCTTTGATATGATGAAGCATATCAGAATGTCTGAGACCGCCAGCATCAATGTGCGTACCGGGCGGGGCACACCGGGCAAAACGTTGGAGTTTTCCGATGCCCAGAAGGAGATCTGCGGCGAGTTTTACGATCTGATGAACGAGATCCTGCAGGATGAAGACCTTGTGAGCCTTGCGCTTGTGTATATGGTTTGCGAAACGACATTTGATCATAAACTGAGCGTGACCAAACTGAAGGATGAACCGAAGGAGCCGGAGGTTGAAACGGTAAATGTTACTGCCAACTATGCAGAACCCGCCGAGAAAACCGAGGAGGAAGTGGTTTACAGCACCCCAAACGGCCCGCTTGATTTTGCTCTCCACTCCGGAGTGAAGCTTGGAAGCAAGATCGCTGATGTTGTAGACAAGGAAACAAGGGCGGGTTGTATCCTTCTGACATCTCTTACAAATAGCGCGCAGAAGGCAACGGTCAGCAATGTTGCAAAACTGAATCTGCCCTACGACATGCTGTATTACAAAGGGCCGGTCGCCGGTGGTGATGATGACAGCCGTATCTGCTATAAATTTACGCAATACGACAAGATGCTCTATTGCACACATTATATCCTGCGTACCGCCGGTATGGAGAAGGAGGAATCCTACAAGGCCTTCCATGATAAGCTGGTCAAGGTTTACGGCGAGCCTGTGGGCACCGCGAAAGACAACACACTCTGGGAATACACCTACAACAAGGTGGGCTATAACGATCATAAGCCTGTTTCCAAGATCGCATCCTATGTGAATGTCTCCAATCTGGCGGATTATTCTCAATGGGTGCTTACCGGCAGCGATGGAAGCGTGATCCTGATCGAGCACATTTTCCAGAACCTTTCGAGCAATGGAGAGTATAACTTGATCAATTACGCTTACTATGATGCCAAAACCATAAACGAATTCCGGAACGCTGTTGACCATTCAATGGACGATCTCTAAAAAATCGAAGAGAACACGGTCTGTTCGCTGCCGGCGGGTAGGGGTGTTTTTGGACAAGGAGAAATGATGGCGTGTAAACATAAATGGTCGCTTCAACAATGGGGCGTCATCAGGATTGAGTACTGCACCCGGTGCGGGGTGACGGAGCGGGTCGATGAAAACGGGGTCATACACTTGACGGATGCCGATGGCAACCACATGCCCTGCGATGCCGAGGATGGAGAAAAAGCAATCCGTCAGGCTGAAAGAGATCTGGCGAGGATACGGAACGGAGAGTACTTATGACAAAGAGAATAAATAAGGAGTCGCATATGAAGAAAGTGTTTTCCGCCCTGATGGCGATCCTCATGGTATGGATGATGCTTGCTGCCGGTACGAAAACGGCCTGTGCCGCAAGCGATACCCTCAGCACGATCCTCAATGAGTATCCGGGGTACCAGTACGACAAGAACACCAAGTCTATTTCCACGAAGAGCTACGACTTCGCCGAATGCATACCGGAGCTGAATGCAAATGGCTGCTATCTGTATGTATCTGTAAGCAACAACAATGCGGCTCCGACATTTTTACTTATCATTTCGGCTGGAGAGCGGCTGCACGACTTTTCCGTTGTCAGGATCATGACCGATACAACGGATTATACCATCACAACGGACAGCACCAAGAGCACATATATGAAAACCCTGAACATGATGTGCTCTCCAAACGGAAAAACGCCGGAGCTCATCCAAAACATGCTGGACTCCGAAGCCGTATCCATCCGTCTGGAAAGCAGTGGTGAGTATGAGGATCTGTATTTTACGATGAATGAGCCCCAGCGCCGCCTGCTGGAACTGAGTTATGCTTATTATACAGATGCCCTGAAAAACGCCAACCAAAGCAATCTGTTTCAGAGAGAGCTGTTCATGGAAAGCGTTATGAACTATGTTGTAACGCAGGAGCCCCATCAGGAGGCTGCCGGTGTGCATAATGGTAATGGAGGGATGTTCCCTTGGTGCGTAGCCTATGTGGGCGAGCGTTATCCCGAAGCGAAGCCGGGCAAAGACGGTGTCCATGGGTATCTGCAGGTGATCATTGATGAGGAGGGACTGGCCACGAGCAGCGAAATGCTCTGCCTGATGCTTGCCGGAGCAGAAAGCGAGGAACAGTTTGGCATGATCCTTGATGAGATCATTAAGCTCGGCACTGCTTCTTCCACCGGCTTTTCTGCCATTGACGAGATCCGCGAATACAAGCAATTGCTGGATGAGGGCATTATTACCCAAGAAGAATTCGATGCCAAGAAAAAGCAGCTGCTCGATCTCTGAGCCCAACGAGCTGCGCAGTGCTGATCGAACGAGATTTGATAAAGGAACAGGTGAAAACAAATGCAGAAGGAAACTGAAAACGGAAATGAACAGGGAAAGAAGCAAAAACGCACAGTGATCATCATATCTGTTGTTGCCATTGTTTGTCTGGTTGCTGTTTGTGTGCTCGCGGATCAAGTTTTGCTTTGCCGCTTCCGTGGGTGTATTCGTCCCCAAGTGGCCGGAGGCGGTATGTGTGTGATTCACACATGCGAATACCCGGATTGCCATCATTCAAAATCCGCCGATGAAATATACTGCTTGGTTCATGAGAATTTGAGGTGCGATGTATGGTATTGTGATAACTTTGCAGAGAGCCGATATCATTATTTTTGCAAGGAACATGAATGCGCTGAGCCGTCATGCAAAAGGGAAAAAGGGATAATGTCTGATTACTGTTCCCTGCATGATTGAGTAGCCATTGGTCGAAAAAACAGGTGGGCAGGCGGATCTGCCCGTTGGTACTCCTGTAGCCGTTGGATACAGCAAAG
>JAZQHO010000063.1:0-13629 GCA_045540635.1 Candidatus Limiplasma sp.
CCAGCTGGGCGGGAGCCTTGCCCAGGAAGCCGGGATTGCTCAGCTTGCCCTTGGCACGGGCGATCTCACCCTCCAGGTTCTTCTGCTCCTTCTCCAGACGGGCGATTTCCTTGGCGAAGTCCACCAGATCGCCCAGCGGGATGCGCAGCTCACCGGCGGCGCACACGGCGCTGACCACCTTTTCGCCGGCAAGGGCATCCTTGCCCCCGATGGCAGCATCGCTCACATAGGCAAGGCGCTGCAGATAGGGCTCGGCCATGGCGAGGGTCTCCTCCCAGCCGGCTTCGGGGATCAGGGTCACATGGGTGCGCTTGCCAGCCTGCACATTCATTTCGGCACGCAGGTTGCGGATGGCGCGGATGATCTCCATCAGGCCCTCCATCTGGCGCTCCTCGCTCTCAAAAGCGTACTCTGCCTTCACCTCGGGCCACTTGGCGGTGATGAGCATGCCGTCGTGAGCGGGCAGGTTCTGGTACACTTCCTCGGTGAGGAAGGGCATGAAGGGATGCAGCAGCTTCAAGATGCCTTCCAGCGCATAGATGAGCACGCCGCGCACGTTGTTCTTCTGCTCCTCGTCCTCGCCCATCAGGCGACCCTTACTCAGCTCGATGTACCAATCGCAGAACTCGTTCCATGCAAAGTCGTAGATGTTCTGGGCAGCGATGCCGAAGTCGCCGTCCTCCATATGAGCGGACACCTCAGTGATCACCTTGTTCAAGCGGCTCAGGATCCACTTGTCGGGCAGCTGCAACTTGGCGGGATCGATGGCTTCGCGGGTCTGGGTGTTCATGAGCACAAAGCGGCTGGCATTCCAGATCTTATTGGCGAAGTTACGGGCGCTCTCCACCTTCTCATCGGAGTAGCGGGTGTCGTTTCCGGGGCTGACGCCCATAGCGAGGGAGAAGCGCAGCGCATCGGCACCGTACTTTTCCACCACTTGCAGGGGATCCACACCGTTGCCAAGGCTCTTGGACATCTTGCGGCCCTGCTCATCGCGCACCAGACCATGAATGAGCACGGTCTTGAAGGGGGTCTCGCCCATTTCCTCCACACCGCAGGTAATCATGCGGCTGACCCAGAAGGTGATGATGTCGTAACCAGTCACCAGCACATCGGTGGGGTAGAAATACTTGAGGTCTTCGGTCTGATCCGGCCAGCCCAGCGTGGAGAAGGGCCACAGAGCGGAAGAGAACCAGGTATCCAGCACGTCTTCATCCTGATGGATGTTCTTGCTGCCGCACTTTGCGCAGCAGGTGGGATCCTCGCGGAGCACCATCATCTCGCCGCAATCCTGGCAGTACCACACGGGAATGCGGTGGCCCCACCACAGCTGGCGGCTGATGCACCAGTCGCGGATGTTCTCCATCCAATTCATATACTGCTTGGTAAAGCGCTCAGGCACAAACTGGGTCTTGCCGCTGGTAACGGCCTCGCTGGCGGGCTTGGCAAGGGGCTTCATATCCACGAACCACTGCTTGGACACCATGGGCTCGATGGCGGTCTTGGAGTGGCGGTAGCACACGCCCACCTCATGCTTGATGGGCTCCACAGCCTTGAGCAGACCCAGCTCGGTCAGATCGGCCACGATGGCCTTGCGGGCATCGGCGGTGGTCATGCCGGCATACTTGCCGCAATCCAGCACCTCAGGCTCGTTCTTGCTGGCCTGACCGGAAGCCAGCAGCTCTTCGTAGGCAGCCTTATCGGCGGCGCCGGTCATGTGACCGTCGTAGGTGAACACACGCACCAGCGGCAGGTCGTGGCGCTGACCCACCTCGTAGTCGTTGGGGTCGTGGGCAGGGGTGATCTTTACCACGCCGGTGCCCTTTTCCATATCGGCGTGCTCATCGCACACGATGGGGATCTCCTTATTGATGAGTGGCAGCACCACATGGCAGCCGTGCAGATGAGCGTAGCGGGGGTCATCGGGGTTGATGGCCACAGCGGTATCGCCCAGCATGGTTTCGGGGCGGGTGGTGGCCAATTCCAGCATCTCGCCGGTTTCCTTTACCGGGTAGAGCAGATGCCAGAAGTTGCCGTCCATCTCCTTGTGCTCCACTTCCGCATCGGAAATGGCAGACTGGCACTCGGGGCACCAGTTGACAAGGCGGTTGCCCCGGTAGATGAGGCCCTTTTCGTACAGGCGGCAGAAGGTCTCACGCACGGCCTTGGAGCAGCCCTCATCCATGGTGAAACGCTCGCGGCTCCAGTCGCAGCTGGTGCCCATGCGGCGCTGCTGATTGACGATGCGGCCGCCGTATTCCTTCTTCCAATCCCATGCACGCTTCAGGAAGCCCTCACGGCCAAGGCTTTCCTTGGTGAGACCTTCCTCGGCCATAGCCTGCACGATCTTTACCTCGGTGGCGATGGCGGCATGGTCGGTGCCGGGCAGCCACAGGGTGGGGTCGCCCTTCATGCGGTGGTAGCGGATGGGGGCATCCTGCAAAAGACAGTCCATGGCATGGCCCATGTGCAGCTGGCCGGTGATGTTGGGGGGCGGCATCACGATGGTGAAGGGCTTCTTGCCTTCTTCACGCTTGGCGATGAAAGCGCCGCTTTCTTCCCACATTTTGTAGAGCTTATCCTCGATGGCCTGAGGGGCGTACACTTTCTCCATAGAGAATTCCTGATTGTCAGCCATTGTTGTTTTCCTCCGTTAATGATATTGACAGGTCTGTGATCAGAGACCGGGGATAAAATCCAGCAGAATAACCGTTCCGAGTACAGCGATGGCAAGACCGGCAAGCCGGATGGGCAACACCAGCCGCTCCCCCGCATCCCGGAAGATGAACCTTGCAGCCTTGGTGGCATACAGGCTAAGCAATACACCGCCCAGCAGCAGTGTAACACCCGTGACACTTAACCGGGAAAAGATATCATCCCAGTTCATGGCATCGCCCCCCTTCGCAAACAAAAGCCTTGTAAAAGAAAACGGAGCTGCCCTGTCCCCCAAAGGACGGAGCAACTCCGTGGTACCACCTTATTTCGCAGCGCAGAATGCGCTGCCTCTTTGCGCTGTAACGTGCGCACACGACCGGGCTACTGATGCTTTCACCCGAGTACCCTCCCAAGCGACCTTCTGCAAACCGCTGTTGCCAAAGCGTCTTTCAGCCGGTGAACGCTTCTCTCTGAGGCGGCGGGTTGCGTACTCCTCTTGTTCTGTGGGTTGATATACACAAGGCTGCTTGACGAGACAAGCAGCCCTGTATGGGAAGGAGGTGATTACTCGTTCTCCTTCTTCTCGGTCATGTCGATGACCTGCACGCCGTTATAGTAACCGCAATTCTTGCACACGCGGTGGGCGAGCTTCTTTTCGTGGCACTGCGGGCATTCCACGATGCCGGGCAGGCTCAGCTTCCAATTGGCACGGCGGCTGCGGCTGCGGGCCTTGGATACCTTTCCCTTCGGAAGAGCCATAGTTACACCTCCTCATTCCGTCCCCCGGAGAGGGCTCCGGGTTTCAAATCGTCCGCTTACGCGAATCTGTTTCCGGGCTGAAGAGTAGCTGCTGCTGCAAGTGCAACGGCTTTCCGCATCGAATCCCGGTCAGCAAGCAATGGTTGCTCCGGCGGCACTGTATCTGTTTCGGTGCATACGGATACACCGGTACAGTGCGACCATTTCGTATTATATGATGTGGCGCAGGCTTTGTCAAGCCTTTTTACAGGTTTTGTGACAGCATCAGATAAAAAACACTGCATGCTGCATCAAAGTGTGTAGTCTGTGCTGTTTTACTGCTCTTTGGGCTCGCTGCCCAGCAGATCCTTGAGACCCTCGAAGGGGCGGTAGGTGTCCTGCGGCTTGTCGCCGTCCTCTGCCCAGACCTTTTCGGCTTCGTTCCAGGGCTTCAATTCCACGGCGGGGGCACAGCCGGTGCCGCAGTCAAAACGCATGGGGGTATTGAGCAGAACCAGCGTAAGCGTCATATGATCCAGTGGCAGCTTTTTGCCTTCGTAAAGGAAGCACTCGTCCTCCTCCTCGTTGGCATCCTTGCGGAAGCGCTCGGAAAACACCACCTCGATGGGGGCTGCAGCGGGTTCCATGCATACGCTGCAAGCGCCATGGGCAGTGGTCCTGAGCTGCCCTTCCAGAATGACCGCATCCTCGTAAACGGTATACTTGCCGCTGAGGGCCACGGGGTCGAAACGGACGGTCTCGCCGCATACATCCTGCTGGGGCAAAACCACAACGGCTTCAAAAGGGAATGCCGTTTCCTGAGAGACAAAACCTCTTGATACATCCAATTCCATATTGAGATTCTCCTGTCTAAAAAGTTCCTGTTCGGTAAAAAGCCGCAATTCTGCGGCAAAACCATCTTACCACAGCCACCCTTCGGTGGCAAGTGCCAAAGCACACCGGCGCTGCCAGCGGCGGCTGCCTACAGAAAGCTCAGCTGGCGGTCGATCCACGACTCCTGCTTTGCATCGCTGATCCGGTCGCCCGGCATGCTGCCGCCGATGAGGAACGGCGAAGCCGGATCGTGCCTGCTCAGGTTGTGGCGAACCAACGCAGCATCATCATTGGCATAGCAGTAGCGGCAGAGATGGGCGCAGCTGTGGTATGCCCCGATATCATTGCCCAGATAACAGGCGCACTCCTTTCGCTGCGGCCTGTAGCGGGGCACACGGAGCTTTTCCCCCAGCGCCCGTTCGAATACAGGAACAGTCATGCAGCCGGAAGTATCCGCACCGAAGGCAGCCAGTTCATCCCCCTCGCCGCAGGGGCGAAGCGCCATGCCGCAGCGGTCGGCAACGGCTGCCATACGGCTGCCCAGCAGCAGCCGTTCCTCCCGCCCCACAGGCTTCAGCCCGGGGAAATTACGCTTCACCTTCTCGTAGAGATCCACAAAGCTGATGATGCAGGTATCGGTGGCACCCTTCAGGGTTTCGGCCATGGCCTCAAAATCGTCCAGATGCCGCTGTACGGGGTATGCATCGTTCAGCAGGATGGGGTCGTACCGCCATGCCACACGTTTGGGCCCCAATACCTGCGCCAACGCCAGAAAGCTGTCCAGCACCTGCTCCTTCGGGGGTACATTGGGTTCGATATCCCGCCCGTAGGGGGTGATGGTAACAAACCAGTACTGCCCGAAGGCCATCAGCCTGTCCATAAAGGGCAGCATGGGTGCAGGATTTTTGGTGCAGAAGCACAACAGATCCACCACTGCAGGATCCAGCCGGTAGCGTGTCACCTGTGATGGGTCGAAGGGATTGCGCACCAGCACATAGCCTTCCCGGAGGCGGTTAAGGAACCACGGGGTATAGAAAGCAGGGATATCGGTACGCATACCGGTGTGAAGGATCATAGAGACCTCCCAAACGAAAGAACGGGGCCGTTTTGCACAGGCCCCGGTGTTTTGAGGTTGGCAGCAAAGCAGATCAGCAGCCGGTAAGGGAACGCAGATAATCTGCCAACATGAGACCAATGCGCTTGTTGTAGGCCGCATTGGGATGCTGACGGGCACCCAAATCGGCTTCGGTGCAATCGGGCACCACGAAACAGCTCACGTCACCGATCCCCTCCGCCATGCAGCGGTTGACAGCGTTGATGGCAACGGAGGGAAGGGTCTTGGAGTCCGGCAGGATCCAGACGATCTTTGCCTTGGGGTTGCACTCCCGGATGGTACGGATCAGCGCGGCGCAGCGATCGGTCAGCTCGCCGCTCAGTTCCGCCACCTTCTCGTTGCGCATCATAGCGCCCACATCGTTGGTCAGCAGTCGGACGCATACCACATCCGCCTGCCAGGAGGCAAAATCGTAATCCTTCTGGCAACCGCGCTTCTCAGCGGCTTCGCCCTTCATAACACCGGCGATCTTGCGGTAGCCCTCGCTCATGTTGCCTTCGGGCTTCATCTCCCAATCCCAGCTGACACCGTAGCCGCTCTGGGACAGCACCCGCCGCTCCGCGCCCAGCGCCTCGCAGGCATAGTGGTGATAGTTGCCGCAGGCGGTGAACCACAGGGAGATCCACTCGTTGTTATCCTTGGGGGCCAGCGCGCCTTCTCCGCTGGTCAGGCTGTCGCCGATAAACTCGATGCGCAGCTTGGGCTCGGGCAGAGGCAGCAGCTCGCCTTCGTAGCGGATGCCGTGCACCATCACTGTGGCTTCGGGGGCAGCGGGCATGCACTGGGTCTCTTTCATCAGCGTAACGCGGCGGCTGTTGGCGGGATCCATGCCCAGCACCAGCGGATACCAGTTGCGCCCTTCCTGCACAGGAAAACGAGTGATGGGAAAACCGTCCACAGCGGCGCAGACCCACAGATCAGGCTTGCGTACGGGAGCCTCCAGCTCCACCCACAGTTCCTCACCCTTGAAAAGCACCTCGAAGCCGCTGGCTGTCCAATCCAGACAGACAGGCTCCTGTGCAGGATCCATACGGCCCAGCAGACGAATGTTTTCGGATTTGATATTGCAATTGACCATTGTTGCTTCACTCCTGTTTTTTTCGATTATTGATTGGCGGCGATCATGCATCCGCCCCGCGGGCTGCCAGTTCGCCGCAGATGCGGTCGTATTCCGTCTCGTCCAGCTTGTAACGTTTTTGGTAAAGGAAGTAAGAGATCAGCATCAGCACACAGGGCAGCACGGTCATGCACAGAAGCAGCCCGCCGGTCTGCCCCGCTGCCACCCCGCCGATGACCTGTTCGATCGCCGCCAGCTTCTCCGCCTCGGTAATGGTCTGCGCCGCAGCCATGCTCTCGTAATCGGAGATCCGGTTGGTATAGGAGGTAACGCCGAACAGCAAATAGCTGCCGGAGGTGATGATCACGATCAGCGCAGAGGCCATCTTGGTCAGGAAGGGGCGCAGGGAGGTGATAATGGCCTCATCCCGCACGCCGTGCAGGTATTCGTTGTACTCCACCGTGTTGATGATGGAGATCATCATAATGAGATAATAGCAGTACTGCCCGAAATTGGAAAGCATGTAGCCCACCACGACGCACCAGTACTTGCCCATATTGCCGGCGGGCAGCAGAAGCCCCGGTACCAGCATGAGGGCATACCCGGCAGTGGAGATGACCGCCATCAGCCCCATGAGCTTTTTGCGGTGGATGCGGCGGGAGATGGCGGGATAGCCCATCATCAAAAAGGCGGTGGCAGACATGCCCACGATGGTGAAGATGGAATACAGACCGCCGTTGTAGCCGAACTCGAAATAGATATACGTGGAGCCCAGACCGCCCACCACAATGCCGTTGCCCACCTGCTGGATGAGGAAGATCACGGCGATCCACATGAGCTGGTCGTTGCCGGTGATGGTGGAAAGGATCTTTTTGAAGCTGACTGGCGGCACCGCCTCGGCGCTCCTTGCCCTGCGCTCCCGAACGCCGAAGATGGTGAAGCACAGGAATAGCGGTGCCAGAATGCATATGACCAGCGCGATGCGCCCGAAAGCAACGCTGGCGCTGCCGCCGATGGTCATGCTGCCGGTGGTGAACATGGGAATGAGCACCGAAGCCAAAGTACCGCCGATACCTGCAAACAGCGATGCTCTGGAGGTGAACTGATTGCGATCGTCCGCATCGGAGCTAAGCGCCGCCACCATGCCCCAGTAGGAGATATCGTGCATGGTGTACGCAACGCTGTAGAGCAGGTAGATGATGCCGAAGAAGCATACGAAGGCCCAGCCCTGAAGATCGGTATTGAAGGCCAGCCAGACCACCGCCGATGTGAAAAGAATACCGATGACCAGCCACGGCTTGAATTTGCCAAAGCGGGTGCGGGTACGCTCGATGATATTGCCCATGATGGGATCGTTGAGGGCATCGAACACGCGGGCAGCCACCATGATGGCGGTGATGGCGGAAAGCTGCGCCGCTGAAAGCTGCCGGGTGAACAAAACATAAGTAAGGATGAAGTTGATGAACAGGGCGTAGATCATATCCCTGCCGACGGTACCCAATGGGAAAAACCAGAGATTTTTTCGTTTTTGGGCTTCCATGGGAACAACTCCGTTTCAGAGAGGATGAAGTGTGTTTATTATACCATCGGGACAAGGGCTGCGCAAGAGAGGTGCGCATTTGGTTTTTTACCGTATTTCCCCCGCAGGATTTGACCAGCCAAGGCCATATGCTGTATAATTGGTTGGTTCTGGACTAACCGGAAGGGAGGCTGGCGCCATGAACGGCAAGCCCGTTGGCGAAAGCATTGTACCACTGCCTTTTACCGTAAGCGGTACGGTGGTGCGCGGCAAGCAGCTGGGGAGCAGGCTTGGTTTTCCCACAGCAAACATCCGCTACGATGTGCAGCGGGGCTCGTGGCCCGCAAACGGCGTATATGCCGGACTGGCCTGCCTTGACGACAGGTTGTACCTGTGCGTGCTCAATCAGGGCATGCACCCCACATCGCCGGAAGGGATGCCCACCGTGGAGGCGCACCTGCTGGATTATACCGGCGGTGAGCTGTACGGGCAGCAGATCACGCTGGAGTACCTGTGCTACCTGCGCCCGGAAAAGACCTTCCCCTCTCTGGAGGCGCTGAAGGAGCAGCTGGGGCGGGATCTGCAAAGCGCTCGCCTTTGGGCAGAGCAGAACCGCCCGGCGCTGCAAAAAGCATAAGTACTGCGATTGATCCCCATACCTGCGGAGTGTACTTCCGCAGGGGAAGGAGCTGATTTTTTTGGAAAACAAGCAAGTATGGCCCATTGAGCTGGAGCTTGCCAGCTACCACTACGATGAGGAAAACGAGACTCCCGCTGTGGATCAGGTGAGCCTGCAGGTGGAAAAAGGCAGCTTTGTTGCCATTCTGGGCCACAACGGCTCCGGCAAGAGCACCATGGCAAAGCTGATGAACGCCATTTACCTGCCCACCGGCGGCAAGGTGTTGGTCTGCGGCATGGATACCACCAGCGAAGAGGATGTGTGGAGCATCCGTCGCCATGCGGGCATGGTGTTCCAGAACCCGGACAACCAGATCGTTGCCAATGTGGTCAGGGAGGATGTAGCCTTCGGCCTTGAAAATCTGGGGGTGCCCCGGGAGGAGATGCTGCCCCGCATCGACGAGGCGCTGGAGGCGGTACGTATGACCGAGAAGGCCGATACAGCCCCCCACATGCTCTCCGGCGGGCAGAAGCAGCGTGTTGCCATCGCCGGTATTCTGGCAATGCAGCCGGATGTGATCATCATGGACGAAGCCACCGCCATGCTGGACCCCTCCGGGCGCAAAGAAGTACTCAAGACCGTACGCCGCCTGAACCGCGACCGGGGCATGACGGTGGTATGGATCACCCACTACATGGAGGAAGCCGCCAACGCAGACCGCATCGTGGTTCTGGACAGCGGACGCGCCGTGATGGATGGTACCCCCGCGCAGGTATTCTCCCATGTGGAAGAGATCAAGGCGCTGGGGCTGGATGTGCCGCCTATGGCAGAGCTGGCCAAGCGCCTGCGCACCGCCGGGCTTGACCTTGATGAAAACATTCTGACTGTTGCCGATATGGTAAAGGAGCTGACGAACAGACTATGCCCATCCAAATCGAACATCTGACGCATACCTATATGCCCGGCAGCCCCTTTTCTGCCGTTGCGCTCCGGGATATCACCCTCACCATCGGGGATGGTGAGCTGATCGGGCTTTTGGGGCATACCGGCTCCGGCAAAACCACGCTGGTACAGCACCTGAACGGGCTCATCAAGCCCACGGAGGGCACTGTGATCGTGGACGGGCTGGATCTTTCCGACAAGAGCACGAGCCTTTTGGAGGTGCGCCGCAAGGTGGGCCTTGTATTCCAGTACCCGGAATATCAGCTTTTTGAAGAGACGGTAGCCAAGGATATCGCCTTTGGTCCCAAAAATCTGGGGCTTTCTGAGGCCGAGATCGACCAGCGGGTGCGCACTGCTATGGCGAAAGTGGGCCTTGACTACGAGGAAATGGCCGAGCGTTCTCCCTTCGAGCTCAGCGGCGGACAGATGCGCCGGGTCGCCATTGCGGGCGTGCTGGCCATGCAACCCAAGGTACTGGTGCTGGACGAGCCCACCGCCGGTCTGGATCCGGCGGGTCGCAGCAGCATTCTTGATATGATCCGTCAGCTGCACGCCGACGGAGGGCTGACGGTGATCATGGTCAGCCACAGTATGGACGATATCTCCACCCTTGCCACCCGCCTCATCGTTATGAGCAAGGGGCAAGTAGTGCTCACCGGCAGCCCCCGGGAGGTCTTTATGCAGCGGGAGCTGATGGCCTCCATCGGTCTGGGTGTGCCGCAGGCAGCCGAGCTGGCCTACCAGCTGCGTCAGGCCGGGTTCCCTGTGCCGGAGGATGTATACACCTCCGATGAGATGTACAATATCATTCTGAAGCTGGCTGGCAAGGAGGCGGGCGTATGCTGAGAGACATCACCCTCGGGCAATACATGCCCGGCAATACCGTGGTGCACCGGTTGGATCCCCGCACGAAGATCCTGCTGACCATCGTCTACATCGCTATGATCTTCTGCGTCAGCAGCCCTGTCTGGTATGTGATCCCGCTGGCGTATCTCTTCCTTTGCTCCAAGCTGAGCGGCATCACCTTTCAGCAGCTGCTCAAGGCCATCAAGCCGCTGCGGTTTCTGCTGCTGATCACCTTCGTGCTCAACCTGTTTTTCTCTGCCGGTGCCACGGTGTTGGTACAGCTGGGTTTTATCAAGATCACCAAAGAAGGGCTGATGACGGCGATCCACTTCAGCATGCGGCTGGTGTTCCTTGTTGCGGGTACCTCCGTGCTCACCCTGACCACCTCCCCCATCGCCCTGTGTGACGGCATCGAGGTGCTTCTGAAGCCCCTGAGCAAGATCGGCTTTCCCTCCCATGAGCTGGCGATGATGATGACCATCGCTCTGCGCTTCATTCCCACACTGATCGAAGAAGCGGACAAGATTATGAAGGCACAGATGGCTCGTGGTGCCGATTTCGAGAGCGGCAACCTGTTCAAGCGCGCCAAGGCCATGGTGCCCCTGCTGGTGCCGCTGTTCGTGAGTGCTTTCCGGCGTGCGGGCGAGCTGGCCATGGCCATGGAAGCACGCTGCTACCATGGCGGCGAGGGGCGCACCCGCATGCGTGTTCTGCGCTATACCCGCAACGACCTCTATGCCGCGTTGATCTCTGTGGCTGCACTGGTGCTGACCATTCTCTGCGGGAAGTGGTTCGCATGACCGAGCTGCCACCCATCATCAAGCCCGAGGCAAAGCCCGGTACCCACAGAATACTGATCCGTGTCAGCTACGATGGTACTGCCTATGCCGGCTGGCAGCGGCAGCAAAATGCCATTGCTGTGCAGCAGGTGCTGGAGGAAGCTCTCCGCAAGCTGACGGGCGAGAGCATCGTGGTCACAGGCTCCAGCCGCACCGATGCAGGCGTGCACGCCATGGGGCAATGTGTGCATTTTGATACACTGAGCCGCATCCCTGCGGATAAATACGCTTTCGCCCTCAACACCTGCCTGCCGCCGGATATCCGTGTGCTGGCCGGTATGGATATCGACTCCGGCTTTCATGCCCGGTTCGATGCCAAGGGCAAGCGGTACACCTACCGCATCCATAATGCGCCTCATGCCAGCGCTATGCTGCGGAACTTGACCGCTCATGTGCCCCAGACGCTGGATCTGGATCGCATGCGGCGCAGCTTGCCCTGTCTGCTGGGCACCCATGATTTTGCTGCCTTTCAGGCAGCGGGCGGCACCGCCAAGACCACCGTGCGCACCATAGAAGATGTTCGTTTGGAGCGGAGCGGAGAGGAACTGACACTGACGGTTCGCGGCAACGCCTTCCTGTACAACATGGTGCGAATCATCGCCGGTACCATGCTGGATATCGGCATGGGGCGCATCGGGGAAAATGCCTTCCAACAAGCGCTGGACACCGGCGACCGTCTGGCGCTGGGTATCACCGCCCCCGCCTGCGGACTGGAACTTACACAGGTATTTTATCAACAACCGTTGATTGGACAGACCCTTTTCGGTATGGTAGAATAAACGGTATGATTATTCATGAAAGCGAGTGATCCCATTGGCGAATTATGTTTTGAGCTGCTGCTCCACCGCCGACTTGAGCCTCGAACACTTTCAGGCACGCGACATCCGCTATATCTGCTTCCACTACGAGCTGGACGGCGTACCCTACCCGGACGATCTGGGACAGACCATCCCCTTTGACAAGTTCTATCAGGCCATGACCGACGGTGCCGACACCCGCACCTCCCAGATCAACGCAGAAGAATACAAGGAGTATTTCGAGGGCTTTCTCAGGGACGGCAAGGATGTGCTGCATCTGTGCCTCTCTTCCGGCATCTCCGGCTCCATCAACTCTGCGCGCATTGCCCAGAAGGAGCTGAGCGCCAAGTATCCGGAGCGCAAGCTGTATGTGCTGGACTCCCTTGCGGCCTCCTCCGGCTACGGCCTTTTGATGGACAAACTGGCAGACAAGCGGGATGAGGGTCTGGATATCGATCAGCTGCGGGACTGGGCGGAAGAGAACAAGCTGAACCTGCACCACTGGTTCTTCTCCACCGACCTTACCTTCTTTGTTAAGGGCGGCCGCGTTTCCAAGACCTCCGGTTTTGTTGGCACACTGCTGAATATCTGCCCCCTGCTGAACGTGAGCAACGATGGCAAGCTGATCCCCCGGTCCAAGATCCGCGGCAAGAACAGAGTGATCCGCGAGATCGTGGAGCGGATGGAGCGCTTTGCACAGGGGCGTCTTGACTACGACGGCAAATGCTATATTTCCCAATCCGCCACCATGGAGGCAGCCACCGAGGTTGCACGGCTGGTGGAGGAGCGTTTCCCCAAGCTGAACGGGAAGGTGCTCATCAACAGCATCGGCACCACCATCGGCAGCCATACCGGCCCCGGCACTGTGGCGCTGTTCTTCTGGGGCGATAAGCGCGAGGACTGACCTACAAAAGGAGTGAAGCAGGCATGTTGATGATCGGCATCTGCGGTGCCAGCGGCAGTGGCAAAAGCACGCTGGCACAGGAGCTTTGCAAAGCCATTGGTGATGGCTGCACCGTTATCAATCACGACAGCTACTACCGGGATCACCCCAACCTGACCTACGAGGAACGCTGCCTGCTCAACTACGACGAGCCGGATATCTTCGACCACGACCTGTTTCTGGAGGATATGAAAAAGCTGCTCAGCGGTGAGCCCATCACCAAAAAGCAGTATGACTACGCCAACCACTGCCGTGCCGACAGCGATGAGCTGATCTACCCCTCACCGGTGGTGATCGTCGAAGGCATCCATGTGTTCTACGACGAGCGGCTCTGCGAGCTGATGTTTTTGAAGCTGTACATGAGCGTGGAGCCCGATGTGTGTCTGCTCAGGCGCATCAGCCGGGATATCAACGAGCGCGGCCGCAGCATCGACAGCATCTCCATGCAGTACCTGACCACCGTAAAGCCCATGTTCGACAAGCACATCCGCAACTACATCGAGCTGGCGGATGTGATCGTGGCCCACGGCGGCAAGAATGCCCGCATCGTGGAGATCCTTGCGGGGTATGTACGGCACGAGCTGCAATAAAGCGTGGCGAAAGATCTTCGGGCTTTCTACCGTATACACTGCTGTACTTCGCATAAAGCAACCCACCCAGCAACGATTTGAGCGCCTGCCCTTCGGGGCAGGCGCTCAAAGCTCGTCAAAAAACTCGCCTGCGGCG
>JAZQHO010000064.1:0-13504 GCA_045540635.1 Candidatus Limiplasma sp.
AACGACATGGCTACGATCCGACTTCCGAGTACAACGACGTGGAGAAGGCGCGCAACTTCCTCAGCCTGGTGGAAACGCGCGACAAGCTGGCCTCCATTATCGACCAGCAGGGCGAAATGGCCTTTACCGTGCGCATCGGCCCGGAGACCGGCATCCCCGAACTGAGCGACTGTTCGCTGGTCACAGCCACCTACCGTCTGGGAGACAACAACCACGGTACCATCGGCGTGATCGGCCCTACCCGTATGCACTACGGTCAGGTGCTGGGCGTGCTGGGTGCCATGGGTCAGCAGCTCAGTATCCTACTGGGACAATATAAGGAGTGACGAAGTTTGTCCAAGAACAAGAAAAAGAAAAGCGAACAATACGATGAAATAGCGGAAACCCTCGAGCAAATTGCGGAGAGCGCGGAGACCGCTTTCCATGCTGAGAGCGAGGCAGAACCCCAGCCCGAGGCCGAAGAGCCCGAAGCTGCTGCCGAAGCCCAGCAGCCCGAAGCCGCAGAGCCCCAGCCCGAAGCCACGCAGGAGGATCCGGCGCTCAAGGAAGCCCTTGCCAAGCAGGAGGAATACCTGACGCTGGCACAGCGCATCCAGGCTGATTTTGAAAACTTCCGCCGCCGCAACCGCAACGTGCGCGCCGAAGCCTTCGACGAGGGTGCAGCCGCCTTTGCCACCACCCTGCTGCCGGTGCTGGATAATCTGGAGCGCGCCATCGCCGCCGCCCAGAACACCAGCGACGAGTCTCTCAAGGTGGGCGTGGAAATGGTCTACCGCCAGCTGTGCGATTGCTTTTCCAAGCGCGGCATCACCGTCATCGACCGCAAGGGCGAAATGTTCGACCCCAAGCTGGAAAACGCCGTGATGCAGGGCACCGCCGAGGATGGCGAGCCCGGCACCGTCTGCGAAGTGTTCCAGAAGGGCTACATGCTGGGCGAGAGCGTGCTGCGCCATGCCATGGTCAAGGTGGTTCCCCAGTAAAAGCGGTCCATGCTCCGCATTACTGTTTCATTTCAGCATATCCATAAACCATTGACGATTTTGTAGGAGGAAGAAAGATTATGTCCAAGATCATCGGTATCGACCTGGGTACTACCAATAGCTGTGTGTCCGTTATGGAAGGCGGCGAGACCGTCGTTATCCCCAACGCCGAAGGCGCCCGCACCACCCCCTCTGTTGTAGCCTTTACCAAGGACGGCGAGCGTCTGGTGGGCCAGATCGCCAAGCGTCAGGCCGTCACCAACCCCGACCGCACCATCATCTCCATCAAGCGCGAAATGGGTACTTCCTATAAGGTAGCCATCGACGGCAAGGAGTACACTCCCCAGGAGATCAGCGCCATGATCCTGCAGAAGCTGAAGTCCGATGCTGAGGCTTATCTGGGCGAGACCGTTACCAAGGCCGTTATCACCGTCCCTGCCTACTTCAGCGACAGCCAGCGTCAGGCCACCAAGGATGCGGGCCGCATTGCCGGTCTGGAGGTGGAGCGCATCATCAACGAGCCCACCGCCGCTTCTCTGGCCTACGGTCTGGATAAGGAGGACAGCCAGAAGATTCTGGTGTACGACCTTGGCGGCGGCACCTTCGACGTCAGCCTGCTGGAGATCGGCGACGGCGTGTTCGAGGTTCTGGCCACCAACGGCGATACCCGTCTGGGCGGCGACGACTTCGACGAGCGCATCATCAACTACATCGCCGATACCTTCAAGCGCGAGAACGGCATCGATCTCCGTCAGGACAAGATGGCCTACCAGCGCCTGAAGGAGGCTGCCGAGAAGGCAAAGATCGACCTTTCCGGCGTGATGACCACCAACATCAACCTGCCCTTCATCACCAGCGACCAGAACGGCCCCAAGCATCTGGATATGACCCTGACCCGCGCCAAGTTCGACGAGCTGACCGCCGATCTGGTGGAGCGCACCATCAATCCCGTCAACATGGCGCTGAAGGATGCCGGCATGTCTGCCTCCCAGATCGACAAGGTGATTCTGGTGGGCGGCTCCACCCGTATCCCCGCTGTGCAGAACGCTGTTAAGAAGATCACCGGCAAGGATCCCTTCAAGGGCATCAATCCCGATGAGTGCGTTGCCATGGGTGCTGCCATTCAGGGCGGCGTGCTGGGCGGCGAAGTGAAGGATGTTGTGCTGCTGGATGTTACCCCCCTGTCTCTGGGTCTGGAAACCGAGGGCCACATCTTCACCCGCCTCATCGACCGCAACACCACCATCCCGATCACCAAGAGCCAGATCTTCACCACCGCTGCCGATGGCCAGACCGCTGTAAGCATCCACGTGCTGCAGGGCGAGCGCCCCATGGCCAGCGATAACAAGACGCTGGGCCGCTTCGAGCTCACCGGCATCCCCGCTGCCCCCCGCGGCGTGCCTCAGATCGAAGTTACCTTCTCCATCGATACCAACGGTATCGTAAACGTTACCGCCAAGGATAAGGGCACCGGCAACGAGCAGAATATCACCATCACCGCTTCCACCAACATGAGCGAGGATGAGATCAACCAGCGCGTGAAGGAAGCCGAGCAGTACGCCGAGGCCGACAAGAAGCGCAAGGAAGAAGTGGAGACCACCAACCGCGCCGACAGCCTCATCTACGAGCTGGAGAAGCAGCTGCGCGAGAACGGTGATAAGCTCTCCGCCGAGGATAAGGACACCGTGCAGCACGAGATCGACGAGTTCAAGAAGGTGCGCGAGGGCGGCGATGTGGAAGCCATCAAGAATGCCATGGAAGCGATGACCCAGAAGGTCTACGCTGTGTTCGGCAAGCTGTACCAGCAGGAGCAGGCGCAGCAGGGTGCCGAGGGCGGCTTCCAGGGCGCTCAGGAAAACGATGACGGCACCATTGATGCCGACGCCGAGATCCACTAAGAAATGGAAGCGCTGCGGTGTGCAGCAGGCACATCGCAGCAGCCTGAACATGCGGGGTACCGGGGGGATCATCCCCCCCGACCCGGGTGCGTGGCAGAACCCCGCATCCCTCCGCGTATATCGCAAATCCCCTTTTCCCGCATATTCCGGGCAAGGGGATTGCGGTCTGTTTGCACGAAACATGATTTACAGACAAACAATCACTAAGTAGGTGAGCAATTGGCAAAGCGAGATTATTATGAGGTGCTGGGCGTAGACAAGAACGCCACAGAGGCCGATATCAAGAAGGCATACCGCAAAAAGGCCAAGGAGTGCCACCCCGATCTGCACCCCAACGATAAGGATGCCGAGGAGCGCTTCAAGGAGCTGAACGAGGCCAACGAAGTGCTCAGCGATGCAGACAAGCGTGCCCGGTACGACCAGTTCGGCTTCGACGGCCCCCAGATGGGCGGCGGCGGGTACGACTTCGGCGGCTTTGGCGGTATGGGCGGCATGGGCGACCTGTTCGAGACCATTTTCGCCGGTATGGGCGGTATGGGCGGCATGGGCAGTAGCCGCCGCACCGCTCCCGTGCAGGGCGACGATCTGCAGTACCGCCTCACCATCAGCTTTGAGGAGGCTGCTTTCGGCTGCGAGAAGGAGATCGATTTCTTCCGCAACGAGCTGTGCGATACCTGCTCCGGCAGCGGCGCAAAGCCGGGCACCCAGCCCCAGACCTGCCCCACCTGTAAGGGCAGCGGTCAGGTGCGCTCCGGCAGCGGCTTCATGGTCACTGTCCGTACCTGCCCCACCTGCCGCGGCGAGGGCAAAATCGTCAAGGATAAGTGCTCCGGCTGCAACGGTACCGGCCGTGTGCGCCGCAAGCGCACCCTTAAGCTGCGCATCCCCGCAGGTGTGGAGGATGGTGTCAATATGATCAAGCGCGGCGAGGGCGAGCCCGGTATGCGCGGCGGCCCTGCCGGAGACCTGTATATTGCCATCAGCGTCAAGGAACATGATGTTTTCAAGCGGGATGGCAACAATCTGCTGCTGAATATGCCCATCAGCATCACGCAGGCTGCGCTGGGTGCCGAGATCGACGTGCCCACGCTGGAAAAACCGGTCAAGCACCGTATCCCCGAGGGTACCCAGACGGGTACATCCTTCCGTATCAAGGGGCAGGGCATCGTCTCCCGCCGCACCGGCATCAAGGGCGATCTGATCCTTACCGTGCGTGTGGAGACCCCCTCCCGCCTCAACGAGAAGCAGAAGGAACTGCTGCGCTCGCTGGAGGCCAGCCTGACCGGCAAGGAGTACGAAGGCCGCAAGACCTTCGCAGACAAGATCAAAAAACTGTTTAATTAACGAAAGGCGGTCATCCACATGCAATGGTGTGAAGCAGTCGTCCATACCACTACCGAGGGCAGCGATATCGTCAGCGAACTGCTGATGCGCCTTGGCGCCATGGGCACGGAGATCATTGACCGTGCCGATGTGCCCGACCCGGACAAGCCCGGTGTGTACTGGGAGCTGTATGATAAGAAGCTTTTGGAAAACATGCCCGAGGATGTGCTGGTAAAGGGCTGGTTTGCTCAGGATGAGCACACCCATGACGTGCTGAACACTGTTCGTCAGCAGCTTTCCGAGCTTGCACTGGGCGGCTTCGGGCTGGATTTCGGCACCCTTTCGCTGGATATGCAGAATGTGGCCGATGAGGACTGGTCCGAAAACTGGAAGAAGTATTACAAGCCCTTCCGCATCGGCAGTCATCTGGTGGTCAAGCCCACTTGGGAGGCCTATACGCCCGTGGAGGGCGATCTGGTCATCGAGCTGGATCCCGGTATGGCATTCGGCACCGGCACCCACGAGACCACCAACATGTGCATGCAGCTGCTGGAGAAGCATCTCGCCCCCGGCCTTCGTGTGATGGATGTGGGCACCGGCAGCGGCATTCTGGCTATTGCCGCCGCCCGGCTGGGTGCTACCGATATCCTCGCCATCGACATCGACCCTGATGCCGTCAAGGTAGCCAAGGAGAATGTGGCTCTCAACGGCGTGGAGAAGCAGGTGCGCGTGGTGGTGGGCGACCTGTGCAAGAGCGAGGCCATGCCCTGCGAGCTGGCGGTGGCCAACATCGTTGCCGATGCCATCTGCATGCTGGCAGGCCCCCTGACCCGCCATCTGGTAAAGGATGGTCTGCTCATCTGCTCCGGCATCATCCGTGAGCGGGAGCAGGATGTGCTTGCTGCCGCCAAGGAAGCGGACTATACCGTCTACGACCGCATCGAGAAGGGCGAATGGGTCGCCCTGTGCCTGAGAAACGAGGCTGTCTGATGCATCGCTGCGTTGTGGACATGCCTCTTTCGCAGGGCGCTGTCGTAACACTGAATAAAGAAGAAAGCGCCCACTGCTCCAAGGTGCTGCGCTTCCGCGCAGGCGACAGCGTGCAGCTGCTGGATGGGGAAAACCTCCACATGGGCACGCTGGAAAGCGTCAGCGAGAGCGCCTGCACGGTATTGGTAGGGGAGCGCTGCCCTTCTCCCGAAGCGCCCTGCAAGGCGGTGCTCTGGCAGGGGCTGCCCAAGGCAGATAAGCTGGAGCTGATCGCCCAGAAGGGCACTGAGCTTGGCATGTGGGAGCTGTGGCCTGTGGAAATGACCCGCTCCATCGCCAAGGCAGATAAGGGCGGCAAGGATGAGAAAAAGCGGGAGCGGCTCAGCCGCATTGCGCTGGAGGCCGCCAAGCAGAGCGGACGGGCGCATGTGCCTGAGATCTCGCCCACCCGCAGCCTGAACGCTGCCCTGAAGGCTGCCGCAGAGGGGTTCGATATGATCCTTGTGGCGTGGGAGGAGGAACATGCCCTGCCCCTGAGCAGAGCGGTGGCCGCCTATACCGAAAGCCACGGTACCCCGGAGAGGGTGCTCATTGTCATCGGGCCGGAGGGCGGCATCACGCCGGAAGAGAAGGAAAAGCTCACCCAGCTGGGCGCACAGAGCGTTACGTTGGGCAAGCGCATCCTGCGCACGGAGACCGCCGGTCTCTGCGCACTGGCCGCCCTGTGGACAGCGCTTGGCGAAATGTGATCCACCCCTCACTTATGCGGGAAGGAATGACAGGATGACCAAAACGGTTTCTTTTACCACCCTTGGCTGCAAGGTGAACCAGTACGATACCCAAGCCATGCTGGAGTGCTTTGAGCAAAGCGGCTATACCGTGGTTCATAGCAACGCTCCGGCGGATGTGTATGTGGTCAACACCTGCACGGTCACAGGTACGGGCGATAAAAAGAGCATGCAGCTGGTGCGCCGGGTGCGCCGCCGCAACCCTCAGGCCGAGGTGGTGGTGGCAGGCTGCCTTGCCCAGCGGCTGGGCGCACAGCTCCGGGAGAGCGGTGCAAGGCTCATCATTGGCAACCAGCACAGGGCGCAGGTGGTGCAGCTGCTGGAGAAGGCCATCCGGGAGGATACCCAGATCGTTGCGGTGGATGCGCTGGAAAGCATCCCCTACGAGCGGCTCAGCATACGCCGCCATGAGGGGCACACCCGGGCGGTGATGAAGATCCAGGAGGGCTGCGACAATCGCTGCACCTACTGCATCATTCCCAGTGTGCGCGGGCCCATTCGTTCCCGCACGCTGGAGGATATCCGGGTGGAGGCACAGGCACTCAGCAATGCAGGCTTCGGCGAACTGGTGCTCACCGGCATCCACCTTACCAGCTATGGCCGGGATCTAAGCGATAAGCCCACACTGGCAGATGCCATCCATGCGGTGTGCGGCTGCGAGGGCGTGAGCCGTGTACGCCTTGGCTCTCTGGAGCCGGTGGTGGCAAACGATGCGTTTGTTGCCTCTGTGGGGCAGCTGCCGCAGCTTTGTCCCCAGTTCCATCTGGCGCTGCAAAGCGGCTCCGATGGGGTACTGCGCCGCATGAAGCGCCGCTACAACACCACTCAGTTCATGGCTGCGGTGGAGCGGCTCCGCTCCGTGTGGCCCAAGGCTGCCTTTACCACCGATGTGATCGTTGGCTTCCCCGGCGAGACCGAAGAGGAATTTCGGCAAACGCTGGATTTCTGCGAGAAGGTGGGCTTTGCCAAGATCCATGTGTTCCCCTACAGCAAGCGGGAGGGTACCCCTGCTGCCGAAATGCCGGACCAGATACCCGAAAACGAGAAGGAAAAGCGTGTGCATCGCTTGATGGCGCTGGAAAACCGGCTGGCACAGACCTACCGGGAAAGCCTGCTGGGCGAGGTGCGCCCGGTGCTGCTGGAGGAGCCGCTGCCCGATGGGCGCATGGGCGGCTATACCCCCGAATATGTGCATGTGGCGGTCAGCGGCGGCGAAAGCGGACAGGTGGTGCAGGTGCGTCTTGCCGCTCTCTCCAAGGAAGGAATGGAAGGCGTTCCTGTCGAAATGGAATAACAGGCGCAAACATACAGCCCCCGGGGCACCCCATGTTTCAGAAAGAAGGTACAGCTATGCAGGATTGTCTGTTTTGCAAGATCATTGCCGGTGAGATTCCCTCCAAGAAGGTATACGAAGATGAATACACCTATGCCTTCCACGACATCAGCCCTCAGGCCCCTGTGCATGTGCTGGTGGTCAGCAAAAAGCACATCCCCGATGCGGCCCATGCCGATGAGCTGACCGATACCGAGCTGGCAGCCTGCCTGCGCACCTGCGCCAAGGTGGCGGCCCAGCTGGGCCTTACCGAAGGCGGCTACCGCATTGTCAACAATTGCGGCGAAAACGCACGTCAAAGCGTTAAGCATATTCATTTTCACGTTCTCGGCGGCCAGCTGCTGGCCGAAAGAATGGCGTAAGAATGTAAAAAACCGAAATTCATGGTTGACGGGGAACAACTTACGCTGTATAATATCTGTAAGTTCGCTATCTGTCTGCTGATATTTAGCAGACGCAAGGCGGAATGAGCGAGGGGAGGGATAACAGTGTCCGAGGTACGCATCCGCGAAAACGAATCCCTGGAAAGCGCTCTGAAGCGGTTCAAACGTCAATGTGCTCGCACCGGTGTTTTGGCAGAAGCTCGTAAGCGCGAGCATTATGAAAAGCCCAGCGTGAAACGCAAGAAGAAAGCAGAAGCTGCACGCAAGCGCAAGTACTGATTCAACACAAAAATCCCGTTTCCGGTCCAGACCGGGAACGGGATTTTTTGTTTTCTCAGGCATAGCGGCTCATCCAAATCGGTCATTTTTGCTTTTGTTTTGGTCGAAAGTAAACAAAAACAAAAAAACATGCGAAATATTTTCGCTACAACGTTTTCGCTGTGTTTACAGGGATTGCAAATTATGGTATACCTAACTTGGATCTTTGTTTGCAATCGTATGTGATACGAAAAACAAATGTGCATATCTCCGGAAAACCGGAGGCGACAGGCCTCCGACGGTTTATCCAATATTCGCCCTAAAGGAGACGATCAGGATGAAGAATCAGAAAAATGCTCTTCTGCGCAGAGCCGTGGCATTGCTGATGTGCGTGTGCATGCTCACCGGCAACATCGGCTATGCCTCCTCGGATGTGGTGGAGGTCATCTCTCACCCCGTGCAGCTGGCGGTGGAAGGTGTCAGCATCGATCCGGCAGAAACGGTCTCTCTGAGCGATTATGCAACGCTTTCCTACACGCTGGAGGCAGACCGCAACGGCACCGCTCTGCCCGATGTGGTGGAGGACGGGCAAAGTCTGTTCTTCAAGCTCGCTTTCGACCTTACCAAGGAAGACGGGATGTATCTGCTCCGTAAGGCGTATCAGCTGGGCGAGGTGGATCCCGATACCGTCTTTACGGTGGATGTGAGCTTCCTCAACCTGCTGGGCAGCGCCAACTATCCCACCTCCTACGAGGCACCGGATAACATCGCCAGCGACAACGGCGTAAACATCTTCCGCTGGTGGGTGGACGAGGCTGCCAAGAAGGTCTGCCTGCGCTTCGACCCCGGTATTTATACCAAGGAAGGCGATATCAGCAACACCAATGTGGCCTTTGAGGGCACGCTGGATGCCAGCGGACACGATGATAACGGTCAGCTGCATTTTGGTGTGGATGGCGAAACGGTCTCCCTTACCGCACGGCAGTCCTATGCCCTTACCAAAACCGCCGGTGCGCCTTACTACAGCACCGATGCATCCTCCTATCTGGTGGATTACACCGTTACCCTGACTCTTGACCAGAACATGAAGCTTACCCCCGGTGCGGAGGGAGCCATGTACGGCGCTGCCCTTACGCTGGAGGATACCGTTCTGGCAGACGGTGCGCTGGAGGGCGAGATCTACGGCGATCCTGCAGTCACAGCCCCCGCAGGTGAGACCGCAGCGGTTGTGGTAGCCACCGCCGGTACCACCAACACCCTCACCGTTACCAGCCCCGACCAGCAGCTTCAGAAGGGTGAGTATACCTTCGTATACAAAATGAAGGTGGACAGCGTGGCTGCCCTTACCAAGCTGAAGGATTACACTGATGCCCAGAAGACCAACACCGTCGAGGTGAAGGAAAACGGCGAGTCCCTCAAGACCCCGCTCACCGCTACCGCCACCATCGCCTGGGATAAAGTGACCGAGAACCAGTTCAAGATCGATAAGAACGCCTTTACCGATCAGGGCGCTGACTATAACGGCGTCTACATGGATGAGACAAACCAGCGGTACTATCTGGACTACTGTGTTGTGGTGTACATCCGTGAACCTGTCAAAACCTTTACCGTGGCCGATGCTCCGCAGTACGGCTTCGATTTCCGCACCGATGTTCTCATTACGCTGGAAGGTGTGGATACCGGCGAAGGATACTGGACCAACAAAATCGGCGCCGCTTCCCTTGAAAGTGTACAGGCAACGCTGACCACCGAAATGCAGCGGCTGCCGCTGGGCCATAATGGCGCAAACGCCAACTGCCAGGTAATCACCATCACCGCTCCGGATGGGCAGCTGCTGCCTCCCGGCGCCTATTATCTGCGCATCCCGGCGGATGTAACATACGCAGTTCAGAAAACCCAGAAGAACGATTATCCGCAAACCTACTCCAACACCGCTTACCTGCTCAGCGTGGATGGGGTGGAAACCAACGAAAGCAAGGAATTCGAGCAGGCTATTCCTGTTTACACCACCCCCAGCAAGCAGGGCGGCTATGAGGTAAACCCCTCCACCGGCGAATTGCTGTTCTACAACGGCAAGCCCGTCATCCGCTGGGATGTATTTTTCGGCTGGGATTTCTACAACAAGACAACCTTCACCGATACCCTGACCGGCATGGATCTGCTGGTGAACGGGGATTATCCCTTCGAAATCCACAGCTTTACCGACCAGAATAACCATAAGGAACGCCTTGCTTCCTTTACCGGCCTTACCGATACGGCAAATATCGACTTCAACGATGCCGGCAACGGCTTCACCTTCACCACCGAAAATCTGGATACCAATCAGGACGGCAGCCATGTAAAGCTCTACAAGCTGGTCTATTTCTCCACCCCTGCGGACGATGAGACCGGCACCGGCTACCTGACTGCCGGCCTGAAGAATAACTATACCCTTACCCATACCGACAATTTTGGCGGCGGCTTCGGAAAAGGCCCTGCCACCGGCGAGGCTCTGCCGGAGATGACGGCCAACGCCCGCCTGTATGTGAACAAGAAGCACGTCGTTGAGCTGAACAACAGCCTTACCCAGTGGCGGATTACCTGCGACAACAAGAACAAAGTGCCCTTCGCACTCCTTGATCAACTTGCGATTGTGGATGAGGTTCCCCAGGCCCAGACCCCCATTGGGGAAGTGAACATCCACTACAGCGAGGAGCACCCCATCACCGTTGAGATGGTATGCCCCAACAAAACGAAAATCCCTCTGGTGGAAGGCACCCATTACACCATCGTCAAGCAGCATGAGGCATACGACTTTGGCGAGAATGGCAAGTACGGCTTTGCCGTTGAGCTGAACATGGGAGCAGTGGCTGCTGCCATGGCAGAGGTGGGGGCCACCTATTTCGAGACCATCGATGTGCTGTGCTATCTGGAAAACGAAACGCATCCCTCCGGTCAGAATTACCGCATCAAAAACGATGGTTGGGTGTACTACTCCAATCAGGGTCAGGTGATGCAGGAAGGCCACAATGCCCACTATGACCGTGGCTTTGCCACCATGTGGAAGGGCGTGCACCCGTACGATGATTATTACAACCCCAATTCGCCCAAAAGATATTTTGTCTGCAACGATGGGGTCAAGAGCTGGCAGAACTTTACCGGCGGATATGATTTCAATCCGGAAACAGGCGACGGCCAGAAGGAAATCGTATGGAGAATCTATCTTGGTGCGCGCGAGTTCGGCAATGATGATAAGCCCATTACCGTAACCATAACCGATACCTTCTCCGACAACCAGATGTTCCCCACCTACGAAGGGAAGGAACTGAAGGATCTGTTCCTGATCCGGGCAGAGGATGCAATGGACTATATCATTATTCCGGATGATGTTGTTGTTCAGGGCAATTCCTTTACCCTTACCTTCACCGTACCCGGCGGCGGCTGGGCTGAAGGAAACAAGGATAAGAGCAAGGATATCATGATCGACTACCATACCATTCTCAATCCGGAAGCGATCAAGGATGCGATCGATCAAGCCGACGAGAATGCTACGGAAGTCATCGTCCCCTATTGGAATACGGCAAACGCCGGTTGGAACGGCGAAAGCTATGATATCCCAATTGAAAGAAGCTCTTATGCGTTCAGCACCACCATGCTGGATAAAACCTCCGGCATCGTAACCGCTGTCAGCGAGATTGAATACAGCATTCTGATCAACGAAAACAGGCTCACGCTCAACGGCGGTCAGCCCCTTGTGCTGAAGGACGAACTGGGCGAGGGCAAGGAAGGCTTCCTCTACCGGGATGACAGCGTGCGGCTGATCAACATGGATAACGCGAAAGTGCTCACAGCCGGCAGCGAAGTTACCGACAGCACCTATACCATCACCTGGGCTACCGGCGAGAACAAGGGCTTCACCATCTGCGTGCCGGATGGGCAGCGGCTGAAGCTCACCTACCGCGTAAAGCCTCAGGCCGGTATCGGCACCAATACCGATCAGCTGACCAACTCCGCCAGTTTGTACGGCAGAACCGACAGCCATGTGCAGGACAGCTTCCAGGTAAACGCCTCCAACCAGGAGGCCACCTACACGCCGCCGGAGGGCACCGCTGCCATCAACATCCGCAAGCTGGAGGGCGGCAGCAGTGTGCAGATTCTGCTGGAGGGCGCTGTATTCGCAGCTTACCCCGTCAATGCGGACGGTACGCTGGGCGAGGCCGTCGGTACTTGGACCACCAATGCCACCGGCAGAACCAATATGGAATTCAAGCGCAACGGCGACAAGGGCTACGAGACGGTCTACTGCATCAAGGAGATTCAGGCACCCGCCGGTTACATCGCCAGCGATGAGGAATGGTACTTCTACTTCAGCACCAATTCCAGCGAGTTCGCCAACGCCGAAGTGAAGAGCATCGTGGAGCGGCTGCGGCAGGCTGGCAAGACCGTGCAGCAGGTTATGAACCAGACCGTTCACCAGATGAACGTGGAAAACATGCCTGTTGTTTGTGATCTGCGCATCCGTAAGGTAAACGCAGCCGGTCAGGATCTTACCGGTGCCGTATTCACCCTGCAGGATGCCAAGGGCAACCGGATGCCCGCACCCACCACCGCCGTGGAGGATGGCGTTACCTACTATGTATTCTCCGATCTGAAGGGCGGCGACTACACCCTTACCGAAGCCAAAGCCCCCGATGGCTACCAGACCGGCGAAAAATCCAGCTGGGATATCACGCTGGATTCCGTTAACCAGACAGTTACCATCAACTGGGCGGAGGGCACCAGCGATAAACTCAAGAACTACATTGCTGCAGGTACCCCTGCCAGTCTGACCATTCTGAATGATCAGGTGCCGCCTGCTGTGCTTGAGCTGCCTGTGATTAAGACGCTTGATGGTGCCGACACCACCGATGTAGTGTTCAGCTTCACCATCGAGGGGGCACAGGCCGGTCAGCCCATGCCGTATCCGGCGACTGTTACCACTGAGGGCGCTGCCTATACCAGCGGCAGTGCACAGGTTACCTTTGCTCCCGTAGAGTATACCTACGATATGGTAGGCGAGGTGTACACCTATACCATCACCGAGAACGCGTTGGATGCATCCACCGGTTTCCTTACCAGCAGCGATACGTATCAGGTGCTGGTGGAGGTGCTTTGGCAGGAGGGACAGGTGGTTGCACAGGTCAAGTCTGTGCTGCGCAACAATGAGCCTGCTGAGGCGGTTGTGTTTATCAATACCTATGTATCCATCACTTCCGCTACCGTGAAGAAGGTCTGGGACGATGCGGATAATCAGGATGGCAAGCGCCCCGAGACCCTGACCGTTACCCTCAGCGACGGCACCGAAGTGGAACTGAACGAGGGCAACGACTGGACGGCTACTGTAGAGAACCTGCCCAAGTACGAAAATGGCGAAGAGATCGTCTACACCTGGACGGAAGGCGAAATGCCCGAGGGCTATACCCTGACCGGCACCGCCGTCAGCGGCACCATTACCACCCTGACCAACAGCTATAGCCCGGAATTGACCTCCGCTACCGTGAAGAAGGTCTGGGACGATGCGGATAATCAGGAC
>JAZQHO010000065.1:0-9326 GCA_045540635.1 Candidatus Limiplasma sp.
ATGGCTACGATCCGACTTCTCCCCCGTCTTACCCCAAGAACAGGGTTTTCTTGCGCTGCATCATTTCTTCGGTACGGTCGATGTAGACCTGCACGTTGGTCACATTGGGCGCACGCTCGATGCGCAGCTCCCGGTCGGGGAAAACCCGCTTGGAGATGGCTCCTGCGCCCATGGCAACGATGGAGGTGTTTTCCTCCATGATATCGATGTTATACAGGCAGGCGCAGCCATTGCGGGCGTAGCCCACATTCTGCTGCTGACCGGCCATGTATTTCTGGCGGTAGAGGTAATAGGGGCGCATGCCCAGTGCTTCGGCGGTCTCCTCGCCCATACGCACCATTTGAGCAGCCACATCCGCTTCGGGCAGGGGGGCTTTTTCCAGATTGAGGCGGCTGGAGCGCTTGATGGCAAGGGTATGCACGGTAAGGCTGTCCGGCGAAAGGCGCAGGATCTCGTCCATGGTGTGCCGGAAGTGGGCAGGGTTCTCGCCCGGCAAGCCCACGATCACATCCATGTTGATATCACGGAAACCGATCTCCCGGGCCATTTCGAAAGCAGCCACGGTCTGGGCGGCGGTATGATCCCTGCCGATGATGCGCAGGGTCTCGTCGTTCATGGTCTGCGGATTGATGGAGATGCGCCGGATGCCAAGACGGTGCAGCGTTTCCAGCTTGTTCCGGGTGATGGTATCCGGGCGGCCCGCCTCCACGGTGTATTCCACTGCACCGGGGAACAGCTCCATGGTGCGCTCCATCAGGCGGGCGAACTGGCTTTCATCCAGTGCGGAGGGCGTGCCGCCGCCCACGTACAGGGCGCGGAGCCGGAGCCCGGCCTCCCGCATCATAGCGGCGCTCTGCTCCATTTCCCACAGAAGGGCAGCCAGATAGGGCGGGATCATTTTGCCCTTGCCCACCGCCTCGCCCGGGAAGGAGCAGTAGGCGCAGCGGGTGCGGCAGAAGGGGATGGAAAGATACACATCCGCCTCCTCTACCGTAGGCAGGGGCAGGGTCTGCTGTACGGAGACGATCTCCCGGAGCAGCTGTGCTTTTTCGTGGGTCACATCAAAAGCCTGCTCCACATGGCGGGCGGCATCTTCAAGGCTGAGCCCCCTTGCCAGCCCCTCATACACCAGCCTTGTGGGTCGGATGCCCGTCAGGCTGCCCCACGGCGGCTGATGCCCGGTCAGCTTCTTCAAAAGCTGATAGAGGGCGGTCTTGCTGGTACGTTTACGGATGCGTTTGAGAACGATGGCATAATGTTCCCCGTCCTGCTCCTGCGGTGGCAGGGCTGCCTCCAGCGTGTGGCTTTCGCCCCGGAAGGTGAAGGTGGAGCGCATCACACTTTCGTTTTCTTCGTGGGTGTGGAGCAGCGTCTCCGGCGTAAGCCCGGTGACTGGGTCAAGCACGGCGGCAAAGGCGGGGGCAGCGTCTGCTCCGCCGTTCAGCAACGGCTCCGCAGGCAGCGTATCCCCGGGGTTCACCTCAAACCCCTCCAGTTTGTAAAAGAGCTTGAGCACATCGGCGTACTCGTTGCCAAAGCCGGGAAGTGCCGTGTCCAGCACGATCTGTACTCGTTCCATCAGTCATCCTCCGGTTGATCCCGTCCCACAAGGCCGGGGCCTTCGTGCCCGGGCCAGCTGGTCTGGCGGGGAGTGATCCGCATGATCCTGCGAAAAGAGTTGACCAGCTTATGAAAATCGCCATCGGCAAAATCGGTGCGCCCGTAGCCGTGGGCGAACACCGTATCGCCGGTGATCACGCCGCCGTCAT
This sequence comes from Candidatus Limiplasma sp., assembly GCA_045540635.1. Classification (GTDB taxonomy): domain Bacteria; phylum Bacillota; class Clostridia; order Christensenellales; family Aristaeellaceae; genus Limiplasma. The sequence goes on from JAZQHO010000065.1 coordinate 1,770, forward strand.
CCGGCAGCAGGTAGCAAACACTGCCGTTGCTGTGGCCGGGGGTATGCAGCACCGTAACGGGGAAGCCTGCCGCATCGATCACATCGCCGTCCTCCAGCGGGGTGCCGGGGGTCTCCACCGTTACATAGATGCCAAAGCCAGCGCCGCAGTTGGCTTCTGCGCTGGTAAGCTTGGCAAGATCGCCGGAATGGATGTACACAGGCGCATCAAAAGCCCCGCACACCGCATCCACTGCTCCGATGTGGTCAAAGTGACCGTGGGTGAGCAGCACCGCCGCCACGCTGCGGCTGCCCAGCCGGGCAAGGATGCGCTCCCCCTCGTCGCCCGGATCCACCACCAGACACTGATGGGTATCCGTGTTTTCAAGAATATAGCAATTTACGCCCATTTCACCAACGGGCAGGCACTCCAGCTTCATCTGTGCCAAGGGTATCCCCTCCCGGTATTGGGTTTTTCAGAACAGCTTGCGGCTGTCCAAAAGAATGGTAACGGGGCCGTCGTTGATCAGGCTTACCTGCATATCCGCGCCGAAAACGCCGGTCTCCACATGGATGCCCAGCCCCCGCCACTTCTCCACCAACGCTTCGTACATGGGCACGGCGGTGTCCGGACGGGCGGCGGCGGTAAAGCTGGGGCGGCGGCCGCCCCGGGCATCGCCCAGCAGGGTAAACTGGCTGATGGCAAGGATCTGCCCGCCGATATCCATCAGCGAGCGGTTCATCTTGCCGTTCTCATCTTCAAAAATGCGCAGGTTGGGCACCTTGTCGGCAATGTAGGCCAGATCCTTCTCCGTATCGCCTTCCTCCACGCCGATCAGCACCATAAAGCCGTGGGCGCACTGCCCCACCACCTGCCCGTCGATGGCGACGGAGGACTCCTTTACCCGCTGGATGACTGCGCGCATATGCTGCGCCTCCTTTTATGCATCAATTGGCGGAGCGGTACACATCCACCACGTCGCTGCGCTTCTGGATCTGCCGGATGAGCCGATCCAGCTGCTCGCGGCTCTTGACCTGCACCACCGTGGTGATGATGCTGGTCTTTCTGCGTTCATCCCGCTTGGCAGAGGCTGCCACGATGGGGATGCCCATATTGCCGATGACCATGGCCAGCTCGCCCAGCAGGCTGACGTGGTCGTAGGCGATGATGTTGAGCCCGGCATTGAACTCCGCATTGGCCTCCGGGTCTGCCCAGGAGACCTCCACAAGACGCTCCTCCGCCTCGTTCTGCATGTTGGAGCAATCGACCTTGTGCACGGTAACGCCGCGCCCGCGGGTGATGTAGCCCACGATCTCGTCGCCGGGCAGAGGGTTGCAGCAGCGGGCAAAGCGCACCAGCATGCCGCTCTCGCCCTTGACATAGATGCCGTGGCTGGGCTTGCCCAGATGCGCCTTTACCTCCTCCTGCGTTACCTCCTGCACCTTGGGGACAGCGGCGGTCTCGGCCTTGTGCTGCTCCTCCAAAAGACGGGAGACCACATAGGCGCTGGCGATGCCGCCGTAGCCCACAGCACCGTAGATATCGTTGATATCGGCAAAGGCATAGCGCTTGAGCAGACCCTCGTAGTATTCGGGCTTGGTGAGGGCATAGAGATCCACGCCCCGGCGCTTGGCCTCGTGCTCCAGCATATCGCGCCCCTTCTGCACATTCTCGCCCTTCAGCTCCCGCTTCAGGAACTGGCGGATCTTGCTCTTGGCCTGCTGGGTCTTTACGATGCGCAGCCAGTCGTTGCTGGGGCCCTTGGAGTTGGAGGAGGTGATGATCTCCACCCGGTCGCCGGTCTGCAGCTCGGTCTCCAGCGGCACGATGCGCCCGTTCACCTTGGCACCCACGCAGTGGTTGCCCACGCCGGAGTGGATGCGGTAGGCAAAGTCGATGGGCGTTGCGCCGCGCTGCATGGAGATGATCTCGCCCTTGGGGGTGAAAAGCAGCACCTCTTCGCTGAACAGGTCGGTCTTGAGGGAGTCGATAAACTCCTTGCTGTCGCGGGTATCGCCCTGCCAGTCCAAGATCTGCCGCAGCCAGTAGAGCTTATCGTCCATGCTGCCGGCCTTGGTGCCCTCTTTGTAGCGCCAGTGGGCAGCAACGCCGTATTCGGCAAGGCGGTGCATCTCCCACGTGCGGATCTGGATCTCAAAGGGGAAGGGCATCTTGCGCCCGCCGATCACCGTGGTGTGCAGGCTCTGGTACATATTGCCCTTGGGCACGGAGATATAGTCCTTGAACCGGCCGGGGATCTGGTTCCACAGCGTGTGCACAATGCCCAGCACGGTGTAGCAGTCCTGCACGGTATCCACCATCACGCGCACGGCGATCAGGTCGTAGATCTGGTCAAAGGTCTTGCCCTGCCCGCGCATCTTTTTGTAGATGGAGTACAGATGCTTGGGGCGGCCGTCCATATCATAGCGGATGCCCTGTTTTTCCAGCTTCTCCGACAGCTCGGAGATGACCATGCGGATGTTCTCCTCCCGCTCGGTGCGGCGCAGACCCACCTTCTGGGCAATATCGTGGAAGGCTTCGGGATCGATATACTTGAAGGAGAGATCCTCCAATTCGCTCTTGACGGAGCCCATGCCCAGCCGGTGCGCCAGCGGGGCATAGATATCCAGCGTTTCGTGGGCGATGGCCTTTTGCCGGTGCTCGGCCTGAAAGCGCAGCGTTCGCATATTGTGCAGCCGGTCTGCCAGCTTGATGATGACCACACGGATATCCTTGCTCATGGCAAGGATCATCTTGCGCAGGCTCTCGGCCTGCTGCTCCTCGCGGTTGGTAAAGTCCAGCTTATCCAGCTTGGTAACGCCATCCACCAGCTGGGCCACCTCGTCGCCAAACTCGCCGCGGATGGTATCCAGCGTCACCTCCGGGCAATCCTCCACGGTATCGTGCAGAAAACCGGCGGCAATGGTGGTGGCATCGATCATCAGGTCGGTCAGAATACTGGCGACGGATACCGGATGGATAAAATACGGCTCGCCGCTCTTGCGCACCTGACCCATGTGTGCTTTCTCGGCAAACTCATACGCCTTTTTGACCAGCTGGGCGCTCTCCCCGCCGGGGTGATGCTTTTCCACACGCGCCAGCATCTTCTCCAAAGGCATACATTCGTTGGTGATATAGGTAAGCATCCGATCGCCTCCTTGCAGTGATGAATAGCCTGTACAATGGCGGGAAAGCGCCCGCCCCCGCCTTTTGCGGGCGGCGAAACAAATGTGCTGTCCCAATATATATTATAGCATTCTTTTGCCGGATTGGCTATAGAAATGCTGAGGCAAAGAAAGCCGCCGCCCGCATTTCTGCAGGCGGCGGCTCAAACTGTGATATTACGGCTCAATATTCGTTGTTGTTGAGCTTTTCCCAAACGGGGTCGATATCCAGGGTGGCAAAATAATCGGCGGGGCGTTCCTCGCGGCGGATGAGCCGGAAGGAGCCGTCCTCTGCATAGAGCACTTCCTTGCAGCGCAGCTTGCCATTGTAGTTATAACCCATGCTCAGGCCATGGGCACCCGTATCGTGGATGACCAGCAGATCGCCGATCTCCATGGGCGGCAGCAGACGGTCGATGGCGAACTTATCGTTGTTTTCGCAAAGGCTGCCGGTCACATCCACCAGATCGGTATGGGGCAGGTGCTCCTTGCCGGGCACGGTGATGTGATGGTACGCACCGTACATGGCGGGGCGCATCAGGTCGCAGGCAGAGGCATCCAGACCGATGTAGCGCTTGTGGATGTTCTTTTCGTTGAGCACATGAGTTACCAGCCAGCCATTGGGGCCGGTCATAAAGCGGCCCAGCTCGCTCTTGACGGCGACGGGGGGCATATCCATCCCGGCAAAGGCCAGACGGTACTGCTCGGCAACACCTGCGCCGATGGCTTCCAGATCGGCAGGCTCCGCATCGGGCCGGTAGGGGATGCCGATGCCGCCGGACAGGTTGACGAAGCTGAGCTGCAGCCCGGTCTCCTGCATCAGCTCCTTACCCACGGTAAAGAGCAGCTTGGCCAGCGTGGGGTAGTACAGCTGATCGGTGGTGTTGCTGGAGAGGAAGGCATGCAGACCGAAGCGCTTGAGGCCGTCGGGCTTCATGCTCAGCAGCGCCTTGGTGAGCTGCTCGCGGGTCATGCCGTATTTTGCATCGCCGGGGTCGCCCATGATGGTGTTGCCAATGCGGAAGGCACCGCCGGGATTGAAGCGCAGACAGATCTCCTCAGGGATGCCGCCGTTGTTGCGCAGCACATCCACGTGAGTGATGTCGTCCAGATTGACGGTAGCGCCCAGACGGCGGGCATAGGCAAACTCCCCGGCAGGCACATCGTTGGCGCTGAACATGATCTCACTGCCGGTAAAGCCGCAGGCCTCCGCCAGCATCAGCTCGGTCCAGCTGGCGCAATCCACGCCGCAGCCCTCTTCCTTCAGGATCTTGAGCACGGTGGGGTTGGGCAGCGCCTTGACGGCAAAAAACTCCTTGAAGGAAGGCACGCCGGAAAAAGCCTCATTCAGACGGCGGGCATTCTCCCTGAGGCCGGGCTCGCTGTAGAGGTGGAAGGGCGTTTGAAACTGCTCCGCAGCTTGAAAGAAAACGTCATCGGACAGAGAAAAATTCGGCATGGGAACCTCCTTGGCAATGGGGAATAAACAAACGCAGCTATTTTAACACAGCACCCGTCGTATTTCAACGAACATACAGGGAAAATGCAACCGTTCCGGGATTCAGACGGGGCGATCCCGCCAGATGCCCTTCATCTGAAAGCGGGGCTGCTGCGCAACAAAGCCCTGCAGCACAGCCGTATCGCCCTCGGTGCGGAGGTGCAGCTGCGCAGCCTCGCCCGGGCGGATCTCCTGCAGGTAGTGCACCGTCAGCTGCGCCACCTCCCGCCGGGTGTGGTGCTGCCAGTCGAAGCAATCCACATACCAGTCCACATAGCGGGTGTTGTTCACATGGCCGTTGAAGTCCAGATCGGTATAGCGCACGGGGCGGTCGAAGCACAGGGGCTCGGTCTCCGGCAGCGCGATGACCCCCGGTGTGGGCATGGGGGCGGGGATGTCGTACCGGGGCAGCTCGCCGGGCAGGCGGGAGGGGTGCGCCATCTTGCGCTCGGCAATATCCAGCAGCACATACAGCGCCGTGGCGCAGCCGATGCGCTCGCCGTTCAGCTCAAAGGTGTAGTGGCGGGGAAAAAAGGCATGGCGGGTGGCACCGGGCCATGTGTGCACCGTGACGGCATCGCCGTAATGGGGGTAGCGCTCCATGCTGAGGGCAGAGCGGCTGAGCACCCATGCGATGCCTGCGCCGGTAAGCGCTTCGCGGCCCAGCCCCCAGCCCTCCGCATGCTCGCCGGACACCTCCTGCATGGTACGCAGAACGGAGCCGGGCTGCCAGCTGCCGCTCATATCGCACATGGCGGCATCCAGCGTGATCACTTTGGAATAAGGCTTGTCCATTGGGAAACCTCCCTGCTTATGCAATATCGTACGCCCTACAGTATACCACACAAATTCAACTCACCATCAACCGGCGGTCAGCGCTCCTGCAGCAGCCCTGCCGGGCAAGCCGAAACCCCTTGGTTTTCAGTGGTACAGCTTCCTGCATACAGCACTCCGGCAGCTTGCTTTTTTACTTGTTTCAGTGTACAATTTAATAAGGTATGCCTGTGTGCCGCACCGCCGCAGGACGCATCCCACCAACAAATGCGAGGAGAGCTGAGTATTTATGAACGCACAGAAGCGTTTCAGCATCGTTGTGCCCGTGTACAACGCCGAAAAGTATCTGGAAGCCTGTATCAAGTCCGTCATCAAGCAATCCTTCGGCTTTGAAGAAAATGCGGAGCTGGTGCTGGTGAACGACGGCAGCCCCGATGGCTGCGGTGCCATCTGCCAAAGCTATGCCGACCGCTACCCGGAGAACATCATCTACATCGACCAGCAGAACGCAGGCGTTTCCGCCGCCCGCAATGCCGGTGTTGCCGCCGCCACGGGCGAGATCATCGGTTTTCTGGATGCGGATGACAAGATCTCCCTCAAAACGCTGGAGATGGTGGATGCCTACTTCCGCGATGCCGGAGACGAGGCAGATGTAGCCATCATCCCCGTTACCAACTTCGGCGCACGGGATTTCCCCTACTACCTGAACGGCAAGTTCCAGCAGGGCACCCGCACGCTGGATCTGGAAAACCCCGAATGGAACCATGTGTGCGTGCGCGTGGGGCAGGCCTTCATCCGCAGCGAAGCCGCCAAGGCGCAGGCCTTCGACCCCTCCATCACCTTCTATGAGGATACCAAGTACATCAACGAGATCGCCTGCAAAAAAATGCGCATGGGTCTGGTAACGGGCTGCGAGTATTACTACCGCCGCTACCCTCAGGAGGCCGATTCCGCCACCTCCATCACCGCAGGTGCAGAATCCAACCCCCGGCTGTATCTGGAAACGCCCGTCAAGGTGATCCTGCATTTTCTGGAGCGCTACGAAGGCGATCAGGATACGCCCCTGTACTTCCAGTACATGGCGCTGTGCGAGATGCGCTGGCGCACCTTCTATACCCAGGGCCGCACCACCGATGTGCTCACCCCCGCCCAGTATGAGGAATACGAAAACATCAACGACCGCATCCTCCGGCACGTTTCCGACCATGCGATCCTGACCGCAGGCCAGTACGCCCCGTGGCAGAAGCTGTACCTGCTCAGTGCCAAGCACAAGCGGGACGTGCTGCCCGAATGCACGGTGGATGCGGAGAAGAACATCACCTTTGGCGGCGAGGTGCTCTTTGCCCCCGCCAACAGCCAGATCCTGCTCTACGGCATTACGCCCAAAGCGGGAGAAGTGGAGCTGAAGGGCTATGTGCACGCCCTCCATTGCCCGGGCATGACCTTCTATCTCTGCGCCAACGGGGAGAAGCGCCCGCTGGAATATGCGCAGGAGACCCTCTGCGCCAGCGACTGCCCGCTGGACCACGAGCCCTACGGCTACAAGACCTTCTGCATCACCCTGCCGCTGCCGGAGGAAAAGACCGAAGTCACCTTTGCGCTGGAGGTGAATGGCGAAGCGGTGCCTCTCAAGGCCGTTTCCCTCTCCAAGCGGGGCGACATCAGCAATGTGCTTGAGCCTGTCAGCATCTGCGAGCACTACATCGTTGAGCGTGTGGGCCCCCGCTTCACCTTCATCAAAGCCACGAAAGAGAACATCGCCATCTACAAAGCAAAGCAGAAGCCCGCACCGGCAAAGGCTCCCGCTGCCAAAGCAACCGGCGCAGGCCCCCTCGCCATGCTCAAGAAGCTGCTGAAAAAGCTGCTTGGCAAAAAATGATGAAGTATACAGACGACGTAAATGCCCAGATCGTTCTTGCGCTGCTGAAGAAATACAACATCCGCAAGATCGTGGTATCCCCCGGTACCACCAATGTGCCCATTGCCCGTTCTGTACAGTTCGACCCCTTCTTTGAGGTCTACTCCATGGTGGATGAACGCGGCGCAGCCTACTTCGCAGGCGGTCTGGCCTATGCCAGCGGCGAGCCGGTGGTCATCTCCTGCACGGGTGCCACCGCCTCCCGGGACTATCTGCCCGGCCTG
>JAZQHO010000066.1:0-20310 GCA_045540635.1 Candidatus Limiplasma sp.
ATGGGGATGGTGAAGGAGCCGGAGCCGACGGTGTTGGCAACAGAGCTGCCGGATACAGTACCTTCCAGAGCGCTGGCGAGAACTGCCACCTTGGCGGGGCCGCCGCGCTTGTGACCGGCAATGGCATTGGCAAAGTCGATAAAGAAGTTGCCCACCTCAGTGCGCTCCAGAAAAGCGCCGAAGAGAACAAACAGATAGATGAAGGTAGCGGAAGCACCAAGGGGGGTGCCCATGATACCTTCGGTGGTGTACACCAGCTGGGTGATGATGCGCTTTACCTTAAAGCCGCGGTGCTGCAGACCGCCGGGCATATACTTGCCGAAATAGGCGTACAGGATGAACACACCGGCTACCACCATGATGGGCAGACCCACCACGCGGCGGCAGCATTCAAACAGCAGAACGATCAGAATACCACCCACCCACAGGTCGAGAACGGTGTTCTTGTTAATACGGTTAGCAAGCTCCACATGCTGGAGTGCAATATACAGACAAACGCCCATAGCCAGTGCCGACAGGAAAATATCATAGATCGGCAGGGTATCGCGCCGTGCTTTCTTGCTGATAGGATAGATAAGGAAAACGAGCATCATAACAAAGCCCAGATGCAGGGGGCGGAGCTGGGTAGCCGCAATGCGGCCGGTAAAAGCGCTGTAGAGCTGCACGGCAGCAAACAGCAGGCTGAGGACGAATACCAGCCACTTGGCAGGGCCGGTAAGATGGCGTGTGACCGATTCGCGGTCGTATTTTTCCATGATCGCCTGAATGTCGCTATGAATGTTGCCTTCATTCACAACGGGTTCGGTGTTCACGTTCTTGGTTTCGTTGCTCAACGGATTTACCTCCTCTGTCTTTTTTCGTCTTGGGCGCACGTGGCGCGGCGGGAATACATGCGCCTTTTGGCAAAAGCGGACAATGGTTCCTGCACAAAATCAAGGCGGCGCAAGCGCCGCCTGAATAAAAACCTTGCCCGGGTCGCACGGCAGCCCGGGCAAAGTAATTACATGGGTAGCTTACTGAGCAACCACGTTGCCCTCGGCATCCAGCAGACCGATCTCGGTGTAGTAGCGGGCAGCACCGGGATGGAGGGGCAGCTCGCCCACACCGTCGAATGCGGATTCCTTGGTGATCTCGGCAGCCTTGGCGTGGGTCAGGATGCCTTCCTGCTCGTACATGGCCTTGGTCATCTGGTAGACCAGTTCCTCATCCAGATTGTTGGAGCACACCAGCAGAGCGGTGATGGCGATGCAGTTGACATCTTCGCTGAGCTCGTAGGTGGCGGCAGGCAGCTTCAGGTTGGCGTAGGTGGGATGAGCGGTGATCAGAGCGGTCACTTCCTCGTCGGAGAGGGAGATGAGACGAACGCCCACGGTGCTGGCCAGCTCGGTAACGGCAGCATTGGGGATACCGGCGCAAACGAAAGCGGCATCGATCTGCTTGTTCTTCAGACCATCGGCACTCTCGGAGAAGCTCAGGTACTGGGCATCGATATCGTCAAGGGTGAGACCGGCAGCCTCAAGCACATGCAGGGCGTTGGTGTACACACCGGAGCCGGCAGCGCCGATGGAAATGCTCTTACCCTTGAAGTCGGCGATGGACTGGATATCGGAGTCGGCACGGACAACGATCTGCACATACTCGGCATACAGGGAGGAGATGACGGAGAAGCTGGTGATCTGCTCACCCTCGAAGGAGTCGGTGCCGGTGTAGGCGAAGTAGGAAACGTCGTTCTGGACAGTGCCCAGCTCGGCTTCTTCGCCATCGATGAGGCGCAGGTTGTCGGCAGAGCCGCCGGTGGCCTGAGCAGAAGCGTTCACATCGGGGATAACAGTGCTAAACAGGTTGGCCAGATCGCCGCCCAGAGGGTAGTAGGTACCGCTGGTACCGCCGGTGGCGATGGAAAGGAAGGTGGCAGCGCTGGCGGAAGCAGTCATGGCGACCAGCAGCATTGCGGCGAGGATCATAGAGAGAACGCGCTTTTTCATGTGAATTCCTCCATAGTCATAGTCGTAGAAACGCTGATGGTATTATAGCATTACCAACATCTTAAATGGAAGGGGAATACAACTTAAATACATTCTCTCAGGCGTGCGGCAAAGCCCATGCTTCGCTTGAACAGCGGTGCAAATGCTGCTATAATGGTACCAGTAAATGTTTTCCTCATGCAAAAGCGAACCACGCCCGATCCAAAAGGAGGAACCTGCATGATGAAGTACCGCCGTTTCGCTGCTCTCCTTGTCTGTCTGCTGCTCATGCTCGCAACCACTGCCAGCGCGGCGGGATGGGATACCAACCTGACCATGCGGCTTTCCACCCGCACCGGCCCCTCCACCGCCTATACCGAGCCCGGTACCTTCTTCAGCGATTGGAAGGGCGTTACAGTCAAGGTGCTTTCCAAGGCTCTCAGCGGCAGCACCTGGTGGGTGCAGGTGGAGTTTTCCACCGGCGGCAAGCTGTACCGTGCCTACACCGGTGCCAAGCGCATCGCCATGGATATCAGCTACGTGCCTGAGGAAGAAGTGATCGGTGCCGGATACGTGAACCTTTCCTACAACGTAAACGCCTACTATGGCCCCGGCACTAACTATGCTCCTGTTCCCGAGCTCGTGCCCGGCAATGCACAGGGCAGCATTATCGCTTATGAAAACGGCTTTGCCCTTCTGGATTTCTACGACAGCAGCATCGCCATGCAGCGCAGGGCATGGATCAGTGCCGATCATCTGCGCATCGACTGGTACACCAACCAGCCCTCCGGCGGCTACGATCCGCTGGCGCCGGTGGATCACAGCGGGCGCAGCTATTATGCCAACGACGGCAGCGATGTCTGCTGTCAGGTGCTTTCCACCGGTTCAGCAGGGGGTTATTCCTACGTCAATATTTATGCCTACGGCAAAAGCTATCTGAACATTCCCGTTTATATGGAATGCAGTAAGTACGGCTCCTTTGCCGTAAACGAGATCGCCGGGAATATCACTTTCCCTTACAACTGCCTGTTTGCTGAATTGTACTTCCCTGCTCTGGGGTTTATGCAGGTAACGCAGCTGATTCCCTGAGCACCTGTCCAAGCAGAAAAGCCGCCATCTGTATCGGATACAGACGGCGGCTTTTCTCATGCCGGTTATATATGCTACTCTTCCCACTTGGGCAGCAGCGCCAGCATGCTGCCGAAGGTAAGCACCGAACCGATGCCCATATTGGCCATTCCCAGTGCATTCATGGCTGCAGTGGCAGGCAGCAGCATAGGCAACGCGTTGAGCACAAAGGTGGCTGCAAGCGGATTGAACACCGCAGCCCACCGTGGCAGACATGTCCTGCCTCTAACCACTGCCGCAAACAAACTGATGCACATGGCATAGTAGACGGGCATGAACACCACTGAGACCGGCAGCACCAGCCAGAGTGCGAAGTCCATCACCGGCTGCGGGATGCCTGCGCCGGTAAAAGTGACCATGCGGCAGAGGAACATCAGCGCAATACAGATCACATGCACGATGCCGCCAAGCCCTGCGGTGGCTGCAGCACCCACATGGATGAGCCTTGCGGTCTTTGGACTGCCGCCCCTTTCCACCAGAAGCGCTACGGCATTAAAGCCGTAATACTGCATCGGGATCCCAATACCGCCAAAGAGCACGCCGCAGGCCAACTGCCACAGCGACAGGTTTGCGCTGCCCTGCAGCATACCCAGCATGCCTGTAATGTCATTCTCCACCTTGGGGTACACCACCCAGCCGATGGGCAGTTCGCCCCCGACGACAGTGATCACCGATGCAATGAGACCGATGAGCAATAACTTACGGATATCCTGATCTGTTTTCATGCTGTTCTCCTTTATCGTTTACCCCAGGTATTTTTTCGGCGCTGCTCCTGCTTTTTGAGGCAAAGCCGGAAATCGCAGCAGCTGCCGCCGCAGGCCAGCGTCTGGGTTCTCCCCCACACCAGTCTCGGATGAAGATCCCCGTAGGTGATATCATCTGCCTTACAGGAGATCTTCGTCAACTCCGGGCATCCATATTTTGTTAAGGTGTCCAAATAGGGGCAGCGGAGCATGTCTGCTGCAAAGGGAGGGGCATTCGGAACAAGACGGTAGGTAAAGCCTGCGGACTCACCAAACACTCTGTCCAACATCAGGCCGCACAGGGTGGGCATGAGCCTGTACAGACCCAGCTTCATAAGCGGGCGGAGACGTTTGACCATTTTGACCGTATCGACAAACGCCCATTCCTCCACAAAGGCCATAGCAGCTTCTTTGCTGCCTGCCACCGTCTGCGCCGCTTCGTAAAGTGCGATCATGGGCAGGAGCTGCCTCAGATGGGTCTTGAGTGCTTTGGAAGAACCGGCGTTTTCCCGGTACAGGGCAAGGGTACGGTCGTAGACCTGCGGCAGCTGTGCCGTCCAGCCTTTTGCTTCAAACCCCTTATGCAGACTGCCTGCGATGGGCATGCGCAGGATAGCCTGACGGATGGCATGCGGTGTATTCTCCTTCATCTTTCTTCTCCTGCCTTCTCCCCGTTTCTCTGCTGGAACGCCCGCAGATCATCATTGAGCAATTTGGCATCCACCGCGCGTTTGATGGCGTAGATGAGCAGAGTACACAGCCCGCAGCCCACCATGTACATAAAGAAGAGCAGCAACGCAAGGGGCCGACCTGCGTACCAGCCGCAAAGCCATGCAGTAAGTGTATACACCGCACTGCCCGCGATGATCACCGCCCATTCCCGGAGGCCGAGACGATCCATCTCGTCAAAATCTGCATGGAGCAGTGCCTGCACCCAGCCGAACAGATAGGCGACCCCCATCATCTCTGCCAGATGCAGGATCGCCGCTTCGGGCGAGCCATTCAGCAAGCGGAAAACACAGTAGTAGAACGCCATCAGAAAAAAGGTAAGGCAGCAGCGAACCTCTACCCCGATCTTGACAGTGAGCCATTTCTCAACGAGAATGAGCAGCTTGTGCATCGTTGCTCAGGCCTCCTTTCAGACGTTTGCGGAATTCCGATGCATAAGTTCGGGAGATAACGATGTGCTCGCCGCTCGCCATGGTTGCATCGATCCGGTTGCAGGCAAGGCTTTTGAGCGCCTGTACCTTGTCTATGTTCAGGATCATCGCCTTGGAGCAGCGAAAGAAATTGACCGCATCCAGCAGATGCTCCAGCTGCTGCAGGGTATACTCCACCCGCAGCACCTCCTGCGGGGTGCAGACGTATGTTTTGCCATCCACGCTCTCTATGTAGAGGATTTCCGGCGTGTGGATGAACACCTGCTCCCCTTCCCGCCAGCCCACAAGGCGCTGCCCGGCAGCCTGAAGCTTTGCCAGCAGCTGCCTGATCTCCTCCGTTACCTCCCGGCAGCGGATGACCACTTCATCCTCGCCCGAAGAGATGTGTTCCACTCGATATTTCATAAAGCACCTTCCTTCGTTATGCCATTGTACAGACGCGGCTTCTGCTTTGCAAGCGTCTACCGGCAAGCTGCACTTTCGGGGCGATAAAATGCACTGCACCGTGCAATTGATAAATTCCTGTCAAAACAAGAGACAAAAAAGAAGGAGAATTGCCATTCCGCATCGAAATGAATCGTGGTATGCAATTTTCCCGCTGCGATAGCGGGATACAAGAACGGAGGACTGTTATCAAATGGATCTCTCGCTGGCATATTTCTGGGGACAGCTTACCCAGAACCCGCTGTTGGCTGTTGCCGTGGTGCTCACGCTGGGCGTTATTCTCGTCAACGGCTGGACGGATGCTCCCAACGCTATCGCCACCTGCGTCGCCACCCGCTGCATGCGCCCGGGCACTGCCATTCTGATGGCTGCTGTATTTAATTTTCTCGGCGTGTTTCTGATGAGTATGGTCAACGCCACAGTAGCTGAGACCATCACCAAGATGGTGGACTTCGGCAGCGACTCTCACGAAGCCATCGTTGCACTGAGCGCAGCGCTGTTTGCCATTGTTGTCTGGGCCACACTGGCCTGGTACTTCGGTATCCCCACCAGCGAAAGCCATGCCCTGATTGCCGGTTTGACCGGCGGCGCCATCGCCCTGCATGGTGGCCTTGCCGGTGTAAACGGCGCAGAATGGGTCAAGGTGCTCTACGGTCTGGTCATTTCTGTAGTGATGGGCTTTGCGCTGGGCTGGATCGTATGCAAGCTGGTGGTTCTTATTTTCCGCAAGGTGCACCGCCAAAAGACCGAAAAGGTATTCAAGGGCGCTCAGATCCTCGGTGCCGCTGCCATGGCCTTCATGCACGGCGCACAGGACGGCCAGAAGTTTATGGGCGTTATCCTGCTGAGCCTGTTCCTTGTTAACGGACAGAATCCCGTGCCTGTGCAGATGCCTATGTGGCTGATGCTCCTTTGCTCCGCTGTGATGGGCATCGGTACCTCCATCGGCGGCAAGAAGATCATCAAGTCCGTCGGTATGGACATGGTAAAGCTGGAAAAATATCAGGGCTTCTCTGCGGATATCGCTGCCGCCATCTCCCTGTTCTTCTCCTCTACCTTCGGCATTCCTGTTTCCACCACCCACGCCAAGACCACTGCTATTATGGGTGTTGGTGCCGTAAAGCGCCTCTCCGCCATCAACTTCGGTGTTGTAAAGGAGATGGGCATGACTTGGCTGCTCACCTTCCCCGGCTGCGGCCTGATCGGTTTTCTGATGACCAAGCTGTTCATGTACCTGTTCTGATCCCATACGAATAAGCGTAAGAAAGGAATCGTGTTACCATGGCTAACAAAGCAGATCGTTTCTATTTTGAGAATTTCATCGAAGCCGCCGACTGTGCCTGCAAGGGTGCCAATTATCTTGTTGAGTGCCTGACCAACTACAACCCCGACAACATCCGCCAGATGCTGGATACCATGCATGGCTTCGAGCACACCGGCGACGGCAAGAAGCATGAAATGTCCTCCGCGCTGGCCCGTGCCTTCGTTACCCCCATTGAGCGCGACGATCTGGCCGACATCAGCCAGAACATCGACGAGGTTTCCGACTGTCTGGAAGAAGTGCTGCAGCGCTTCTATGTGGATCAGGTGACTACCGTGCCTGCCGAAGCTATTGAGTTTGCCAAGAAGCTTGTGGAAAGCTGCGAGCTGATGAAGGCTATGCTGAGCGAGTTCGTCAACTTCAAGAAGCCCGCCAAGCTGCACGAGATGATCGTGAACATGAACCATGTGGAGGAGGAGTGCGACAAGCTGTATCTGGAAGCCACCCGCAACGCCCGCACCCAGTTCTCCGATGCGCTGGATGTTATCGCATGGCGCGAGATCTACGACCGTATGGAGCGTTGCTCCGATGCCTGCGAGCACGTGGGCGACTGCGTAGAGACCGTTGTAATGAAGAACACCTGATGCTGCCGACCACTGCTTGAAAGGAAGGGTTGCCTGTGAAACGCCTGCTCGCCGCAATGCTCTTGCTGCTTCTGTGCCTGTCGGCCAATGCGTTTGCCGATGATGACATCACCGCCACTGCCATCGAGCCTGCAGCCAAGGGGCTGCGCATCAGTGAACTGATGGCTTCCAACACCGAGACCCTTGAAGATTCCTTCGGCAACACCGCCGACTAGATCGAGCTGCACAACACCACCGACCACCCCATTGATCTGACCGGCATGTACCTGAGCGACAGCAAGAAGGATCTGGAGCGCTATCAGTTCCCCGATGGGCTGATCCTTGAGCCTGATGCCTATCTGCTCATTTACTGCTCCGGCCTGAAGAAGAATGTGGAGGATGAGCTGCACACACCCTTCAAGCTGAGCGCCAGCGGCGAGACCGTATATCTGATGCAGGACGGCCTTGCTGTGGATATCGTCACCTTCCCCAAGCAGGTGAGCGACATCGCCTATGCACTCTGTGAGGACGGCACTTACGCTTTTACCGTGGATGCCACCCCCGGCGAAGCCAACATCATTACCCCTGTAGAAAAGTAAATCGACCATCACAAACGCCACAGCAAGAAAATTGCTGTGGCGTTTGTTTATGCCCAAATGCTGCAAAGCGCCCCGGTCTCCCTGTTGGGAAACCGGGGCGCTGCTTGGATCACATCAGATTCGATCAGCCCAGCTTGGTGCCGCAGGAGGGGCAGAACTTGCTGCCGGCGGGCACTTCCTGACCACAGCCGGTGCAGAAGGCAGCCTGAGGCGCTTCCTGCTTCTGGCCGCAGTTGGGGCAGAACTTGGCACCGGCAGGCACCATGCCGCCGCAACCGGCGCAGGGAGCACCGACGGGAGCCGCAGCCTGAGCAGGAGCAGCGGGAGCGGCAGGAGCCTGCTGAGCGGGCTGCTGCATGTTCATGCCCATCATCTGGGAGAACATGGTGCCCATGCCCATACCCATGCCCACACCGGCCATGCTGTTGGGGGTGGTGGCAGCCTCGCGCATCGCTTCGGCAGCCTGGAACTGGGTGTACTGGTTCAGGTCGCCCACAACGCCCATGGAGGTGCGGCGGTCGATGGCCTTCTCCACTTCTTCGGGCAGGGAGATATTCTCGATGTTGAAATCGCTCAGGGTGAGACCCAGCGCCTGCACCTTGGGATTGAGGGCCTGCATGCAGTACTGGCTCAGCTCGGCATAGTTGGCAGCCAGATCCAGTGCGGGGATCTTGCTCTGGGCGATGGCATCGCTCAGGCCGCTGACAACGATGCTCTTCAGCTGGCTCTCAACGCCGTCCACGGTGAACAGAGCGCTGGTGCCAAAGACTTCCTTCATAAAGGTTGCCACGTTGGCGGCATCCACACGGAAGGAGAAGGAACCGAAAGCCCGGATGCGGATCATGCCGAAGTCGGCATCACGCATCATAACAGGGTTGGCGGTGCCCCACTTGCGATCCATGAACTGCTTGGTGTTTACGAAGTAAAGGTCGCTCTTGAAGGGAGAGTTGAAGCCGAACTTCCAGCTCTTGAGAGCGGTGAGGACGGGCATGTTCTGGGTGGTCAGCTCGTAGCGACCGGGGGTAAACACATCGGCCAGCTGGCCTTCGTTCACAAAGATAGCAACCTGGCTCTCACGAACCGTCAGCTGCGCACCCATCATGATCTCCTTGCCGTTCATGTCGTACTTGTGCACCATGGTATTGGCAGAGGAATCAGTCCATTCGATAACGTCGATCAATTGACCCTTGATGATGTCAAACAGTCCCATTGATAAAGGCTCCTTTCGTTGTTGAGTTAACGTTTATCTGATGTTCAGTTTGTGCGGGTATCCCGGGCGAATACCTTCAGGCCGGGAATGGTCTGCACATCCAGAACCTTCATACAAAGACCCATATAGTTTTCTACCTGCTGGTTCACCTCATGGATGAAGGTTGCAATGGCATCTGCTTCCAGCGTCTCGCCACAGCGGGGGTAGCACAGCACCCGCACCTCATCCTGCGAGACAACAGCCACATGCACCAGCATATGAGGCTGATCGCCGCCAAAGAAGTTGCGCAGGGCAACCTCCAGACGGTCGCTGCCGTAGTGCCAGCGCTCGGTAAGGAAGGGATCCTCCTCATCCAGCCCCAGCCGGGCTACAACGCAGGGAACATCTGCTTTTTCCTGGCAGCGCAGCATACACAGACGGTCGGCGAGCTCCTTTTCGGTGGGGATCATGCCGCTGAGCAGCGCTTTCATTTGCCGGTCGCGGGTATACTTGAGAGCGTTCTTATCGTTGTACTGGTTATTGGAATGGTCCGCACGGATCTGATTAAGGAGCCGGTCCAGAATACGGATGGTCTTGCGCTGCTCCTCGGGATCGCTCTCCACGTTAAAGCGCAGCATGGTGGGACAGTTGGCTTCAATGTGGGCATTGAGATCTGCAAAATGCTCGCTGTCATCAACAGCGATAGCATCGATATGGTGCTTCTGCATGCAGAGGATCGCCTCTTCGGTAGTTGCGCGGAGCCTGGGCTGCTTGAAGCCCATGACCTCCCAGCCGGTCATTCCCTCGAACATATCCCGAACACTCTGCTGCTCCGTTACGATCAATAACCTGTACACTCTATTTCCTCCGATATGTGAAAGATGATACCGTATCTATTATACATTGTAACAAGCAAAATTTCAATGGTTAGGCTTGTCTGCACCGTAATAAATACGCAAAATGAAGCTGTTTGCCCAGTTGGGCAGCCAACGGTGCAACCACACTGCCAGATGCTGATCGAACTTGGCCACCCGCAGGCGGAAGCGCATGAAGCGCCGCTGCACGTTCCTGACCACCTTTGCGCCAAGGGCATCCGGCAGCAGGCCACCGCTCTCGTCCCTGTGAATGGCAGCGCATGCGCTTTGGTATGCAGCGCTGTAAACAGAGGTTTCACTCTCGCCCGCAGCGTGCAGCCTTGTGTGGTCGCTGCCGCCGCGGTGATCCCCCGGTTCCACCAGACAAACCCGGATGCCAAAACGACGGGTTTCCATGGCAAGGCACTCAGCATAGCCTTCCATGGCATGTTTACTGGCGGTATAGGCGCTCTGGAAGGGGATGCCCAGCAGACCATTGATAGAGGAGAACAGCACGATGCGCCCGCTCCCCTGTTTGCGCATATGAGGAAGGGCCAGCTTCACCATGCGCACAGCACCGGTAAAGTTGGTGTCCAACACTCTGCTGTATTCGGCTGCAGAGGTATTCTCGCAGGCACCCAACACCAACACAGCAGCGGCACAGACAAGTGCATCCACCCGCCCGGTGAGCGCTAAGGCCTTTTGGGCAAAAGCGCCGCAGCTTGCCTCGTCCGTCACATCGAGCCGGATGCGTTCCATGCCCTCTGCGCAGTCTCCCTCTTCGGCAAAGGAGCGTGCGCCGCCAACCACTCGCCAGCCCGCCCGAACGAACGCCTTGGCTGTGGCCAGCCCAAGCCCGCTGGAAGCGCCGGTGATCCAAACTGTTTTCTGCTGCATCGTCTGTATGCCTCCCGCCTTGGAATAGGTGCAGAATACTGCATTATTATTATACCTTGTCACAGTCGTTTGCGCAACTTTTGCACAAGCCTTCTTTTTCTCCAGCTTATCGTGCCGTCATTGACAACCCTGCCGTAAAGGGCTATCATAAGTACAGAGAATATACAATTCCGTTCTATATCACTCTAACTGCAGGAGGAAACCTTATTATGAAACTCAACTACAAGAAAACCCTCCTTGTGGGCATGGCGTTCCTGTCCATCAGCGCTTTCTGGCAGCTGTACGACGGCGTGATTCCACTGATTCTGAAAGAAACCTTCCACATGGGCGATACGCTCTCCGGTTTCATCATGTCACTGGACAATGTGCTGGCTGTATTCATGCTGCCGCTGTTTGGCAAGCTGTCAGACAATGTTTCCACACCGCTGGGCAAGCGCCGTCCCTTTATTCTTTTCGGCACGGTCTGCGCCGTGGTGCTGATGAACCTGCTGCCCGTTTTTGAGCACAGGATCCTGCTGCTCCCCTTCGTGATCCTGCTGGGGCTGCTACTCATCAGCATGGGCACCTACCGTTCCCCCGCCGTTGCCCTGATGCCCGATGGGACCCCCAAGCCCCTGCGTTCCAAAGGCAATGCCATCATCAAGCTGGTGGGCGCACTGGGTGGTGGGTTCACGTTGCTGGTGAACAGCCTGCTCATCGGCAGGCAGGCCGACGGGCGTCCCGACTACCAGCCGCTGTTCATCGCTGTTTCCGTGCTGATGCTGGCCGCACTGGTGATCCTGTTGTTCTTCGTGAAGGAAAACAAGATGGCTGCCGAAGCAGCCGCCATCAACAAGGAGCTGGATGCACAACAGCCCGCCATGCAGGAGGTTGCCTCCACCGGCAAACTGCCCCGGGAGGTGCGCACCAGTCTGATCCTGATCCTGCTCTCCGTCTTTTTCTGGTTTATGGGCTACAATGCCGTTACTACCTCGTTTACCAAGTATGTATCCGTCTGCTGGGGCTACGATCTGGCAGATGCCTCCAAGTGCCTGATGGTGGGCACCGTGGCTGCCGTACTCAGCTACATTCCGGTTGGACAGCTTTCCTCCCGTGTGGGGCGCAAGCGCACCATCCAGATCGGTGTGGCAATGCTGGCGCTGGCCTTTGCGGCTGCCGGATTCTTTACCACCTTCACCATGTGGGTGTACGTGGTCTTTGCACTGGTGGGCATCTCCTGGGCCATGATCAACGTCAACTCCTACCCCATGGTGGTGGAGATCAGCAAGAATGCCGATGTGGGCAAGTACACCGGCTACTACTACACCTTCTCCATGTCTGCCCAGATCATCACGCCCATTCTGAGCGGCTTCCTGCTTGAGCATGTGGGCTACAACACGCTGATGCCCTATGCCGCCATCATGGTGGCGATCTCCTTCGTCACCATCAGCCTTACCCGCCACGGCGACAGCGCCCCGGCTGCCCCCAAAGACAAGCTGGAGGCCTTCGCCGACCCCGACTGACAGGAGTGAATAGAGCATGTTTCTGTTGTGGATCTTTGCGATCGTGCTGCTTGCCACAGCGCTTTACCTGCTGCTGATCGCCCCCTCCGACCAGCACCCGGATACCTCCCATCTGGAGGGGTGGCTCTATGCGCACCGGGGGCTGCACGACGGCAACCGTCAGGTACCCGAAAACAGCCTGCAGGCATTCGCCCTCGCCGTTGAAAACGGCTATGGCATGGAGCTGGATGTGCAGCTGACTGCCGACGGATATCTGGTGGTCTTTCACGATAAGACCCTCATGCGTGTCTGCGGTGTGGATCTGCCTCTGCACACCCTTACCTACGAAGAACTGAAGCGCTATCCCCTGCCCGATGGTTCCACGATCCCCCTGTTTACACAGGTGCTGAATCTGGTAAACGGTCGTACACCCATCATTGTGGAGGTCAAGTACCACGGCAGCGTTACCGAAAACGCCGCTGCCGCGCTGGACATTCTGAAAGATTACAGGGGCGCATACTGCGTGGAGTCCTTTCACCCGCTGGCGATGCAGTACTTCCGCAGGCATGCGCCGGATGTGGTGCGCGGCCAGCTGGCAGCCGGCGGCGAATGGAAAAAGGGCGAAAGCTCCCTCATCGTGCATCTGGCCATGAAGCATCTGCTGGTCAACTGCATCTCCCGGCCCCATTTCGTGGCCTACTCCGTGCCGGAGGACAACACGCCCGCCATGTGGCTGATGAAGAACATCTTCAAGCCCCTGCTGGCCGCATGGACAATTCGCAGCCAAAGCACGCTGGACACCTGTGAAGGTATCTACCAAATGCCAATATTCGAGCTTTTTACGCCCGGATACGATCAGCCGGAGACTCCCGAGAAGGAGCCGAACGAAGCTGCCAACAGCCCGCAGAGCGTTCTCTGAGATGCTTATCCTGCATTGGCTTATGCAAATGTTGCCCTTGAATAAAAGCTGGAATCTTGTTATAATGTAAGACCATTAACCAATGATCGTTTCTGCAGGAGGATGCTGCCATTATGGACACCAACGTTCGCATTTGCATGTTTGGAGGCTTTAACCTCTATATAGACAACGACTGCAAAAATGCGGGGATCCTCAAGTCCAAGAAGGGTATGTCGCTTTTGCAGTACATCATTCTCAAGCACGATACGGCGGTGCCTAACTATCGCCTTATTGAGCTGCTCTGGCCCAACGAGGAAAGCAGCAACCCGGAGAATGCCCTCAAAACGCTGGTAAGCCGCTTCCGTGCGCTGCTCAACCAGTGCTGCCCCGGGCTCGGCGGCTGCATTGAGGCCAGCCGCGGCGGGTACCGTTTCGTACAGCTGCCGGGCATGTCGGTGGATATTTTCGAATTTGAGGATATCTGCCACACGCTGCACGGCGCCACTGCATTGACCGACGAAAACCGTGCTCTCTACCAGCGTGCGCTCACTCTCTACTCCGGCGATCTGCTTTCCACCGTCGAGCAGGACGAGTGGGTGGTCAGCGCCAGCGTGGGGCTGCACGGCAAATACATGAAGCTGGTGTACGAATATCTGGACTTCCTCAAGAAAAACGAGGAATACAACGATATCATCCAAACCTGCCGCTTTGCGCTGGAAAACGATGCCTTCGACGAACGGCTGCATCTGGAGCTGATGAATGCGCTGGTAAAAACCAACCGCAACAACGAAGCACTCATGCAGTACAAGCACGTTACCAACCTGCACTTCCGCTATCTGGGCGTCAAGCCGCCGGAGGGCATACAGCAGTTCTACAAGCAGATCATTCAGGCCGGCAGCAGTCTGGAGATGAATCTGGATTCCATGCGGGAGGAGCTCAGGGAATACGGCGACGTGCATGGCGCTTTTGAGTGCGAGTACGCCGTTTTCCGCGAGATCTACAACCTGCAGATGCGCAACCTTGAGCGGTTCGGCACCAATATGTATCTGGCGATGATCATGGTCAGCAGCATGGACGGTGAGGCCATTGACCCCCTCAGACTGGACGATATTATGAAGGGGCTTGCCACCATTCTCAAGGAGCGTCTGCGCAAAGGCGATACCTTCACCCATTTCAGTCCCTCCCAGTTTGCGCTGCTGCTGCCCACCGTGACCGACGAGACCAGCCATATGGTCATCGAACGCATCAAGCGCTATTTCTACCAACGCTACCCCAACAGCAACGTTATGTTCAGCTACCGTGTAGGCCCCCTGAACCCTACAACGCCTGTCCCCGACGAAACCGAAGCGCCCGCTGCACGCCGCAAAAAGAGTACTGCGGGCAAGGAGAAACCGCATACCGTTAAGTGATTACGACAGGAGGAATTGATATGGCGATCCTTCACGCTTCCGCAACCAATTTCGACACCGAGGTGCTGGGCGCTGCCCAGACCGTACTGGTGGATTTTTACGCTGACTGGTGCATGCCCTGCAAGATGCTCAGCCCCGTGATCGATGAGATCGCTGCCGAGCACCCCGATGTAAAGGTGGTTAAGCTCAATGTGGACAACGCTCCCGAGATCGCAAGCCGCTACGGCGTAATGAGCATCCCCATGCTGATGGTATTCAAAGGCGGCGAGGTGGCCGGCAAGAGCATCGGCTATACCGGCAAGCAGGCCATTGTAGATATGCTCTGAGTTTTTTTCAAACACACAAAAGCACCGCACACGGCTGCGGTGCTTTTCTTTTATCAACCATCATTTTGGGCAAAACAAAAACAGGCATGCGTTAAACAAGCCTGTTCTTGCCGGTGTGCAATCAGTCCTGAGCCTTCATTTCGGCCAGACACTTCTCACAAATCCGCTTACCCTTGAAAATGGTAACATTCCGTGCGTCATTACAAAAAATACAGCCTGGCTGGTATTTCTTGAGGATGATCTCGTCGCCTTCGGTGAAGATCTCGAGCGTATCCTTAATTGCAATGCCCATCGTTTTGCGAAGCTCGATGGGAATCACCACACGGCCAAGATTGTCCAGTTTCCGTACAACACCAGTGGATTTCATCAATGCTGCCTCCTGTTCTATGGCATATCAAGAAATCAGACATAAACAAATATAAAAGAATTTTTCGCAACTGTCAATGCACAATAAGGCAACTAACGCGCCCTATTTACATATCATTTGGTGTATAAACCGTCGAACCAGAGGAGGAAAACGGATGTTTTTACAAATATTATGGTTTATCCTCGTAGCTGTTTCACTGCTGTGGGGAGTGCTTACAAACCAAGCAAGCAATACACTTCCAGCGCTTTTGGAGGGAACGGGCAGAGCTGTTTCACTCTCGCTGCAGCTGGCTGCCGGCTACCTGTTCTTTTGCGGAATAATGAACATTGTGAACAATCTAAAAATTCGTGATTTTGTCGAAAGAAGTCTTTCCCCCATCCTCAGAAGGGTGATGGGCCCCATCAGAGACCCGGAGACTGCAAAAGCTGTTTCCATGAATCTGACTGCCAACCTGCTGGGGCTTGGCAATGCCGCCACTCCCTACGGCATAGAAGCCGCAGGCAGGCTTTACCAACAGGGCAATACACACGCTCTGTATATGCTGCTGATCCTGAATGCCACCAGCATCCAGCTTTTGCCCACCACCGTGCTCACGCTGCGGATCGCCGCTGCCTCTGCCATGCCAAATGCCATTCTGCTGCCCACGCTGGCAGCCACCACCGCTTCCACGCTTACCGGAGCAGGGCTTGGCATGCTATGCCGCAAAATATTGGAGGCGCATCATAGTGCATGAGCTGATATGGCCCCTGTTGCTGCTGCTTGTATTGTGCGCCGGTATGCTGCGCAAGCTCCCCGTGTACGACCTGTTTGTGGAAGGGGCCAAGGATGGCTTGCGGGTAACGCTCACAGTGCTGCCCAATCTGGCTGCCATGCTGGCCGCTGTGCAACTGATGGATGCCATGGGGCTCACCGCTCAATTATGCAGGCTCGCAGAGCCCATTCTGCACCTGCTGGGGCTGCCGGGTGAGTTGGCACCGCTGGTGGCTGTGCGCCCACTCAGCGGCTCGGCTGCGTTGGCGGTGTTGAAAAACTTGCTGGAAAGCTATGGGCCGGATAGTCGCATCGGCCTCATCGCCAGTGTGGTGATGGGCTCCAGTGAGACGATCTTCTATACAGTATGTATATACATGAGCAACACCGGCGAAAGGAGGACCGGCTATGCCATCCCCTGTGCGCTGGCGGGAATGGCGGCAGGTCTTTGGGTGAGCGGACTTTTCTTTCGTTGACAATTGCTTAAATTCGGGTATAATAACCGGGTAAACAGTTGCGCGATGAACGAAAGAGTAACCGTTACACTACCGGCATAAGAGAGCTGCAGAAGGTGAAAAGCAGCCCGGCGGGAGCGGTGAACATGGCTCGGGAGCGCTTTTGCCCGATAGGTAGGGCAAAACGGGTCGGCGCCGATATCCGCCTTTATGAGTTACAAACCAGGGTGGTACCGCGGAAGAATTCTCCGCCCCTTGTTTTCCTGTGGAGGAAGGCAAGAGGCGGGTTTCTTATTCGTAAGGATATACACACCATGGACACCTACAAGGAGGGAACCCCAATGGCAGAAAAGTTCTACATCACAACACCCATCTACTACCCCAGCGGCAATATGCACATCGGCCACACCTATACCACCGTTGCTGCCGATACCATGACCCGCTTCAAGCGCATGACCGGCCACGATGCCTACTTCCTGACCGGTACGGACGAGCACGGCCAGAAGATCGAAGAGAAGGCCGCCGAAGCAGGCGTTACGCCCAAGGAGTTCGTGGACAAGATCGTTGCCGAGACCAAGAAGCTTTGGGAGCTGATGAACATCCAGTATGATGACTTCATCCGCACCACCGACGAGCGCCACGAGAAGATCGTACAGAAGATCTTCCGCCAGTTCTACGAGCAGGGCGACATCTACAAGAGCGAATACGAGGGCATGTACTGCACGCCCTGCGAAAGCTTCTGGACCCCCTCCCAGCTGGTGGAGAAGAACGGCGAGAAGGTCTGCCCCGATTGCGGCCGTCCCTGCAAGCCCACCAAGGAGGAGAGCTATTTCTTCCGTATGAGCAAGTATCAGGACTGGCTGATTGATTACATCGAGACCCACCCGGACTTTATCCAGCCCGCTGCCCGTGCCAACGAGATGCTCAACAACTTTCTGCGCCCCGGCCTGCAGGATCTCTGCGTGAGCCGCACCAGCTTCAAGTGGGGCGTGCCCGTGGATTTTGACGACAAGCACGTGGTGTATGTCTGGATCGATGCGCTGAGCAACTACATCACCGCTCTGGGCTACGGCACCGACCATGATGAGCTGATGCAGAAGTACTGGCCTGCCAATGTGCATCTGGTGGGCAAGGAAATCGTCCGCTTCCATACCATTTACTGGCCCATCATGCTGCATGCGCTGGGGCTGCCCCTGCCCAAGCAGGTATTCGGCCACGGCTGGCTGCTCTTTGGCGGCGACAAGATGGCCAAGTCCAAGGGCAATGTGCAGTATGCCCAGCCCGTGGTCGCCCGCTACGGCTGCGATGCACTGCGCTACTACCTGATGCGCGAGATGCCCTTCGGTGCCGACGGCAACTACACCAACGAAGCCTTCCTTACCCGCCTGAATGCTGATCTGGCCAACGATCTGGGCAATCTGGTCAGCCGCACGGTGGCCATGCTGGAGAAGTACTTCGACGGCATCGTGCCTGCATGGACCGACGCTGTGGATGCTGAGTTGGACAATCCCCTCCACGAGCACTGCCGGGCGCTGCCCGCGCTGGTGGAGGCTCAGATGGACAAGCTGCAGTACAGCCAGGCACTGGCCGAGATCTGGAAGGTGATCGGCGAGTGCAACAAGTACATCGACCAGACCCAGCCCTGGATTCTGGGCAAAGATCCCGAGAAGAAGGATCGCCTTGCCAATGTGCTGCTGACCCTTGCCGAGTGCGTCCGCTATGTGGCTGTGCTCATCTCCCCCTTCATGCCCACCACCCCCGCCCGCATCTACGAGCAGCTTGGCCTTACCGATGATTCCCTCAAGACCTGGGAGAGCCTCAAGACCTTTGGTCAGCTGCCCGCAGGCATCAAAGTGGCCAAGGGCGAGGCACTGTTCCCCCGTATCGATGTAAAGAAGGAGCTGGAGATCCTCAGCCCTGCAGAGGATGCACCCAAGGCCGAAGTCAAGCCCGAAAAGAAGGCGGAGAAGAAGGCCGAAAAGAAGCACGAGGAGCCCCAGTACCCCGAAGAGATCAACATTGATACCTTCTTCCAGTCCAAGATCCAGGTTGGCCGCGTGCTGGAATGCACCAATGTGCCCAAGAGCAAGAAGCTGCTGCAGTTCCGCCTTTCCTTCGGCAAAGACGGCGAGCGCACCATCCTCTCCGGCATCGCTCAGTACTACCCCAACCCGGAGGAGCTTGTGGGCAAGCAGATCGTAGCCATCACCAACCTGAAGCCCCGTTTGATGATGGGCATCGAGAGCCACGGCATGATCCTCTCTGCTGTGGACAGCAACGACAATCTGCGTCTCGTCTCCGTGGGCGACGGCGTTGAGGACGGTGCCATCGTCGGATGATGGAGCTGTTTGATTCCCACTGCCATCTGGAGGACGAACGCTTCGCCGGCGAAGTGGAGGATGTGCTGGTACGCATGCATGCAGCGGGGGTCTCCCGCTGCATCCTTGCCTCCAGCGACATGCCCACCGGCGAAAAAATCGTTGCACTTGCTGGGAGCCATCCCCAAATCTACGGCATGGTGGGCTTTCATCCCCATGAGGCTTCCCATTTCCGGGAGGAGGATCTGGCACAGATGGCCCTGTGGCTGAAGGAGCCCAAAATCGTGGGTGTGGGCGAGATCGGTCTGGATTACTACTACGACCACTCGCCACGGGATGTGCAGCGCACCGTACTGGAGCGCCAGCTGGATTTTGCGCTGGAGCAGGCGGTTCCCGTGGCGTTCCATATCCGTGATGCCCATGGCGATACGCTGGATCTTTTCAGCAAGCGGAAGAACCGTCTGCCGGAGGGCGTGCTGCACTGCTTCAGCGGCAGTGTGGAGTGTGCGCGGCAGTATCTGGATATGGGCTTCTACCTTTCCTTTGCAGGCCCTGTCACCTTTAAAAATGCAGCCAAGCTACAAGAGGTAGCAAAATACTGCCCCATCGACCGCCTGCTAGTGGAGACCGACAGCCCTTACCTTGCGCCCGTCCCCCTCAGAGGGCAGCGCAACGAACCTGCTTACGTGCGCCATGTGGCGCAGATGGTGGCAGACCTGAAGGGCATGGAGCCGGAGGCGCTGGCACGGGCCGCCTTTGAAAACACCTGCCGCCTGTACCGCATTCCCATGGAAAGTGAGGTACAGCAAGCATGAGCGAAGCCACAAAGCCCGCCATTGCCATTCGGCTGCTGAAGCCGGCGGATCTGCCCGCCGCCACCGCCATATGGAATCAGGTGGTGGAGGATGGCATTGCCTTTCCCCAACAGGAGATACTGGATCTGCCTGCTGCCGAAGCTTTTTTTGCCGGGCAGGACATCACTGCCGTGGCAGAGTTGGAGGGGCGTGTCTGCGGGCTGTACATCCTGCACCCCAACAATGTGGGACGCTGCGGGCACATCTGCAATGCCAGCTATGCTGTGGAGCGCTCCATGCGCGGGTACGGCATCGGCAAGGCTCTGGTGACTGATTGCCTGCGCCGTGCTGCTGAGATCGGCTACCGGGTACTGCAGTTCAATGCCGTGGTAGCCACCAACACCACTGCCCGCCGTCTCTACGAACAGTTAGGCTTTACGCAGCTGGGCACCATACCCGGTGGCTTTCAGATGCCCGATGGACATTATGAGGACATCTGTCCCTATTACCATGAATTGTGAGGAACCCTCATGAACATTCGAAACGCTACATTGGCAGATATGGAGCAGTTGCTTCCGCTGTTTGCCAATGCACGCCGCTTTATGGCGGATAACGGCAACGCCGGGCAGTGGTGGGGCGGCTACCCCAAG
>JAZQHO010000067.1:0-20426 GCA_045540635.1 Candidatus Limiplasma sp.
GTGCCGTGGCGGTTGAGATGATCCTCGGTGATGTTGGGCAGTGCAGCCACATGAGGACGGAAGGTCTTTACGCTCTCCAGCTGGAAGCTGGAGACCTCCACAACGGAAATATCCTCCTTGCGGCTCACCTTTGCCACCGCAGAAAGCGGGTAGCCGATATTGCCGGCAACATGCGTAACGCGGCCTGCGTTTTCAAAGATCTTGCCCACAAGGGTAGTGGTGGTGGTCTTGCCATTGGTGCCGGAGATGGCCAGCACTTCGCCCTTGAGCATGGTGAAAGCCGCTTCCAGCTCGCCGGTCACAGATACACCTTTTTCTTTGGCTGCCAGCACCACCGGGGCATCGATCGGCACGCCGGGACTGATGAGCAGGAGATCTGCCTCATCCAGCAGTGTGATAGGATCTTCCCCCAGACGGAACTGGCAGGAAGTACCCCGCAGGCTGTCAAGGCTATCGCCAAAGGCTTCCTCCGGCTTGCTGTCTGCAAGGATCGGCACAGCACCGTGGTGCAGAAGCAGCTCTGCGGCTGCCACCCCACTTCTTGCCATTCCCAGAACCAAAACGCGCTTATTCTCCACGTTCATGGCACATCACCTCCACAAATATGGTATTGCGACCCACTTATCAGATACGGATGATGGACAGGAGCGCCACCAGACAGAGCAGTCCCTCCACAATGGCATACATGGTCACGATCTGGGTCTCCGTCATACCGCTGAGCTCAAAATGGTGGTGGATCGGAGACATCTTGAAAATGCGCTTGCCATGGGTCGCCTTGAAATAGATGCGCTGAATGATCACACTGAAAGAAGATGCCAGCATGGTAAAGCAGATAAGCAGCATGAACAGCGGCATCTTCAGCAGCATGGCCATGCCGACCATGGCACCGCCGATAAACATACTGCCTGTATCGCCCATAAAGACGGCTGCCGGGTAGTAGTTGAAGCGCAGGAAGCCCATCAGCGCACCGCTGAGCGCCATGGCGAAGATCGCAAGATTACCGTAGTTATCGGTGGCAAGCCGGTTGCCGGCAGTGCCCATGATGAGCACCACCATCAGCGAAATGAGACCCCATGTAGCGCTGCCGATAACAGAAACGCTGCTGAGCAGGCCGTCCAGACCATCCTGCAGGTTAGCGGAGTTGATCATGAAGATCATCACCATGCTCATAAGGGGGATATATGTCCAGCCAAGATCCCATTCCACGTTGAAGAAGGGAACCAACACTTTGCTGCCCACATAGGGATTCAGATAACAGTAAGTGGAGAATGCCACAGCAACCGCTACCTGTCCCACCACTTTCTGCCACCAGACCAGACCCAGATTGCGCTTCTTGACTACCTTGATGTAGTCATCCACAAAGCCGATGAGCATGCTGGCGAGAGAGACAAAGATCAAGGCAAGGGTAAAATCCTTCCAGCCATTGCCAAGGGTGCCGCCAAGCAGTGCGAGCAGAAGCGCCACAAGGCAGGTAACACCGGAAAACATGAGACCGCCCATGGTGGGGGTGCCCTGTTTGGTCTGGTGGCTCTTGGGCCCCAGCTCATAGATGGTCTGGCCGAACCTCATACGGCGCAGCACGGGCAGAACCCGGGGGCCGATCAGCAGCATGGCGACCAGCGAAAGGACCAGTGCAAGGATCAACCTATGCATATTGGCTCACTCCTTCGTGTTTATGCCTGCATCTCGGCAAGCAGCTCGTTGACGACAACCTTCTCATCGAAGGGATTCTTAACGCCCATAATATCCTGATACGTTTCGTGACCCTTGCCGGCAAGGATGATCACATCGCCGTCGCGTCCCATATTGAGGGCGTAGCGGATGGCTTCGCGGCGGTTTTCGATAACGGTATAGCTGCCGCCCGCAGCCTTGGCACCGATCTCAATGGCATCCAGAATAGCGATGGGATCCTCAGTGCGGGGGTTGTCGCTGGTAAGGATGGAATAATCCGCCAGCCTGCCTGCGATCTCGCCCATAATGGGACGCTTGCCCTGATCCCGATCGCCGCCGCAGCCGAAAAGCACAATGAGGCGGTTGCGGGTAAAGGTTCGCACGGTGCTGAGGATGTTCTCCAGCGCATCGGGCGAGTGGGAGTAATCCAGAATGACCTTGTAGGGGGTCTTGGTATCCAGCATCTCCACACGGCCAGGTACGTTCTTTACGCTCTCCAGTCCGGCGACGATATCGCTGTTCTTTACGCCCATGATCATGGCAAGGGATGCAGCAGCCAATGCATTGTATACATTGAACATGCCTGTAAGGTGCATATTCACCTGCATATCCTCAACACTGTTGAGGGTAATGGTGAAGGAAACACCGTCCTCAGAGATTTCGATATCCCGGGCAAACACATCTGCTTCGGCGCTGATACCGTAACTGAGGAAGGGGATCCGGAGATCCTTGATGATGGCGGCGCTGGTCTCTTCGTCTGCATTAAGGGAAGCGTTGAGCACGGCGCCCTCCATGAAGAAGCGTTTCTTGGTCTCGAAATAGTTCTCCATGGTGCCGAAATAATCCAGATGATCCTGCGAAAGATTGGTGTAGCAGGCCGCCTCGTATATGATGCCGTCCAGCCGGTGCATGTCCACGGCGTGGGCGCTCACCTCCATCACTACGACCTCCACGCCCTCATCCACCATCTGGCGCAGACAGCGGTGCAGGTCGATGGGGTCGGGGGTGGTGAGATTGCTCTTGATGCGCTTATCACCGATCATGTTGCCGGTGGTGCCGATCAAGCCGGTCTTATACCCTGCCGCTTCCATAACGCTCTTGAGCAGGAAGCTGGTAGTGGTTTTTCCCTTGGTGCCGCAAACGCCGATCATGCGCAGGCTGCGTTCGGGATGCCCAAAGAATGCCGATGCCATATACGCCATTGCAGAACGCACGTTGTCCACCCTGACCTGGGGCACGGGCAGATCCAGCATGCGCTCAACCACCAGTGCAACACAGCCGTTGCCCACAGCCTGCGGAGCAAAGTTGTGCGCATCCACCCGTGCGCCGGGGATGCAGAAAAACAATCCTGCTTCTGTTTTCTCCCGGCTATCGGTGATGAGGTTTCTGATATCGATTTCCATGTTGCCTGCCGTTTCCTGAACACCGGGCAGTTCCACCAACAGATCACTAATCAGCATTGGTATTCCTCCATCCTTATGGATTTGGAAAGACAAAAGTTACTTCTACAGTCGTACCGGGCGGTACGAACTCTCCGGCAGCAGGGGTCTGCACGGTGGCAAAACCGCTGCCGTCTATGGTCATTTCCAGCCCCCGCCTGCGCAGCAGAGTTGCGGCCTCCGCAATAGAAAGCCCCTTGAGCTCCGGCACGCAGACCAGCGTTTCGGCCTCTGCGGCTTCGCTCTGCTCTGTATAGAGCATCACCTGACCGCCTTTTGGCAAGTTGGCACCCGGGCTTGGCATCTGGGCGCTGACGGCATCGCTGCCGCTGCCCCCATCGGTGAGCACCGTAAAGCCCAGCTCCTCCATTTGTTTGCGTGCCTGCCAAAGCTGCTGGCCCATCGCATCCGGCACAGAGATCTGCTCTTGCATGCCGTAGGCAGAATTCCCCAAATAAGGTAACACATCCAAAAGGATTTGTCGAGCGAAAGGCGCTGCGGTAGTGCCGCCGTAGTCCACAGGCGTATCGGCTTCATCCACGATCACCAAAAGAGCGATCTTTGGATCGTCTGCGGGGGCAAAGCCAAGAAAAGAACCGATATGCACATCCTTGACGATGCGCCCCTCCTTGTACACCTGCGCCGTACCGGTCTTACCACCGATGCGGTACCCCTCGATCGCAGCGTTTTTGGCCCCGCCGATGCTGACCACCTGCTCCAGCAGATCACGCATGACCATAGAGGTCTGCTCCGAAATGGGACGGGAAATCACCTTGGGCTGCGTACGCTGCAGCACTTCGCCATCGTGAGTGAGCACCTCTTTGAGCAAGTAAGGCTGCATCAGCCGCCCACCATTGATGACCGAGCAGGCTGCCGTAAGCAGCTGCAGCGGTGTTACTGCAATGCTCTGCCCAAAGCCGATGCGGGCCAGATCCACATTTTTGACGCTTCGGAGCGGTATTAGTATACCACTCCCCTCCCCCTGTAAGTCAACATTGGTTTTCGTACCAAGCCCAAAGGCTTTCAGGTAGGTGTAGAAGTTCTCCGCGCCCATACGCAGCGCCAGCTCCACAAAAACAGGATTGCAGCTGTTCTGCAGAGCCTGAGCCATGGTTTCCGCTTCGTGCGGGTTGCCCCAGCAGCGGATGGTATCGCCATCCACTTTGATCTTGCCGGAGCAGTAAAACCCTTCGGCCGGATCGGTGATGCCGCTGTCGATGGCCGCGGCTGCCGTAAGGATCTTGAAGGTGGATCCCGGCTCGTAGGCATCGGAGATCAGACGGATGCGCATCAGGTTTTGCAGCGCATCGCTTTCGTTGCGCGGGGGATCGTTGGGATCGTAATCCGGTTTCGAGCACATGGCAAGAATCGCTCCGGTGTAGGGATCCATAGCGATCACATGCACAGCCTGCGCCCTGTTTACCTGATAGCACTCCCGCATGGCTTTTTCGCAGATCTGCTGGATCGTTTCATCGATGGTCAGTTTCAGATCGTTGCCATCCTGAGGCTCTATGTAGAGATTACCGCTGTCGTAGATGGTGTTGTTGTGCCCATCCACCGCTCTCAGAATACGCCCCGGCACACCGCGGAGCAGCCCGTCATACTGCTGCTCAAGCCCCGATTGTCCCACATTATCCACATTGGTCAAACCAAGCGTCTGCACCAGAAAAGCGCCATGGATATAAACGCGCCGTACATCCTCATCAAAAAGGATGGCCTCCGCCAGCTGAGCAGTATCCGGGTCATTGCTCAGCTGCAGCTTGCGCAGCCGGTCTGCCGTTTCGGCAGACACCTGACGTTTCAGCGTTACGGAAGCCTTGGTACGGTCGGAGATCTTATGGAGGATGCTGTCCTCGCTGATAGAGAGCACCGGAGCCACCAATCCGGCGAATGCATCCGCATCACCGATCTTTCGCGGATCTGCGCTGACGATATATGCAGTAGCGCTCATGACCAACGTTTTCCCGTTGGCATCAAGAATGCTGCCGCGGCGGGCATACACCGTCCCCTCCCGCGTCCACTGACGAATGCCGCGCTGAGTGAGCGCGGCTGATTGTACAGTTGTCAAGAATACAATGCGCAAAAAAAGAAGGAAAAACAAAAGCACAAAAAGGAGCAGCAGCCCCAATATCCGTTTGCGCACATGAAGCTCTGTCTGCATACACTTCCCCCATTATGTTTGATAATGGGATGTATGCGGAGCAATGCCGGAATATACCCGCTTCGACCAAAGCAGCGGCCTGTCGACCCGTTTTACTCTGCGTTTGCCGTCTCTGCGTACACAGTTTCCTCGCTTGCCGTTGTCTGCACGGGAGGGAGCTGCTCCTGACCCCAGCCGGTTACGACCACCTCTGCAGTGTAGCCGGTCTGAGCCGTTTCCGCAGGATAGGCTTCCAACGCCACAAGGGAAATCGTCCGGGCGGCATCAGCATGGACCATGCCCAGCTCGTTAGCGGCCTTATAGCCGATCTCCGTCTCGGTCTTGGCAAGTTCGATCCGGTCATGGATAGCCTGATTATCGGCAATGAGCTGGCTTTCGCCGCGCTTGGCGATGACCAGACGCTCATTTGCGCTCATTCGGGCAGAGAGATTGGCGACGGTGATCATCCCCAGCACCATAAACACCATGGCAAAAAGGAGAAACGCCTGCCTGCCGTTGAGCCGCCCGGGCCGCACGCCCTTGGCCGCTGCTTCACTGCGAAGGCTGTTCTGCATGCTGACAGAAGCTGCATGTGCACGAGAACGTTCCGCATCGCATCGGAGGCTGGGCATGGTACGGTCAGGAGGGGAAGTCCACTCATCATCGGGCAGAGATACCTTGCCGCGAATCGTCACATTACGCCTGGGCTTGGGTACTACCCCATAATCGGGGCTGTAGTGTTCGGTTCGGCCGTAAACATACCAATTCTTGTCACCCATCGTCATTCTCCTTTCTGGGCCGCCATATACTCAGCCCTTGCTGCACTCATATTGGAAACATGGGTCTTACGGTTTTCTTCGAAAGCGGTGTCGTTCTCAGCGCCATTCTGAGCGGCGACGATCCTGACGTGATTAAAAGCGCCGGTGATCTCCAATTCTTTTTCGTTCTTGAAGATCCGCTCGCGGATGATGGGCGATACAAGGATACGCCCCTGTACATCCACCTCCACACCTCTGGTGGTCATTTTGCCCATATAGTCCATATACGCCAGAACGGATTCGTTGTAGGGATCCCTGCTGTAGATCTCAAAGATCTCCTCCAGTCTGGCATCAAAAACCTCTTCGGGGTAAAGAGCCATACCATCTGCAGCGGGCGTAAGGCTGATGGTGAACTTCTGCCCCAGCAATTCGCGAAAAGCGTTAGGAACAATGATTCGACCCTTCCCGTCCAGTGAATGCTTATGGTGGCCGAAGAAAACTTTTCCATAGGGACCGCTGAGCTTAGGCGGTATAACAGAGGGAATCTGCTGGTTTTCGTCCATGATGATCCCCTCCCTCCACTGAATGACCCCTAAAGTGGTCGTAAAATATTCAAAGTCCCCACGAATCCACACCCAATTTATCACGGCAGGCGCTTCTTTACAAGATATAAAAAAAGCTGAAACCGGCTTCCGAAGCCGGTTTCAGCCACTCATCCGAGCACAAAAACAAGAACGTCCGTTCTTGGAACATCCAGCCTCTGGAAAAAGGCTTTTTATGGAAGTTTTGCCTCAAAAGGCTTTCCACAACTGTTCCGAACGTGCGTTCTCGCTTTGATTGTTACGATTACGTAATATTTTTGTAACTAAATTGTAGTGAGGAAATCGTCGGTGATCCGGGCAGGACAAAAGCCCAAAGCATCACAGGATACCAAGTGATACTGCACACCCTCGCGCACACCCTCGTAAGCCACTTTGATGCCGTGGCCGTGAAGATGACCGTACACCACATGCTTTACCGGATACTCCTCCAGAATATCGGTAAAGGCAGTGGAGACGCTATCTGCAAACAAGGGTGGAAAATGCATCATCACCGTTACCCGGTTGCCGCCCGAAAGCTTGACCGCCTGATCCAGCGACATGCGCAGACGCATGCACTCGCGGAGAAACACTTTCTCATCCTGCTCGCCGAGAGGCTGCGTTTGCGTGGGAAACATCCAGCCGCGGGTACCGCAGAACACCTCGCCGCTCAGCATAACGGCATCGTTCTGCAGAGCATAGCTGCCGGGACCCAGCAGCGCCCGCACCTTACCGATGGCATTCCACCAGTAATCGTGGTTGCCGCGCAGAAAGATCTTCTGCCCCGGCAGCGCTTCGATAGCGCGCAGATCGTCGCTTACCTGCGCAAGCTGCATTGCCCAGCTGATATCGCCGGGGATAAGGACAACATCCTCCGGAGCGATCATCTGCTGCCAGTGCTGCGAGATGGTATCGAAATGGCGCTCCCACTGGGTGCCGAACACATCCATGGGTTTTTCGCAGTTGCCCGGCAGGTGCAAATCGCCTATTGCAAATACAGCCATGCTTCCCTCACTTCTGTTGCGTTGAATGATCGGTTACAGATCCTCGTCTTCTTCCTCGTCCTGGTTTTCTTCCTCGATAACATCCTCCAGAGAGAGCTCATTCTGGATGTCGCCAAACTCGTTATCGGGAATATCCTCGTGGATCTGAGGAATGATCTCATCCATCGTGCTGACAGAGCTGAGCTCGGGCAGAGCGCTGTCACCCACATTTGCATCATCCTGATCGCTGGTGCTATTGCCGGTGTTCATTTCCTTTAAACACCCCAGGCACACGTCGTGGCCGGGCAGGGCGGGCGCAGCGTTACAGACGGAGCAGAGTTCCATTTCTTCGGAAGCCTGTTCGCCCTTCATTTCGCGCTGGCAGACCTTGCACAGCTTCTCGGTCTCCTGAATGTAATTCAGATCACACCTGGGACATTTCACCAGTTTCATTTTTTCAGTTCCCCCTCTAAGATTGCGGACCGAATGTCCGTTGGTAGCATTGGCACGCATTTCCTTGGCAGACCGCTGGCAAATGAATTGCATATTTGTTTCGGATATATTACGATTTTGTTGCGAAAACGCACAATCCCAAACATACGGAGGTTACCATGGAAAAGAAACAGAAGACACTATCCCTGCTTCTGGCGATTGCACTGGGCACCGGCTGCACTGCGCCGGCGCAAGCCACCGGCAATCTGCTCGGCAAAAGCCAGCAGTTGCCCTCCGGCCTGACAGAACCCACACCCACACTGGATGTGCGCCCGATCCTGACACAAGTGCCGACCGTTTCGCAAACCGGAACCCCTGATGGATCCCAGCAGACGCCGGCACCGACGGTTGCACCCGAATGGTGCCCACCGGCAACACCTGCTGCCACGGCGATCCCAACGCCAGTCTGCATGCCTGAGGGAACAACCGTGCCCACCCCCACTGCTACCGCAGTGCCAATCTCCACGCCTGCCCCCACGGCCTCATCAAGACCGGAAGCGACCCGAAAACCAGTCGTGGCAACGCCTGCCCCCTCTACAGACGATGATTATACTACGGGTTATGTAGGCATGCAAGAGGAAATTGCATTTCTTTTGCTCAATCAGGACAGGGCTGCCAACGGGCTGGCTCCGCTGGCTCTGGATCCCGCTCTGTGTGCTGTTGCCAGAGCCAAGAGTATGGATATGAAAACGAACCGCTATTTCTCCCACACTTCCCCTACCTACGGAAAAGTTTCACAGATGCTGAAAGCCTTCGGCTACACCTTCAGCGCTGCCGGTGAGAACATCGCTCACCATGCCACCGTGGAAAAGTCTCAGGCTGCCTTTATGAGCAGCCAAGGCCACAGGAGAAACATCCTCTCTACCGGCTGGACGAAGGTCGGCATCGGTGTGGTGACTGATGCGCAGGGGTATGTGTATGTGACACAGATCTTTGTGCGGTAACAGCCGCAAACAACGAGCAAAGCACCTGCCTCAGAGAAGGTCTCTGTGGCAGGTGCTTCTTTTCATCTGCGGCCCAGCCGTCTTTTGCCGGCATTGCTGCGGCACTGCGCAGCCGGAGCCCGGTATGGGCTCACACTGACTCCGGCAGCTCTGAGCACACCGCGCCCGGCCATACTGCCGACGGAGCGCACTTGCGTACTGAGGGCGGTAGTCTGCCCATTCCATTCGCCGGTAACAGGCACAAAGGCTTCATTGACCGGCGCCGGGGTCGGTTCTGATACCAAAGGCTCCGTCCAGTACCGTCTGGGCAGCGCCGGCAACAGAACCGCTTCGCCCGGCTGCAATGCAGGCTTCATATACAGATAACGCTGCTGCATGCTTTCGCTCCTTTCCACATCATCCATGGGAGGATACTGCATGCTATGCGCAACTGCCGGAAAGGTTCCTCAAAGCTGCTCCTCGGCAACAGTTTCAGCCGGTTCCGTTTCGTAGAGAACGCTATCGATCACTTGCAGCAGCTTGTCGCGTCCAAAGCCGTCCTCACTGGAATAGGGAATGACCTCCCAAGGCTGCACCAACAGTGCTCTGCAAATAGGTGCAATGTGCTTCATACGCGCCCCGCGGCTGATCTTATCCGCCTTGGTGGCTACGATGGTAAAGGGGATATCCATCTGGCGGAAATATTGGTTCATGGCGATATCATCCTGCGTGGGCTCATGGCGGATATCCACCAGATGCAGAACATGCATCAGATAATTGCTCTGCTGGAAGTAGGTATCCATCATATCGCCCCAGCGCTGCTTCTCGGCCTTATCCACTTTGGCAAAGCCGTAGCCGGGCAGGTCGATCAGGTGGAACACCTCGTTGATAAGGAACACATTGATCAGGCGGGTCTTGCCGGGGGTGGCGCTGGTTTTGCACAGCTTGCGCCGATTGCACAGGGAGTTGATGAGAGAGCTTTTGCCCACATTACTCTTGCCCACCACCGCCAGCTGGGGCAGCTGGATGGGCGGCTGCTCGTGGTAGCGCGCCAGACTGGTTACAAAGGAAGCCTGCTTAATCTCCATTGGGCACCTCCGCCGCGGGTAACGCTTTGGTAAGGGCGATCTCCAGCACCTGCTGCACATCGTCCATGGGCTTGATGGTCAGCCTGTCCAGCACCACCTGCGCTACATCCTCCAGATCCTTCATGTTTTCGGAAGGGATGAGCACAGTCTTTACACCGGCACGATATGCTGCCATCAGCTTTTCCTTAAGACCGCCGATGGGCAGCACCCGGCCGCGAAGGGTCACTTCGCCGGTCATGGCTACATTCTGGTGTACCGGGATCTCCAAAAGAGCGCTCACAAGTGCGGTGGTCAGCGTAACACCGGCGCTGGGGCCATCCTTGGGCACAGCGCCCTCGGGCACATGGATATGGATATCATGCTTACGGAAAAATTCGGCATTCACGCCCCATGCGGCGGCATGAGCACGCACCCAGCTGAGCGCAGCCTTGGCGCTTTCCTGCATCACATCGCCCAGACTGCCGGTGAGCTGCAGAACGCCGGTGCCTTCCATCATGGTGCACTCCACCGGCAGCAGCTCACCGCCCACAGAGGTGTACGCCAGACCGTTGACAACACCGATGCGGTCGATACTTTCCAGTGCCTCGCGGGTATAGCGGGCAGCACCCAGATAGGAGCGCAGCTTCTCAAGGCCGACCGTCACCTGTTTGGTATCCTTGTCCAGCATTTCCACAGCAGCCTTGCGCACCACTTTGGCAAGCACACGCTCCAACTGGCGCACACCGGCCTCCCGGGTGTAATCCTCAATAACAGTGCTGATGAGCTTCTCCGTCATGCGCACGCTGCCGCCCTTCATACCATGGGCAGTGATCTGCTTGGGCAGAAGATGCTTTTTGGCGATGCGCAGCTTCTCTTCCTCCGTATAGCTGGATACCTCAATGATCTCCAAACGGTCGCGGAGGGCGGGAGGAATGGTTTCGATATTGTTGGCAGTGGTGATGAACATGACGCGACTCAGATCGAAGGGCAGCTCCATGTAATGATCCCGGAAAGCGAAGTTCTGCTCGCCGTCCAGCACCTCCAGCATGGCAGCCGCCGGATCGCCCTGTGCGCCCTGGGTCAGCTTGTCGATCTCGTCGAACAGGAATACGGGGTTCATGGTGCCTGCCTGCTTGAGCCCTGCAATGATGCGGCCCGGAATGGCAGCCACATAGGTACGGCGATGACCGCGGATCTCCGCCTCATCCCGTACACCGCCCAGCGACATCTGCACGAATTCGCGCCCCACAGCCTTGGCAATGGAACGGACAATGGAGGTCTTGCCCACGCCGGGAGGGCCTGCAAAGCAAAGGATGGGGCCCTTCATATCCTGCTTCATGCGCAGCACGGCAAGGTATTCGATAATGCGTTCCTTGACCTGCTCCATGCCGTAATGCTCCTGATCCAGCACCTTGCGGGCACGCTTCAGATCCAGCCGGTCCTGTGTGGTCTTGCCCCACGGCAGATCGAGAATCCACTCGATATAGGTGCGGCTCACATTGATCTCCGGCACGCCCGGAGGCATCTGGGAAAGGCGGTCGATCTCCTTTTCGGCCTTCTGACGGGCTTCATCGTTCAAAGGCGTTTTGGCGAGCCGCTCACGCAGTTCCTCCACCTCGGTGCCGTCCTTATCGCCAAGCTCGGTCTGGATGGCCTTGATCTGCTCCCGCAGATAATAATCCTTGTGGTTCTGTTCGATCTGGTTCTTGATGCGGCTCTGCACCTGTTTTTCCACATTGGAAAGCTCGGTTTCTCTGAGCAGGATGCGGCAAACCGCCTCCAGCCGCTCGGTGACTTTCAGGGTCTCCAGCACAGACTGGCGATCCTCCAAATCGGTAAGCACGTTGGCGGCAATAATATCCGCCAGCTGCTCCGCATCCTTTACGGCAAGCACAGAATGAAGGGTCTCCTGCGACACACGCTTGGAGACCCGTGCCAGCTCCTCAAAATACTGATGGGTGGTACGCACCAGCGCCTCCAGCTTTACCGGATCGTTCTGGGGGTGAGCCACACCGCGTACATCGCCTACCATAAAGGGCTCGTACTCCAGCACATTCACCAGCACAGC
Organism: Candidatus Limiplasma sp.; assembly: GCA_045540635.1. Taxonomy (GTDB): domain Bacteria; phylum Bacillota; class Clostridia; order Christensenellales; family Aristaeellaceae; genus Limiplasma. The sequence goes on from JAZQHO010000067.1 coordinate 12,120, forward strand.
CCGGTGCAGGCCTTCCACCAGCACACGGATGCTGTCGCCGGGCAAATTGAGCACCTGCTTGACCCGAGCTACCGTGCCAACGCTGTACAGATCGGTCTGACGGGGTTCTTCTACTTCGGCATCCTTCTGTGTTACCAAAAAGATGCGCTGATCCTGCATCATCGCTTTTTCCAGAGCAGCTACGCTCTTGGGACGGCCCACATCGAAATGCATGACCATATGAGGGAATACCATGATCCCTCTCAGCGGCAGCACCGGCAGCGTGGTGCGCACGGCTCTGCGAGTTTTCTCCTGCATAGGTACCTCCAAATGCCTGCAAGCTGCAGGCGTACAATCATAGACGGCAAAAAGCCACCCTTGATTATATCGGGTTCATGGTACAAATGCAAGCGCAGGCTACAGATTGGTGACAAATGGCTGTTTTTCAGCCCTTACCGGAGGCCAGTTGTTCGCCGGCAATGAGCACAGGCAGCGCTGCTCCGGCAGCATGGCTGTGCTCCGGCAGCGCTTTACCCGGCTGCTCCTCCAATGCACAGGCAGGCAGCAGCATGCGTTCCAGGGCTTCCTTCAGCGTATGGATGGGCTTTACCTCAATAGTGGTGTGCTCGAAGCGTTCCAACCGGTTATCCGCCGGAATGAGCACTGTGGTGAGCCCAGCCCGTTCTGCCGCTTCCACCTTACCCGGCACGCCGCCCACGGGCTTTACCGCCCCCAGCACAGACACCTCACCGGTAACAGCTACATGCCCGTCCACCGGCCGACCGGTGAGGGCGCTGGCAGCCACCACCGCCATGGCAACACCGGCAGAAGGGCCATCCACCGGGGTGCCACCGGGAAAGTTGATATGCAGATCGTACTGCTCCGTAGGGTAGCCCATACTGGTGAGAAGGGTCATCACATTTTCCAGAGAGCTTTTGGCTGTGGATTTGCGGCGAATACGGCGGCTGTCGCTGCCCATTTCCTCCTCCTCAACGATACCTGTGATGTGCAGCCTGCCGCAGCCCCTCTGCGCCACGGCTTCGATCTCCATGGTGGCTCCCTGATGGCTGCCGATGATCGCCAGCCCGTGCACCACGCCCACACGGTCGGTGGTATCCGCCCGCTGCTCGGGACGGGCTGCATAGTGGCCGGAGTAGACCACCCACTCCACATCTCTGGTCAGGATCTCTTTGCGTTCCTCCAGCTGTGCAAGACCGGCGCACATCTGCACGATATTGACCGCATCTCTGCCGCAGGATGCAAAGCGCCCCACCAGCGCAGCATCCTCATGGGTCATGGTATAACCTGCACGTTCTGCGGAATGGTATGCGATATCTGCCACCTCCTCCGGCTCCAGCGCACGGAAGTAGATCTCCATGCAGCGGGAGCGCAGTGCAGGTGAGATCTCACTGGGGCTGCGGGTGGTGGCGCCCACCAGACGGAAATCGGCGGGCAAGCCGTTTTTGAAGATATCATGGATGTATCGGGGCACATTATGATCATCCGGGCTGTAGTAGGCGGATTCCAGCATCACCTTGCGATCCTCCAGCACCTTGAGCAGCTTGTTCATCTGCACCGGGTGCAGCTCGCCGATCTCATCCAGAAACAGCACGCCTCCGTGAGCCTTGGTCACAGCGCCGGGTTTGGGCTGGGGCACACCCTGCACACCCAGCGGCCCAGCGCCTTGATAGATAGGATCGTGCACACTGCCAATGAGCGGATCTGCTATGGCGCGCTCGTCAAAACGCACGCAGGTGGCATCCATCTCGATGAAGGGTGCATCGCTCAGAAAAGGGGTACCCGGGCTTTTCTTGGCAGCCTCCAGCACCAGCCGTGCAGCACAGGTCTTGCCGATGCCGGGAGGGCCGTAGATGATCACATGCTGGGGATTCTTTCCGCACAGGATCGCTTTGAGGGATTTGATCCCATCCTCCTGACCGACAATATCGGAAAACTTGGCAGGGCGTACCTTTTCTGCCAGCGGCTCACTGAGGCGAAGAGCACGCAGTTTCTGCAGCTTCTCATATTCTCTGCCGCTCTCCCTGCGCTGAGCGGGCTGGGTCTTGCGCTGGGCACGCAGCTGATTGTAGAAGTAGATGCCCACAACAATGGTCACCAAAAGTTGAATACCAAACAGGATCATACTGACCAACGGCTGTACCTCCATTCACTGGTTGCTGGAGGTATGTTGTGCCTTTTTTGCCTTCTCCATGTATGGGGTTTGCTGGATACGAGAAAACGGCTCTTCCTTTTCCGGAATCAAAACGCAAGAGATCATTGCATCCTTTTGGCAGCATTATAGCGGCTCGGCGTTTGGATGAATAATGGCGGCTACGGCGAAGAGCCTTCATCCGTCGCGCCATGCAGGAAGGCGCACATTCTCACCAGCAAACAAATGGCGATACCTATATTATGTTCATTAAGTACGTTATTATAAGTGAAGGGAGGTGAGGGACATGGATCAGCAAGAACAGAAGCTGCGTGAATTGGTAAGCGCTTATCAAGCGGAGCTTCTACGGTTTTGCTATGTGCGATTGCAGGATCGAATGCAAGCTGAAGATGCTGTGCAGGAAACCTTTTTGAAGGTTTACAACGCCCTTCCCGACTACCGTGACGACGGGCATGAAAAGGCATGGGTGTATCGCATCGCGCTCAATGTCTGCCGTGATATGCTGCGTTCAGGCTGGTTCAGACGGATCAACCGGCATGTCACGCCGGAGCTTCTTCCGGATGAAAGTTCACCACCCGACGATGACGAGATCTCTCTGAGTATGGCGATCCATCACCTGCCTGACAAATCCAGAGAGGTCATTCTTCTGTACTATTACCAGAACTTCAATGTAAACGAAATCGCAGGCATACTGAGGATCCGTCAGCCATCTGTTTCCGAACGACTGAAACGGGCCCGAAAGCAGCTCAAAGACATGCTGAAAGGAGAAATGTTGGATGAATAAACGAATTCATCAGGCAATTGAGAACACTCATGCCGGACTGAAACCGAATGAGTTTCTGGCAGATAAGATCATTGCCGAGCAGCACCATCGGCAGGATGAAAAACGCAAAGGCGGTTATTGGCTTTCCCTTCCACAGAAGGCGAAGAACATCGTCGTGTTTGCTCTGGTGTTGATGTTGTTTACCGTTACCGCCTTTGCGCTGATGCGACCCATGCGTGCTATGGATGATGGAGGCGTGTGGACATATGAGGAAGGCAAGCTCATGTTCCAGCGCTCTGGTGCCAAACGACCTCAGGTGGTGCTGGAGAACGACAGCATCGTTGCAATGGCAGCGGATGTGGATCTGCCCGGAACGCTGTACTACGTTACCTGGTCGGAGGAAGGCCAGCGGTTGCTGTCTACCACCAGTTACGGGCTTCCCATGACACCCGGTCGTGATCTCGACAGTTCGTTCAACATCACGGATATGGTCGCTGCGGGAGGCAGCGTATATGCTGTGGTGAATAACAAGCAGATCAGGAACAGCATATATCGCATAAGTGTATACCCTGATCAAGCAGAGTTTGACGTAGCCCTTCATATTGAAGGTTGGACCAACAAACGAGTGAGCAAGCTTTCGCTGCACGGTGATGTGCTGTTTGCTTACAGGGAAACAGGCGAACTGGCTGCGATCAATTTGCGGACACGCCAGTTGTACTGTTCCCCTGTAAAAGTGGAAGGTCTGTTGGAAATCGTGGCAGGCTTTGAAAAGGACGGAGACCAGTACGCTTTTGTGATCAACGAAGAAGGACGGTTGATGATCCTCAATGCTCGCACAGGTGAGATGTTCTATTCGGGTCAGCGGATAGACAAGAATACGGAGAGCATGAGCCGTGACGAAACGAATCTGTATACCTATGATTTCGATGGAAAACAAACTGGTTGCTTTAATATCTTACAGCTTAGCGGCAAAAAAGTTGACCACCTGCTGACGATCGTTGATGGCCCACACCTTGAAGAACCTTCGATGGCTATTGCTATCGAAATGTTTAACGAGAAGTATCCGAATGTGGAAGTGGTTCGCCGGGATATTCTTGACAACCGCGTTCTGGCCACTGAAATGATGGCGGACGAAGGCGGCGTGGATGTGTTTGCCATGCAGGGCATGTATGGTATGACGCCAGCTCCTGGCTTATTGGCAAACGGTGCCATCATTGATCTGACCGATATGCCTGAAATGCAGGCACTCCGGGATGATTACCGGGATATCTGGGGCTTGATGTCCATTCATGGGCGGCAATACGGTGTGCTGTGGGAGACAGGTGTGGAGCTGTTCCAGGTAAATCCCAAACTGGCAGAAGCTGTGGGGTGGGAGATTCCTACCGGTGTGTGGACATGGGAAGACTTCGATGCTTTGGCTGATAAAGTATACGCCTATAACCAGACCGCCGAAAAACCGATCTATTTGGCTGGCGAGAATGTGCTGACCAATATGCGCTGGCAATACGAAGCAACGCACACCGACTACTACCTGGGCACCGCGGACTTCCAAACGGCGGAATACCTGGGCTTGCTGGAACGTATCCAGGATCTGAGCGTGAGAGGCTTGATCTATATAAAGGATCCCCATGACCTCAGCTTCGACATGCCGGATAACACCCTGCTTTGGGCGGAAGAACATGCATTGGGTAAACTGGGAAATGATACCTATGTATTACCTCCTGTCTATGATATTGAGAATCCGCTCTTCCTGGTGGATTCCTGGTGTTTGATGGCTAATGCCAACTCCAGATACCCAGAAGAAGCAGCCTATTTTCTGGCATGCTACGCTTCGGTGGAAGCGACTTCAAATCAGTTTTATCTCAACTGTGGTCAGTGGCTGAAGGACAAATCCCTTTACGGCGAGCAGCATGATATGCGCACACCGCCTTCTGCGCAAAATGAGTACCTTTACAATTTCGTGCTGGAGCACGGTGTCCCGCAGCTTCGTGACCTGGAGCTGATGCGTCTGCAGATTACTGAAGGTCTGCTGGAAATGCTGATGAACGGTGACATTACGCCTCAGGAATATGTTGATACAATGCAACAGAAGGCAGATATGCTCATAGGTGGCTGACCATGAAGAAGCAAAAATTACTTCTGATCGGCGCACTTCCCTTGTTAGGATTCGCTGCATGCTATCTGGTTCCGCTGGGAATGACGTTCTATTATGCTTTGGTAAACAGTGCTTTCGATGATCGCTTTGCCGGACTTGATCATTTCAGCTATGTGATGAGCAATCAGTACTTCCGGATGGGAATGCAGAACCTGTCTTTGCTGGGTGGTGGAATGATTCTGGCGGCATTGCTGGCCTCATTGGTGATAGCACCGCTGCTGTATCGGCATCCGAAGCTGGCCGGGCTGGGCATGGCCGTTCTGCTTCTTCCGCTGCTGATCCCTTCGGTTTCGGCAGTCAGTCTGTGGTCAGCGGTGTTCGACACCCGGTCCATGCTGGCGTCAGCATCCTCTCAGGCCGCACTGATAACGCTCTATCTCTGGAAGTATGCCGGTGTAGGTGCTGTTCTGCTTTACACGGCATTGCAGAAAATCCCACAAGCCATTACCGACGCTGCCGCGTTGGATGGGGCTGGCGCTGTCAGGACATACTTTGCCATTCGTTTACCAATGGCCGGAGAACAGCTGGCTGGCGTGATGATCTTTCTGACCATGTTCATGTTCCGCTGCTATAAGGAAAGCTATCTTCTCTTTGGCGATTATCCATCGTCCAAGGTATACATGCTTCAGCATTACATGAACCATCAGTATGTGAAGATGAATTTCCAGTATGTCGCTGCCTGTGCGGTCTTGCTGGTACTCTTTGCGCTGATTTTGTACGGGGCAGCGTTTCTGATTATGAAAAGGAGGCGGCAGGCATGAAAAAAATCACCGGATGTGTGCTGGTTATTCTGCTTCTGACATTTGCCTTGCCGATGCTGGTGCTGTTCGCTGCTTCCTTCTTTCAAGGGGATTTGATCTCTTTCCTGAAAGGCGAAACGGTTTTTCTGCAAGCCTCCTGGCAGCGATATACCATCATGTTTGATAACGAAGAACTGCTTATGCAACTAATGAACTCCATAAAGATCGCACTGAGTACGCTGATTTTGCAATTGCCTCTGTCGGTGCTGGGTGGTCTGTTCCTTGCCCGCAGCACTATCAAGGGCATCGGGTTCATTCGTGTGTTGTTGCTATTGCTATTGCTGTTGCCCTTCCAGAGCATCATGGTGCCTGTGTTCAAAATGAGTCGCTGGCTGAATCTGTACGACACGCAGCTTGCGGTGATCCTGATGCAGGCGCTCTCACCTCTGGGGCCGCTGATTGCTTGGCTGCTGATCCGCGCTATTCCCGGCGAACATTGGGAAGCTGCACTACTGGATTGCAAATCTCAACTGACTATCTTCTGCCGTGCAATCATGCCACAGCTGCTGCCCGGTCTTGCCGTACTGACGCTCTTGTGCTTTGCCGAGGCATGGAATCTGGTGGAACTACCACTGATCCTGTTGCCGGACACAGAGCTTCGTCCTGCATCGCTGATGCTCAACGATATCAGAAGCGGCAGCAATCAGTATGCCGAAGCTGTCCTGTATGCGTTGCCGATCCTGCTTCTCTATGGCATAACCGGTATTATGTTGAAGAAAAAAGACATATCAATCGTATAGGCTTGACTGCCCGTGGCTGACAGAACAGATATGCATCAAAAAACAAGCCTCCTGCAAACACAGGGGGCTTGTTTTGAAAACTTTGGGATACCGTCAGCTTTGGATCGATTGAGCCTTGATATAAGCCCTCACCACAGAAGAGCTGTTCCAATATATCACTGCGCCTTGGGCATAAAACCAAACCGATCCAGCCAGCAAACATACACCGCGCCCGCCAGCGTGCCGACGATGCCATATACGGCATCCACAGGATCCTGCGTATTCAGAAAAGGAAGAAACATTTCATAGATCACATTGGCTACCAGCACCAGAGCGCAGACCGCAAATGCCGCTTTCAGCTTTGCTCCCAGAGCAATGAGCACAAACCCGGTCAATGCGCACAAAACAAGGCTCAGCGCAAAATTGCTGATGTGGTCAGTGATCTCCCGGCTCAGGATCACCACTTCCGGGTCAAAGGTGTGCATCGCCCTCAGAACGAACAGCACAAGGCAGCCGAGCATGAGGAGCGGATGTACAAAAGTGGCAACAGTTTTCGCTCTACGCATGATGTTTCCTCCAATCGAAGGTCTTTACTCCCTCAGGCGGCGTTCCTTCTCCAGTGCCTCCTTCTTGCCATGGATACGACCCAAGGCGTAGGTGAGCAGCGAAGCACACAGCAGGTTGATCCAGCCCAAACGGGACGGATTGAAGGTATTGAGGAGGCCGATGCCCAGATTGGACGCCGCGATCAGCAGGATCACATTGGCGATCCGATTCAGATGCCCGATGCGGGAATCCAGATCAGAGAACAGTTCAAAAGCGCCGTCGCAGGTCTTTTTGCGGTAGTAGACCCACTGCAGCATACGCCCCACCCTCTGGGCACCGCTTTCCTCCAAAAGATCGGTATATTCTGCGCTCTCATCGCCGATGGGCAGGTACTGGAGCCGTACGCTGTACTCACCGGGCTCGGTCTTGATGAAGTGATAGGTGCCAAAGCTAACGCCATCCAACACCCAGCCGTTGCAGGCCATTTCCTCCAGCCATTCCTCTTCCTTATCGAAATCCCATACCCAGATCCACTTTCTGATCGTTCTGCGTTCCATTATGCTTCCTCCTTATTCAGTACACTGTCTCCGTTGGCCACCAGCCGGCGCAGGCGTTCCAGCTCGTTTTTCAGCACCTGCAAGCCTTTTTCGGTCAATTTGTATTCTTTCTTTCGGCTGCCGCTCTCCACCGGCAGCTGGATGATCCACCCCTTGTCGCACAGCGCATTCAATGCGCCGTACAGCGTACCGGCTGCCAGCCGCACACGCCCTCCGGACATTTGCTCCGCTTTCTGCATAATGCCATAGCCATGCTGCGGCATATACAGAGAAAGCAGAATGTAGTAGGTGGACTCGGTCAATGCGATGAATTCGTTCATGGTACACCTCTGTATTGTTTGTCGATATATCGCCATCCGATATATCGTGATATGATTATATCGCGCGGCGATATAGTTGTCAATAGCTGAGAACAATTTTTTTGCCAATATACCAAACAGGCATCAAAAAGCTGCCCGGAACAAACCTTCCGGGCAGCTCAGACTGTCAAAGAAGCCACTTTGCCGTGTAGCAAAGTGGCTTCAATCATGTGCAAAAGTGAAGAAACAAGCAAGCGCATCCACTTGTGGATGGCGAGCTTTTTCAGATTTAGCGCAGTGAATTTGAGCTTTACCCAAG
>JAZQHO010000068.1:0-5253 GCA_045540635.1 Candidatus Limiplasma sp.
CTTTTCATCTCTCCATCTTTCTGATAAAATTTTCAAAAATTCCGAAAATCGCCCGTTGAGCATCGTCAGTATCAGTGTAAGGAGGTGAGCGGCAGATGGAAACTGTCAAGGGCCCTGACAGCTCCCGTGAATACCTGTTGACCAGATTGATCGATCAACATCAGGCTGTCCTGCTGCAAATCTGTTACATGTATCTGCATGACAGAGCCATGGCAGAGGATGCCGTGCAGGAGACCTTTTTGAAGGCATACCGTTCCATGGCTGCATTCCGCGGCGAATGCAGCGAGAAAACATGGCTGACGAGGATCGCCATCAACACCTGCAGGGATATGAGGCGCTCCGCATGGTTCCGCCACACGGATCGCCGGGTAACTCCGGAAGATATGGCCCCCATCCCTGTGCAGCCGGTGGAGGATTACGATGCCGAGGAACTGGCGCAGGCCATTGTGAAGCTGCCCGCCAAATACAAAGAGGTCATCCTGCTGTACTACTACCGGGATATGACGATGAAGGAAATAGCCGAAGCGCTGGATATTGCCGTATCAAGCGTATCCGGCAGACTCAAACAGGCCTGCTCAAGGCTGCGCAAAGTGCTGGAAAAGGAGGGTGCTTATGGACGATAAGCTGGTTCGTGCCAAGATACATGCTGCTATTGAGCAGCACTGCGCCGCATCCGGCGTACAGCCCGCTCCTTATCTTGCCCAGCGTGTGCTTTCGGCAGCGCAAGAAGGGAGAAAAGGAATGATGATCAAAAAAAACAAGCTGATCCTTCTGCTTACTGCGCTCCTGATCCTGCTGACGACGATCGCCGTAGCGCTGGAGGACTGGGACGTGCTGGCGTTTCTGCGGATCGGATCAGACAGCGGCGCAGGCGATCTGGTGGAACCCGTGACGGTGGAGACGAGTGCAGCAGATTGCAGCATCCGCATTGAAAGTGCTGTTACCGATGGAACATGGCTGGCCTTTGACTGGACGGTGGAGAACCATATCCCCTCCCGTCATGTATACATGCAGGTGGACAGCTTCACCGGCAACGGAATGCCCCTGTTCGTTGACGGAACGGACGATTTCCACTGCCAGTGGTTCCCCGGCTGGTGCAACGAGGGCACCATGAAGGATGGCGAGCTGGTGCTGCTGCCGGAAGGGATCACCGGCGATACCCTGCATGTGGAAATGGTAGTCGGTCTGTATATGCCGGTGGATCCGGTCTACGAAATGGCTGAGTTTGATGCAGAGCTTGCACGTGAGAAGCTTAAGGAGGGGTATTACATTATTGCCGGCGGCGACGGCTTTGTGAAGGAACTGCCCGAGGAAGGGCTGGTGCAATGCTTTGGCACGGTGCGTGATGCCGCTGCCGAGGGATTCAAGCGCTCTGAAATGAAGATCGCTTTCGACCTGCCGCTGACAGATCTCCCCGCCCCCACTGCCCTGACGCTCCCGGAGCCCGTGGTTTATGAAGGGCTGACACTGCAGTACCGGCAGGCCGAAGCCACCCCGCTGCAGACGACCCTGACGCTTCTGTTGATCCCGGATGAGAACACGTACGATGCAGCCCGGTACATCTTCAATGAGGGCTATGCAGCGCTGACGCAAGCCGACGGCAGCTGGTTGGAGGTCAATGTGCTTTCCGGCGAAAGCGGTGAAGCGGAAAAGCTGGAGGATGGCCGTTGGTGCAAACCCTATACGATTTCTTTCGCTGTGGATCAGGAGCTTCCGGAGATGATCAGCCTGTCCTTTATCAAAAGGGATGATGGGACTGTGCTGAACTGCCCCATCAAGATCAAATAAACAAGCTGCGGGGCCTGCCCCTCGGGGCAGGGGCCCTTTTTTCTTTTGCTGTTTTTTGGTATTATTACCACATCAAACCATCCTTGTGCCTTTCTCAGCCACCGGCCGGAAGTCATTGCTGCGCAGATGTCTGCTATAACCGCTGCGGGCTGATCGCCAAAAAATGAAAAAAGGGTTTACAAAATACAGGCCGATTCGTCTGTATATACGAAAGGAGGGAAACAGCAGATGGAAATTGTCAAGGATCCGGGCAATGACCACGAAGCCATTCTGACGCATCTGGTAGAAACCTACGAAGTTTTGCTGTTTCGTACATGCTACATGTATCTCCGCGACAGAGGGGCGGCAGAGGATGCAGTGCAGGAGACCTTTCTGAAAGCCTACAAAGCCCTGCATACATTTCGTGGAGATTGCAGTGAGAAAACGTGGTTGATGAAGATCGCGGTGAATGTATGCCGCGACATACGGCGCTCCTCGTGGACACGCATGGTAGACCGGCGGGCAACCCTCGATCTGCTGCCCGAGCAGGCGCAGGAATACGACGGTTGGAGCTCGCTGGATCTTGCAGGGGCTATCATGCAGCTGCCGGTCAAATGGAAAGAAGCCGTTCTGCTGTACTTTTACCACGGCATGACCACGCGGGAGATCGGCGAGGCGCTGGGCGTGTCTGCTTCTGTTGTTTCAAAGCGGATCAGGCAGGCATGCGCCAGACTGGAAAGTATTTTGGGAAGGGGGTATCTGCATGGATGAAACGAAACTGAAGGAACAAATCCGTTACGCCATCGACACGCATTGTCCCTCCTATACTGCCGACCCCTACCGTGTACAGCATGTACTGAACACAGCACACACCGCGCAAGAAACAGGAGGAACAATCATGAAAAAGAAATTCTCTATCGGTTTTATCATTATTGCGATCGTTGTGCTCTCTACGCTGGTTGCAGTGGCCTACAATCACAGCTATGTACTTCAGTATCTCTTCGGCAATCGGGGAGATGCCGGCGAAACGCAAGAGCTGGAAGCACAGGTACAGCCTATCGAATACGCATACGAAAACGGCAATATCGCATGCACCGTCAAAGATGCTTTTTTCGACGGCCAAAACCTCGCGATCGGCGTCGGCTTCCGCACGGATCGCCCACTGTACATAATCGGCGAAGACCCGAAATTCAATGGCGAATGGATCGATTTTAATGAGGCTGCCTCCACGATGGATGCCAGATTTCTGGGCGGTGTAACCTCGCCCCAGAGATTCCCGGTCATGGAGGAGATCACCGGGATGAGGTATGTTCTCAACCGCCCCCTCCCCAAGGGCGAGGAAGTGGAGGTATCCTTGAAGATCACACTGCTTACGCCCATTAACGGAGTGGAAGAGGTAGATACGGAGCAGGAGGATCACCCTGCCATGTGGGCAGCGATCGATGCCGCAAGGGAAAAGGGGTTAACGCCCATTTCGTGCGTCGACGTGCCGGGGCAGGTATTGATCAGCATGGCGGAGCACGGTTATCCCGACCCCGATACTCCCTACCATGGTCTCTATTGCAACGTGAAAACGATTGTGGAGTACGCCAACATGGAGTTGCTGGACACGGTAGAGCTGCAATTTACGCTGGTGGCGCAATGATCTGCTTTTTTTCCAAATGACCGAAGTTTTTGCATATCTCCACTCGTCTACCATAGTGAAGGAGGTGATCGGAGATGGAGCATGCCGCGGTACCCGGCATGAACCGTGAGGAACAGCTGCGCTGCTGGGTCGAAAACTACTCGGATCAGATCCTGCGGATGTGCTTTCTGTACCTGTCCGATCAGACCCAGGCAGAGGATGCATTGCAGGATACATGGATCAAAGCCTGGAAGCACATGGACGACTACGAGCGCAAAGGCATCGTCAACGACAAAGCGTGGCTGATGCGCATCGCCATCAACACCTGCAAGGATCACCGGCGCACAGGCTGGCTGAGACACATCGACAAGCGAAAGGCGCTGGAAGACCTGCCGGAGCAGCTGCTGCAGACCACGGATGCAGACCACAGCCTTTCACTGCTGGTAATGGAGCTGCCGGACAAGTACAAGCAGGTCGTATTGCTCTACTACTATCAGGGGCTTACCCAAAAGGAGACCGCACAGGCGCTGGGGCTCTCCCCCGCCGCTGTGCTCAGGCGGCTGAGAAGTGCTGAGGCACTCCTGAAACAATCGCTGACAGGAGGTGAGGCGTATGACGAATAACAAGATGCAGGCTGCCGTTCGGCAGAAGCTCGACAGTGAGCTGTCTGCGCTTCGCACCTCCCACGTGCAGCGGGAAAGCCTCTATGCTACCGCAACAGGAGGAATCAAAGTGAAGAAAAAACTGACCCTTGGGCTGGTGATCGCCCTCATCCTTTTTCTGACCACCATTACCGCCCTTGCCATGGAGATGACCGGCATCGGCGTGCTGGATTGGCTCTACCGCAGAGACACGGAGCGGGAGATGACCACCACCGTTCCCGTTGTAACCGGTGACACCGAGCACCGGACGGCCTCTTTGGAGGTTCGGGAGCTGATCACCGACGGCTACGGGGTCTACCTGTCTCTGGCTGTTACCCCCAAGGAAGAAGGGACGCTGTTCCTGAGCAATCACACAGACCCCTACTGGACGAAGGCTACGGAATTGGGTTTCCCCACCGATGACCCGGAGCAGACCATCGCCGAATGGGCAGCAGCAAACGGCTACCAAAAGCTGAAGGAGATCCGGATGTACGGTGCCTACACAGAAGAGGAGGATGGCTCCACCACCAGCGAAAACCTCTTTCACATTCTCTGTAACCCCATACACATCGAGAGCGACGGCACCTCGGTGTTCCTGATCGCCAGCGAAAACAAGGGCGAAGGGCATGTCTACAGGCTCTGCTACAGGATTCTCACCTACCCGGATGAAAAAACCCTCCACGATGTGTACACCGATCCTGTTTTGACAAACATGATCTGCGAGTATGATGACTACAAGGAGCGGGCTATTACCTTTACGGTGGATACCCCGGAGGGCATGGAGGCAGAGGTCATTGCAGAATACCTGCCCGACCCGGCACACAAGCAATCTTCGGAATTCCCACAGGTGACAGGTATCAGGCTCCTGCGTACACCGCTGAGTGCCTACTACGATGTAGCCTACGTACACCCCGCTCCCGGAGAACAGCGGCGGTATTACTTTGGGGAACCCAGTTTCATCTCGGAGCAGTTGTATGACAATACCGTGCGTATGACCGGCTGGTACGCCGAAACTCTCCCGAATGGCAGCATGCAGTTCCATGAGCTGCACAGCTGTGATCTGCCCGATCCCCTGCCCGAACAGCTGACTACGGAATGCGCTCTGGAAAAACGAGACCCTGTGTTTGGAGATACTGTCTGGAGAGTGTATGACTATTTGCCGCTCCTGCTCCACTAACCATCAAACAGACCAAGTCCTCCTTCGGATGGCGGGAGCCCTGC
>JAZQHO010000069.1:0-13734 GCA_045540635.1 Candidatus Limiplasma sp.
CCCGGAAAGGAGCCGATACCCCTATGAAGATCGCATTTATCGCAGACCTGCACGGCAACTGGCCCGCTACCTGCGCGCTGGAGAAGGATCTGGCGCTGCAGCAGCCCGACCGCATCATCTGTCTGGGCGATGTGGTGGGCAAGGGCCCCAGCAACCGGGAGACCTTCGACTGGGCCATGAGCCGCAGCGATCTGGTCATCGGCGGCAACTGGGATTACGGCGTGGGGCACAAGATGTTCCCTAACGATCAGTACTACTGGGAGCAGCTGGGCGAGGAACGTCTGCGCGCGCTTCGCAGCCTGCCCCGGGAAAGCGAGCTGATGCTCTCCGGCCGCCGGGTGCGGCTGATGCACGGCCGCCCGGTGATGAATGAGCTGATCACTGTCAGTGATGTGGCCAGCGACATCCAGCCCCTGTTCAACGCTCCGGACGGCGGGCGCTATGATGTGATCATCTACGCCGATGCCCACCGGCAGGCCATGCGCACCATGAGCCCGGGGCTGTTCATCAACACGGGCAGCGTGGGCAATGCCATGGGTGTGGCGTACTGCTGCTATGCCATCGTGGAGGCGGATGAAGGGGAAGCCCCTGCGCCCTTTGAGGTGCGCCTGCGCCAGCTGCCCTACGACCGGGAGCAGGCCGTCCGGGATGCGCAGGCCGCTCCCCGGGTGCCCCGCATCGATACCTACATCAACGAGATCAAAACGGCGGTATACAGCCGCTAAGGAGGATGCTATGAGCTACCGGATCATCTCCCTCATCGATCAGCCGGAGCAGAAGCAGCGCATGGCGGAATGGTTCCACGGGCGCTGGGGCGCACCGCTGGAGGCTTATCTGGAGAGCATGGAGGAATGTCTCACCGGCAAGGCCTATCCCCAGTGGTATGCCGCCGTGGAGGATGGGCGCATCATCGGCGGGCTGGGCGTGATCGAGAACGATTTTCACGACCGGAAGGATCTGGCCCCCAATGTGTGCGCCGTCTACACCGAGCCGGACTGCCGGGGGCGGGGCATCGCCGGTGCGCTGCTGAGCCATGTGTGCGCTGATATGCACCGCCGGGGTATCGATACCCTGTACCTTTTGACGGATCACGATTCCTTCTACGAGCGGTACGGCTGGCAGTTCCTGTGCATGGCGCAGGGCGATGGGGAAGAGCAGCCCAGCCGTATGTATGTGCACCGCATGTGACCGAAAGGAGACCTCCTGCCATGAAGCAGCCCCAGCGAGTTGTAACGCCCTATACCTTTGCCGCCCCCCAGCTGACCCGCCCCGTTCGTTTTCTGGTGGTCAGCGATCTGCACAACGAGCCCTTTGAGGATCTGCTCCCCCTGCTTGACGATGCGGATGCCGTGCTGGTGCCGGGGGATATCAGCAACCGTTACCGGCAGGAGTACGGGGAAGGGCTGCGTTTTCTCCGGGAGTGTGCAAAGCGCAGACCCACATTTTTCGCCCCCGGCAACCATGAGATCAAGCAGAAGGAATATGATCTGCTGATGGCGCAGGCCCGGGAGACCGGCGCAGAGGTTCTGGTGAACCGGTATGTGCGCTTCGGCGAGATGTGGATCGGCGGCTGGTACGACCCCAAAAAGGTGGAGGAGCCGGATGTGGCGGATGCCTTTGAGCAGCTGGAGGGCTTCCGGCTGCTGCTGTGCCACAAGCCGGAGCACTACATGAAGCATCTGCGCAAGCGCAGCATCGATCTGACGATCGCCGGGCACGCCCACGGCGGGCAGATCCGCATCGGGGAGCAGGGTATCTATGCCCCCGGACAGCTGCTGTTTCCGCGGTATACCAAGGGCTGGGAGAATGGCGGCAGGCTGCTCATCTCCGCCGGAGCGGGCAACCCCTGCGGCATGCCCCGCTGGAACAATCCCCCGGAGGTGCTGATGCTGACGGTGGGGTTGTGTGCCCAGTAAAACGTCACCGTCAGCTTCAGCACCTCCATCCCCCCTTGCGCCCGCAAAGCGGGCGCAAAACCGGGGTCCCTAAGGGATGAGATCCCTTAGGCGGGGCGCAGGGGCAGCGCCCCTGCCGTCCTCCCCTGCCATCCCTCTTTTTCACCCCAACAAAGGAGGCCCCCATATGCAGAACATCCGCACCATCCACTACAGCCAGATCGCCGATGCGGTACGCGAATTGTGCATCGAAGCCTGCACGCAGCTGCCTGCGCCGGTCTGCGAATTGCTCCGTGCCGCACGGCAGCAGGAGCCCTTCCCCCCGGCACAGGAAACGCTGGATCTGATCATCCGCAATGCAGGCATTGCCGCCGATACCCATATGCCCATCTGTCAGGATACGGGCATGGCGGTGGTCTATGCCGATGTGGGGCAGGATGTGCATATCGAGGGCGGTCTGCTCACCGATGCCATCAACGAGGGCGTGGCCCGGGGCTATACGGAGGGCTACCTGCGCAAATCCATCGTGGCGGATCCCATCCGCCGGGGCAATACCGGCGATAACACCCCTGCGGTGGTGCACATCCGTCTGGTGGCGGGCGACAGGCTTCGGCTGACGGTATCGCCCAAGGGCTTTGGCAGCGAGAATATGAGTAAGGTCTGCATGCTCACCCCCGCTGCCGGGCTGGAGGGTGTCAAGCGCTTTGTCAAGCAGACGGTGCTCACCGCCGGGGCAAATCCCTGCCCGCCGGTGATGCTGGGCGTAGGCATCGGCGGCACCTTCGAGAAGGTGGCGGAGCTGGCCAAGGAGGCGCTGGTGGAGCTGCGGGAGGGCCCCCACCCGGATCCCTACTACGATGCGCTGGAGAAGGAGCTGCTGGAGGAGATCAACGATATGGGCATCGGCCCGCAGGGCTTCGGCGGCAGGACCACGGCGCTGAGCCTGCGCATCAAGGCGTATCCTACCCACATCGCCGGTCTGCCTGTGGCGGTGAATGTGGGCTGCCATGTGACCCGCCATGCGGAAAGGGAGCTGTAATGAAGAGCCTGAAACGCTTCCTTGCACTGGTGCTGGCGCTGGTTTGCCTGCCCTTTGCCGCCCCTGCCGAGGAGCCGGTGCCCGTTAACTATGTGGGCACAGCCACGCTGACGCTCAAGGTGCGCGTGGAGCCGGATCGGGAGGCCCGCAGTGTGGATACCATCCCGGAGCGTTCCACAGTCTATGTGCTGGAGATAACCAATGAGGAATGGCTGCTGGTAAAGACGGAGCGCGCCACCGGCTATGTGCTTGCCAAATATGTGACCGGCATGCTGGATGCAGGCGGCGTGGATCTGAGCCTGCTGCTGGAGCCGCCGGAGATCCCGGACGGCGAGGATCCCTTCACCGCACAGGTGGAGGCATTTGAGGAAAACTATGTGGCCTATGTAATGTCTGCCGATTATCTCTACGAGACCCCCGACCCGGACGGCAGGCGGATCCGGCACATCGATGCGGGCAAGGAGCTGGTGGTGAGCACGGTGAGCGGAGACTGGAGCCTTGTGCGCTACCGCAACACCGAGGGGTACATGCTCAACTCCTCCCTCTACAAATGGGATCGGCTGGATCCCTTTGCGGGGGAGATCCCGGGGCTGCATGTGCTGCCGGTGGTGGTGTTCCTCTCCTCCACGGCGGATGTGTACAGCGTGGAGGATAACAGCATCCTCAAGGACTACCCCCTGCCGCCGGGCAGCTGCATCGCCGCTTATGAGCGGGATCTGCTGGGCCGCTACCGCACCCCTTACCACCGCACCATGGGCTATGTGCGGGCGGATCAGGTGGCCTGCGAGCTGTCGGTGGTGCCGTGGCAGGATGCCCGCCCCGGCGACCTGATCGCCGCCATGACCACCTACTATGCGGTGGGTGTGCTCACGGAGAAGTACCGGGGGCGCAACTGGAACATCTACCTGTCCACCAGCATGCTCAGCGGCACGGTGCTTCAGCCCGGGCAGGCCTTTGATATGAACCAGACCATCGGCCCCTACCGGCGCTCCACCGGCTACCATGAAGCCCCCATCATCAGCAGCGATGCCGCCAGCGGCTACGGCGGCGGCACCTGTCAGGTGAACACCACCTTTTATGTGACCAACATCACACTGCCCATCCTCATCACCCATCGCCGGGTGCACTCGGATAACGATGTGGGCATCACCTATGTGCCAAGGGGCTTCGATGCGGCAGTGGGCAGCGGCGGCATCAACCTGCAGCTGGTCAATACGCTGCCCTATGCCATCCGGTACCAGTTCTTTGTGTCCGACGGGGTGATGACCTGCTGTATCTTCCGGGTGTGATGCCTGCGGAGAAGTGCAACAGACCCCCAAAAAACAAGCATCCGGCAGCAATGCCGGATGCTTGTTTTTTGCTTTTCATTTCTGCCAAACAGCTCAGTTGATGCTCACATATCTGCTGGAGGAGCCGAGGATCCACTCCCCGTTCTTGTTGAGCAGCTGGGCACGGATAAAGCCGCTGTAGGGCTTCTCGATCACCACACGGCAGCTCCAGAGGCAGTCCTCGCCGTTGGCGGTGCACAGCACGGCGGCCTCCAGCACGTTGCCGTTGTCATCCAGAAGGCGCAGCCCGGCAATGGTGTTGTCGGTGGCAAGGGTAACGGTGAGCACGGTGGGCACGGCGGCTGCTTCCGGCACCACGGACATCTCGCCGGTCTTGATGGTATCGGAGGTCAACTCGGTATAAAGCCCGGTGGCGCTCTGCCAGAGCGACTCACCCAGCCCGCTCAGCCACAGGAAGGCACCGGCGGCGATCAGCAGCATCACCACCGCCAGCAGCGTCAGCAGGCGGTTGGCCTTTCTGGTTTTGGGCACATCAAGGGTGGAAACGGGCGCAGGCGAAGGCATGCGGCCTGTCTCCATCTGATCCTCTGCCGCTGCATCGTCCTCGTCCTCTGCGGCGGCCTTTTGGGCACGGGGCGGCTCCCACACAACACCCTCCGGCAGACCGAAGGGAGTGGTGCTGCTGCTTACCAGCAAAAGAGCGTCGCTGTCGGGGGGGATATCACTGCCGCGGCCGGAGACGGGCTTCTGCCCGCCCTGTGCCGGAGCGTAGGTGTTGGCCTGCTCCTCCCGGGCATCGATCTTGGCGATCTCGGCTTTGCGGCGCAGGGAGGTATCCTGCTGCTCCAGCGCTTCCCGGGCGGCCTGAATGGCCTGGGCACGGGTGCGGGCGGTATCGGTCAGCCCGCTGTCGGCTGGGTACAGGGGCGGGATGTTGTCATCGGTAACGGGTGCGGCCTCCTCTGCGGGCGGGGGCGTCGCACGCCTGCGCCTGCGGCGCGGCTGCCCGTCCGGCTGGGCGGGGCTGGTGGCGGCGGGCTGCTCTTCGGGAGTGGGAATGCCGGTGTTGTGCCGGTAGAGAACGGCATCCGGCACGGAGACTCCGCTTTCCTCCGGCGCGTCCTGTACGGCAGCCATCCGGGTAAGGGCTTCGGTGCGCAGGGTCTGCGCCCGCTGACGTGCGGCAGCGGCCTGAGCAGCGTACACGGCTTCGTTGCTGTCGGGCTCGTTGGGGGTATACTGCCCTGCATAGCGGTCGCCCATCCGCTGCGTCCTTGTACGGCGCACCGGCTCCGGGGGCTTCATCCACGGGCTCTGGTTGGGCTGTTGGGTATGATCGTCGGCCATGCCATTCTCCTTTTCGGTAAGCTGTACACAGTCTGCAAAAATGAACTGGAAGCATTATACCACATCCCGCAGGAGATTGCATTGCGATTATTGGACATATTGCAGTCTAAAAGGGACAAATATTCATGCCGGCAGAAAAGCTCCCGGCATACAAAAACGGTCTGCGCAGGGTGTGCGCAGACCGAATCATGAGCTTTTTTTGCGGCTTACTCCGCAGCGGCCTCCTGGGCGGCCTGATAGGAGTTCTGCAGCTGCTCCACCTCCAGCAGGGCAAGGAAGTCTGCCAGAGCGGTGTAGCTGATGCGGCCCGCATAGCCGGAGGCGGGGCTGCCCTCCTGGTTGAGGATGAGCACATTGGGCATGATGTCAACGCCCAGCGACTTGGCCAGTACGGCATCCACATCCTCGTAGACGGTCATTTCCTCAATGCCCAGCTCGGCCTTGAGGGCATCCATCTCCTGCTGGCCTTCGCCGTCGCAGACGTGGATGAGCACGATCTCCAGCTGCTCCTTGTTAAAATCGTCAAAGACCATTTTCCAGGTGGGCAGCATGGGGGTCTCCGCCTCGCTGGCGGCGTTGAAGAACACCAGCGCGATGGCCTTGCCCTGGTAGGGGGTCAGATCCAGATCGCACAGGGAGAGAAAGTAGGCAGTCACATCGAAGGTGAGGGGCTCCTCGGCAGGGGCTTCCTCGGCAAGAACGGGGCAGGCGCACATAAGGAGCATTGCACTGAGCAGCAGGCAGATCACTTTTTTCATCATGGAGAGTTCCCTTCTTTCGGTCGCAGGGTATATCGGGCGCAGTTGCCCCATATGGTTGCCTATATCATACCATGCAATGGGGGAAAAAGGAAGAGTGTTTCGGTGGAAAACGCTGTAAATGAAAAATGCTCCTTCCAAAATTGCATTTTTCCTGTCTGAAGGGCAAAAAATCCTCCTCCGATACTTTACGGATAAAATGAAGGTATGCTATAATTGCCTTTACATACTGCGGCCACCCTTCCCACGGTGCAGGGCGGGGTTGCAAATGCAGGATGCAAATTGCAAATTTCATTTTCGGTTTTCGAAATGCAGGAGGGGAACACCATGCCGCTGGGAATTTCCAAGAATTGCAGAAGTATTGCTCCATCTGCCACGCTGGCGATGGATGCAAAAGCCAAGGCCATGCGCGCCGCCGGTGTGGATGTGATCGGTTTTGCCGCAGGCGAGCCGGATTTTGATACCCCCCTTGCCGTACGCGATGCCATGAAGGATGCCCTCGACCGGGGCATGACCCGCTACACCGCCGCCGCAGGCACCGTGGAGCTGCGGGATGCCATCGCCTATCGCCTTAAGGCGGATCACGGCCTTTGCTACGGGCAGAACCAGATCATCGTTACCAACGGTGCCAAGCATGCGCTGTACACTGCCTTCCAGAGCCTGTGCAGCGAGCAGGATGAGGTGATCATCCCCACGCCCTGCTGGGTCAGCTACCCGGAGATGGTACGCATGGCCGGCGGCGTGAGCGTGCTGGTGGAGTGCCCGGAGGAGAACGGCTTCCTGCCCTCCATCGAGGATATCGAGAAGGTCGTCACCAAGCGCACCAAGGCCTTTGTACTCACCAACCCCTCCAACCCCAACGGCTCCATCTGGGACGAGGAACGCCTCCGGGCGCTGGTGCAGCTGGCGGTGGATAAGCAGTTCTACATCATTGCCGACGAGATCTACGAAAAGCTGGTCTACGGTGCGGCAAAGCATGTGGCGGTGGCTACCCTGAGCCCCGATGCCTACACCCACACCATCCTCATCGGCGGCGTCAGCAAGTCCTACGCCATGACCGGCCTGCGCATCGGCTTTGCCGCAGGCCCCGTGGATGTGATCGCCGGTATGGTCAACTACCAGAGCCAAAGCACCTCTGCACCCAACAGCGCAGCCCAGCACGCCGCCGCCGTGGCTTATACCATGGATCAGACCTGCGTGGAGGAGATGCGCCAGCAGTTTGAAAAGCGGCGGGATTACATCGTCAGCCGCATCAACCAAATGCCCGGCGTTTCCTGCCGCATGCCCGACGGCGCTTTCTATGTGATGATGAACATCACCGGCGTTTTTGGCAAGCGCTACGGCGATACGGAGATCCGCAACAGCAACGATTTCGCCCTCACCCTGCTGGAGAACGCCCATGTGGCCATCGTTCCGGGCCACGCGTTTCTGGCAGAGGGCTTCTGCCGTCTCAGCTATGCCACCGGCATGGCCAATATTGAGCAAGGCATGGACCGCCTTGAAGCATTCCTGAAGGAGTTGAGATAAGATGCTGGAATTCAGCCCCAATACCAACCTGTTGATGCAGTCCAAGTATAAGTACGAATTGCAGGATGTGGAGGAGCCCAACCTCTACCGGGAGCTGTTCGACTATAAAGCCATCCCGAAGGTGGCCTTCAACAACCGCGTTGTGCCGGTGAACATGCCCAAAGAGATCTGGATGACCGATACCACCTTCCGCGACGGTCAGCAGAGCGTAAGCCCCTTCACCCCCCGGCAGATCGAGCATCTTTTCAAGCTGGAATCCCGTCTGGGCGGCCCCAAGGGTCTTGTGCGCCAGAGCGAGTTTTTCCTCTACACCGATAAGGACCGGGAGGCGCTGGAGCGCTGCCAGAACCTTGGCCTGCGGTTCCCGGAGATCACCACATGGATCCGTGCCAACGAGAAGGATTTCGAGCTGGTCAAGGCCGCAGGCGTGCGGGAGACGGGCATCCTTGTTTCCTGCAGCGACTACCACATCTTCAAGAAGATGCACTTGACCCGCCGTCAGGCGCTGGAGAAGTATCTGGGCATCATCAAGAAGGCGCTGGATAAGGGCATCGTGCCCCGCTGCCACTTTGAGGATATCACCCGTGCCGATTTCTACGGCTTCGTGCTGCCCTTCGCCGAGCAGCTGATGAATCTGAGCGAGGAAAGCGGCATCCCCATCAAGGTGCGTGCCTGCGATACCATGGGCTATGGCGTGCACTACCCCGGCGCAGCCCTGCCCCGCAGCGTTCCCGGCATCATCTACGGCCTCAACCACTATGCCCAGATCCCCTCCGAGCAGCTGGAGTGGCATGGCCATAACGATTTCTACAAGGTAGTCACCAATGCGGGCACCGCATGGCTCTACGGCTGCGCCAGCATCAACTGTTCGCTGCTGGGCATCGGCGAGCGCACCGGCAACTGCCCGCTGGAGGCCATGGCGGTGGAGTACCAGAGCCTGCGCGGCACCACCGACGGCATGGATCTGACCGCCATCACCGAGATCGCCGAGTACATGGAGCGGGAGATCGGCATCGAGATCAGCCCCCGCCAGCCCTTCGTAGGCCGCCACTTCAACGTGACCCGCGCGGGCATCCACGCCGATGGTATGCTCAAGGATGAGGAGATCTACAACATCTTCGATACCGCCGCCCTCCTCAACCGTCCCGCTGCCGTGGCGGTGGACAGCCACAGCGGTCTGGCGGGCATCACCCACTGGATGAACAGCTACTTCCGCCTTACCGGCAAGCACACCATGGAAAAGCAGGATCCGCTGGTAGCCGCCGTCAAGGAGCAGGTGGACGCGCTGTTTGCAGCGGGGCGCAATACCGTCATGGGCGATCAGGAGCTGGAGATCATGGTGCGCAACGCCGATCAGGAGCGCTACGAGCGCCTGCTCTTCCACAAGAGCCGCTGATCCATACAGTTTCACAAACGTAACAAACAACGGGTGCCGGCAGGGAACATCTGCCGACACCCGTTATCTCTTTGTGCCTTTGATTTGAAAGGAGGTATGCAACATGGAAAGAAGGTGGATCCGTATTCTCCTGTGGATCGCTGTGATCGCTGTCTGCGCCATGATCTGGGGCTTTTCTGCCCAGGATGGCGAGGCTTCCGGGGCTACCAGTGTAAGCGTGCTGCGCTGGGCCATCGCCCTGCTGGTAAACGGCTTTGATTCGCTGGCGCTGGCAGAGCAGCGCAGCCTGTATGAGACCGCCGAGTGGCTGCTGCGCAAGGGCGCGCATTTTGCCGAGTTTGCCCTTTTGGCGTTTCTGGTGCGGCTTTTGCTGCGCAGCTACCGGGTGCGGCGGGGCGGCTGGTTCTGGGCATGGTTTGCCGCCAGCCTGTATGCTGTGACCGATGAGCTGCACCAGTTTTTTATGGCGGCACGGGATGCCTCCCTGACCGATGTATGCATCGACAGCGCAGGCGCTGCCTTTGGGGCAGGGCTTGCGTGCCTCATCCTCTGGGCGGCGGCAAGGGGCAGGGCGGCAAAGCAGCCGCCGGAAGCAAGGTAGCGGCCTGTGCGCGTTGGCAACTTTTTTCAGGTGTTATCCGATGTTGTAACCACCCAGGTACCGGCAACCATCACTGCCAGCGCCACCCAGAAGCCTGCTGCGGGCAGCTCCTTCGCCGTCAGCTTCTGCTCCCGGGCGGCAAGGCCCTTCTTTTGCTCCACCGCCTGCATGACCGCCATGCCAAGGCCTGCGCCCAGATACAGGAATGCAGCCAGCATGGTGGGCGGCACCTGTGCCAGCAGCAGCTTGGAAAGCGGCGCATTGAGCGCATAAAAGGCAGCAGCCAGAATGGCAAGGAGGATGCCGCGCTTCTGCTTGGTGTTCATGGTCGTTTTCCTCGCTTCATAAAGTGGTCGCTGGCATTTGAGAAGCCGCAGAGAATAGCTCTGCGGCTCAGAATGTCGTAAAAGCCCAGAGGTATCGGAGGGCCGCAGCCCTCTGATTGCCAATCCGAAACCAGCGGCGTGTACGGTGGTTTCGGAAGCTTACGAAGTAAGCATTCCTATCACCGGTTGCCGCCCGGGGAGCCGTAGGCTCCTAGGCAAACGGTGCAAAAGTCGTCAAAAAAGTCGCCACAGGCGAGTTTTTTGGCGCGCGAAGCCGCAGAGAATAGCTCTGCGGCTTCTTTTGTCGTTACCTCAGCTCCAGCGGCTCGATCTTCTCCGGCTCCACGCCCTCCGGCCCGTCGCAGGGCTTGCCGGTCTCGTAGCTGTACCAGCCGATATCCCGCAGCCACAGGGCTTCCTCGGCGACGTTTTCACTGTAGTGGTAGTACAGGTGCAGGGTGTAGGTGTCCGGCGCAGCCTCCGGGGCATCGAACACGGTCTGGGAGACCGGCGTGCCATTTTCGTCCGTGGTCAGCAGCTCATAGCGGCTCAGCACGCCGTTTGTATACTCGGCAGACAGACGGCGGTTGGCATCGATTGCATGGCTGAAGGTGAGCCCGCCCTGATTGTCCATCATCCACGACCAGTTGCCGCTCACGCTGCGCAGCTCAGCCGCCAGCAGCATGTTCTCCCGGTTCAGGGTAAAGCCCACCTGCAGGTCTCCGGCAGCCTGCTCCCAGTTGAGATCGGTCATGGCGGCAGGCACCATGAAGCACAGCTGCCCGGGGGTGGGCTCTCCGCTTTGCTGCCAGCTCAGGTCGGCATCGTTCCACTGCCACTGGCACTGTTGCTCTGCCGGTACACCCCAGCGCTCCACGCCCGTCAGCGTAAAGCGGACGATGCCGTCCTCCGGCGTTTCCCAACGGGCGGCGGGCAGTGCGGGTACGCTCCCGCTTTCCGTTTGGCTGCGGTACAGCGCTTCCGCCTCCATGGGCCACGGGAGCCAGTCGGTGGCATTGAGAGCGCTATCGCCCTCCCCGGCGGGGAAGCTGCCCTCCGGCGCATCGCCGGGCTTGGCAAAGGGGATGCCCCGCCACCCGCCGCTAAGCGTGTAGGGGAGTACATCGGCAGAGATGCCCTCCGGGGCTTCCACCTTCTCAAAATCTTCGTTTTGCCACTCGCCGCCCTGCCAGTAGCAGGTGCTGCCCTGCGCATCCGCATGGGTGATGGCGGTGAGCAGATACGCCTTCTTTGAGGGTACGGCCTCTGTGCGGTAGCTGGTAAAGCTGCCGTCGGCGGCCTCCTGCGTATAGGTCAGATAGGCCAGCGTGCCGCTGGGGTCGTAGCTGGCGTAGGCAGAGGCGATGCCGTCTGCGGTCTGGGCACACAGGTTCATCACAAAGCTCAGGTCATCCGCAGCAATGCTGATGCTGCTGTCGCCGAAATGGTAGTCCACATAGGCATAAAGCCGGCGCAGCTGCCCAAGGTACAGGGTCACATCCAGCGAATCCGCACCGGCGGCGCAGGGCACGCTCCAACCGGGGAAGCCAAGCTCCGCATAGTCCGCATCGGTCAGCTGCAGGATCACCTGCGTGCCGCCCTGCACGGTCTGCGTCCAGCCGGGGGCAGCGCTGCCGCCCTCTGCCCCTTCGGTGGGCACGGATGCATACGTCCATGTGCCCAGCGCACTTTCGGGAATGCCCCAACCGGCGGCATCGTGGAGGGTGTAGGTGCGCAGCCCGGTCTCCTCATCCACCGAAAGGGTCACGTTGTAGCCTGCCGGATCGCCGGTGAAAAGCTGCCAGCCGGTGCTCAGCGCATTCGGCGCAGGGGGCGGGTTCACAGGGCAGGCGGAGGTCTCCGCAAAGGCGCAGGAAAGCCCGCACAGCAGCGCTGCAAGCAGGCAGATCAGCCACAGGGAACGGTTTTTCTTCATGTTGCTCACCTCTGCTGCCATTATACCATATCCGGCACGGGCTGCCAATTGACCCCCGCAACAATGCAGCACCCGGGAAGGATAACGGCGGTTTTTGGTCGTCTTTCGCTTGCATGAACGGCTTCGCTCTGCTATACTGGCTGCAATATCTATCCCTCGCAGCTTCGATAACAGAACGGAAAACAGGGGAACACAAAAGGAGGAACCAACTATGCAATACCGTCCGTTTGGCAAGACCGGCATCAATATTTCCACCTTGGGCTTCGGCTGCATGCGCCTGCCGGAGATCCAGCAGGAGGATGGCAGCTGGATCGTGGATCAGGAAAAGACCGATGCCATGCTCCGCCACGCCTACGATCTGGGTGTCAACTACTTCGACACCGCCCTTTTCTACTGCCATGAAAACAGCGAGATCGCCGTGGGTAAGGCACTCAAGCCCATCCGCGATAAGGTGTACATCTCCACCAAGTGCCCGCTGGAGCGGGTCAACGAGCCTGCGGACTTCCGCAAGACGCTGGAGGAGAGCCTGCGCAAGCTGGATACCCCCTACGTGGATTTCTATCATTTCTGGGGCATCAACCAGAAGAGCTTTGACGAGAAGATCATCCCCATGGGGCTGATCGGCGAAGCCCTCAAGCTCAAGGAGGAGGGGCTTATCCGTCACATCTCCTTCAGCTTCCACGACAGCCCCGCCGCCCTCAAGCATATTCTGGATAACGGCCCCGAGCTGGAGAGCGTGCTGCTGCAGTACAACCTGCTGGATCGCGCCAACGAGGAAATGATCCAGTATGCCGCGGCCAAGGGCGTTGGCGTCGTGGTGATGGGCCCGGTGGGTGGCGGCCGTCTGGCAGCGCCCACGGAGCTGAGCAAGAAGCTGGGCGGCGGCAATTTGAACACTTACGAGCTGGCGCTTCGCTTTGTGCTGGGCAACCCGGGCGTGTGCTGCGCCCTCAGCGGCATGCAGACCTACGAAATGGTGGATAAGAACGCAGCCGTGGCCTCCCTTGAGGTTCCCATGACCGAGGCGGACTGGCGTGCCGCCGGTGAGAGCATGGAAAACCTCAAAAAGTTCTCCGAGCTGTACTGCACCGGCTGCGGCTACTGCCAGCCCTGCCCCAAGGGCATTGTGATCCCCAAGATCTTTGAGGCTTACACCTACCACAATGTATATGGTCTTACCGAGGTGGCAAAGAGCACCTACCAGCGTTATCTGAACAACGAAAAGAACCCCGGCGTTACCTCCGATGCCTGCATCGGCTGCGGCTACTGCGAGCGCAAGTGCCCCCAGCACCTGAAGGTGCGGGAACTGCTCAAGAAGGTGGAGGGCGTTTTGAACACGCTCTGAGGCACCTGCACTTTTTCAACAACCAAAAGCGGCAGCCGCAGAAACGCGGCTGCCGCTCAGGTTGTTGATAAACCCCAGAGGTATTGGAGGGCCGCAGCCCTCCGATTGCCAAACCGAAACCAGCGGCGTGTACGGTGGTTTCGGAACCCTTGCGTAGCAAGGGATTCCTATCGCCGTTTGCCGCCCGGCCCCGGATTACCGCGCGAGGAACCGTCGCTGTAGATCGTCACATGGGTTTTCATATCAGGACCATTCTCCGTTTCGCTCATAATTCT
>JAZQHO010000070.1:0-31123 GCA_045540635.1 Candidatus Limiplasma sp.
CCGGGGGGGAGCCCGAACCTCCGGGCGGTACCTGAAAGCGCACAACACAAAGGGCCCCCGCCACCCAACCCGCCGGGTTCCTTTTGTGTTGCGATCAGGGAACGATAGGTGTTCCGTCTTTTTTGGTGTTGTTGGTCTGGGTAACGATATGTTCGCCGGCATCCACCTCGGCGCTGTCGTAAATGCAGCTGTCAAACTGTACATCGCCGTCCGGCTGGGTAACGGCCCAACCTTCGTTGAAAGTGACCTCCTGGAAGCTGCCATTGCCGGTAAAGACCATCTTGTTGGTAATGGTCACACCGTCGATCTCCACATCGTAGGCATAGAGGGTATCAGCCAGTGTCAGCTCCACATTCAGCCCCATTGCCATCAGCCGGATGCCGTTGGGCAGATTGGCGGGCAGGGTATAGGAGCCATCTTTCAGACCAATATGGGTATCGTATTTGGCATCCTTCAGCGCAGCCTCAAGCTCTGCATTGCTCTTTACCAGAACCACCTTCTGCCACGGGTGGCGGTCTGCCGCAGGCTCACCGCCGTAGCTGACCTTCAAGGCCTCGTAAGCATTGGTGAACACGTCGGGATGCGCCTGTGCCGCTTCGGTGGAAACAAGGATCATCAGCTCGCGCTCGGAGGCCAGCGATACTTCGCTGCCGTCACTGAGGGGGTAAGTGTAGTTGGTGCCGTTGTAGTCCACCTTTTCATCCACGTGGTAGCCAAGCATGCTGGCTGCGGTGGCGGCGCCGGGGGTCAAGGGATTCACGTTGGTGGCATAGTACACATCATAGGTGATGCCATCGATCAGAACGTTGTGGATGGGTTCTGCGGCCCACTCCCATTCTGGCGCGTCGGTATTTTTTGTAAGGGTGATCCAGTTGGCACTGGTTCCATCCGCTGCATAGTACGCAGGTACAGCGACGAAGGTACGCACATAAGCGACATTCTTGCCGTTGTTTTCAACTTCGACGATCTTGTCGATGTCGGAACCGGGATAGATGACCTGTCCCTGCGTGTAGGGCTTGCGGTCTGCGGTATAGGCACCGTTTGCATCCTTGACACGCTCGTACTCGTGCTGCAGGATACTGATGTTGCCGGATGCCACAATGCCATTTGCCTGAACCTGGTCGGTAAAGTATGCAAGCGTACCGGTAACAGCGACAAGGGAAAGGATGATGGCGATGGTCAGCAAGAAGCTTCGTTTCATATGGATACTCTTCCTCTCACAGTATGATGAAGGAGATTACGGGTTGGTAGCAGGTTCACTGCCGGGCATGAAATCAGCATCCATCCGCAGAACAAAGTTCATGCTCAGCTGCTTGTTCTGGTATTCGGAGGTAGCACTCTCATCCATATGGATGCACAGCGCCAGATACTGCTCGGTCATCAGAGGCTCGGCACTCAGCAACTGGTGGGTTTCGTTGCCGGTGAGCACCTTGGTGCCTTTGGCACTCGCAGCAAAGTCTGCCCAGCTGGTGGGGTGGCTGGCGGAAGCAGAGAGCAGATCCTGCTCCAGCACGGCATAGGAGAGCTTATCGTCGAAGCCGTTGTTCTCCACCTTCAGAGAAAGGTATGCATTGATGGGAAACTTTTCTTCGCTGATGAGCCGCAGGTATACCAGCTCAGACCTGCCGGGGCACCACAGGGAGGAGTCGGAGAACGGCTGGTCGTTGCCTTTCAACAGAGAAACGTAGTTTTTTCCGTTCCAGTACTGCAGGTCTACATTGAAGGTGTCCCCGATCAACTCGGTCTCTGGACCATTGTAGTTCACACTGCTGGCGAAGGTGCCGCTGAGCGCAGCCATGCCGCCGCATACCAGAACGAGGGCAGCCAACAGGATCAAAAGCCGTTTGTTTACCAATCTCGTCATACAAATCAAGCTCCTGTATTTCTTCGTTTGGGAACAGGCAAAAATTACCTGTTAACCTATTATCTCCTTGTAATTATATCACTACAGTAAATAATTTGCAATCGTTTCCAGTGCTAAAATTCATCTTAAATATTAAAAAGGCGTAGTTTATCAACACTGACCGATTGTGGTCTGCTTGCTTGCCAGAAAACATTTTGGAAGCTATAATGGTCAGTAACTGCATCGCAGATCTACGGCCTGTTTTCAGCAGGAGCCGTCTTATACCGCATACCATTCATTACAGGAGGATGAAAGCCATGAAACGTCAGGATGGAAGAAAAGCCTTTGAGATCCGCCCCTGCCAGATCATTACCGATTTTGCCGAAAATGCATACGGCAGCTGCCTGATCGCAACAGGCAAGACCAAGGTCATTTGCACCGCCAGCGTGGAGGAGGGGGTTCCTCCCTTCCTGCGTAACTCCGGCCGCGGCTGGGTTACTGCCGAATATGCCATGCTGCCCGCCTCTACCAATACCCGCAAGGCCCGCGACGGCATCAAGAAGGATGGCCGTAGCGTGGAGATCCAGCGTCTTATTGGCCGTTCTCTCCGGCAGGCTGTTGATATGGAGAAGCTGGGTGAGCGTACGATCACACTGGATTGCGATGTCCTGCAGGCCGACGGCGGCACCCGTACCGCGTCCATCACCGGTGCATTCGTGGCGCTGTGCCTTGCCGTGCATAAGCTGATGGAGAATGGTCTCGTTACCGAAAACCCTATTATTTCTCAGGTGGCAGCTGTCAGTGCAGGCATCGTCGAGGATGCCGCCCTGCTGGATCTTTGCTACGTGGAGGACAGCAGCGCCCAGACCGATATGAATCTGGTCATGAACCATAAGGGTGAGTTCATCGAGCTGCAGGGCACCGGCGAAGGCCGCGCCTTTACCAACAATGAGCTGAAGCTGCTGCTGAATGCAGGCCGTGCCGGTGTGCGTGCTTTGATGCAGAAGCAGCGCGAAGCGCTGGAGCGCTGCTTCTATCTGCTGCCCAAGCCCCGAATCGCCGTTGCCAGCGGCAACGCCCATAAGCTCAAAGAGCTTGGCGATCTTTTCAATGGTCAGTATGAGTTGGTCTCCATGCGGGAAGCAGGTTTTACCGGCGACCCGGAAGAGAACGGCGAGACCTTTGAGGCCAATGCGATCATTAAGGCAGAGACTGTTATGAACGATATCGGCCTTCCCACTCTGGCAGATGACAGCGGCCTTTCTGTGGATGCACTGGGCGGGCAGCCCGGCGTGCACAGCGCCCGCTACGCCGGCGAGCATGGCAACGATGATGCTAACAATGAGCTCCTTTTGCAGAACATGACCGGTGTGGAGGATCGCACTTGCCGCTTTGTGTGCGCCATGGCTCTTGCGTTGCCTGGCGGCAAGACACGTGTTGTGCGTGGTGAGTGCGTTGGTGAACTGCTCACGGAGCTTACCGGCAATGGCGGCTTTGGATACGATCCTCTGTTCCAGTACAAGACCGGCAAGACCTTTGCCGAGATGACCGAGAAACAGAAAAACAAGGTGAGCCACCGTGCTGTGGCAGCCGAAATGATGTACGATGTACTCCGGGAGGAACTGTAAGCTGTGAAGAAGCGCATTGTTGCTCTGTCTGATTCCCATGCTGACCGGCAGCAGCTGGAAAAAGCCGTATGGCTTGCATACGCAGCCGGTCGTGTGGATGAGCTTCTGTTTCTGGGCGATGGTGTTCGGGAATGGGAGCAAGTGACCGGCTGCCTGCCCGCGCAGTATCCGCAGGCTTCGTGCCGCCATGTGCTCGGCAACAACGATTATGGCTGCACCGGTCAGGATGAGATCCTTTTCGAAGTGAACGGCGTGCGCATCTATGCCTGCCACGGGCATTGGGTGGGGGTAAAAACCAGCATGACCCGGCTCATGTTCAAGGCTATGCAGCATCAAGCGGCTATTGCTTTTTATGGTCATACCCATGTGGCTGCCATCGAAGAAAGCGGCAGCGTGACCACCGTTTGCCCCGGCTCGGTTCGGGATACCTACCGCCGCACCGCATGCGCCTATGCGGAGGTCATCGTGGAGGATAACGGCGCTTATACTGCACGGCTTGTTCCGTGGGAGTGAAGGTTCGTGCATTAAGGAGTAAACGCACATGCAAACGGCTGTTCAAAAGACGCAAGAAGCTCTCCGGCTTGCAAAAGAGGTGGGAGGCAAAGACGCACTTAACTGCATAGCCGAGATCGATCCGACGGCGCTTGTACAGGCTGCAGAACTGGATCGGCTGCCTGCAAACGAGCGGGGCGCTTTGAACGGTTTGCCTGTTTTGATCAAGGATAATATCGATGTGTGCGGACTTCATACCACCGCAGGCAGCCTTGCTCTTGCAGACAACATTGCCCTGCGGGATGCTCCGGTTATCGCAAATTTGCGAAGAAACGGCGCAGTCATACTTGGCAAAACGAACATGACGGAGTTTGCCAACTATACCACGCAGGGAATGCCGGGTGGGTACAGCTCCCGGGGAGGTTATGTGATCCATGCTGCCGATGCTTCCCTGAGCCCTTCCGGTTCCTCCAGCGGCTCTGCTGTAGCGGTTGCAGCCGGCATTGTGCCCGCCGCTGTTGGTACGGATACGTCTTTTTCGATCATTGCCTGTGCGCAGGATAACGGGATTTGCGGTCTCAAGCCGCCGGTCGGCTCCCTGTCCGGCGAGGGCGTGATCCCCATAGCCCGAACGCTGGACAGCGTGGGCACTATGGCCAAGGAGCTCCGCACTGCACTGGCGATGTATTCTGCCATGCGGGATGAGCCTTTGCCGGTGATCGAACCCGCACCTGTCCGCGGGCTTCGCATTGGTGTGAATACGGCTAATCTGCCAATGGTCTCCGTGGAGCAGAGATCCTTTTTGGAAAAGACAGTCGCTGCGTTGCGCACGCAGGGCGCAGAGGTGGGGGAGATCCTGCAGGAATATGCACCCCAGCAGAAAGTGATCATGCAGTGGGAATTCAAGCCGCATCTGGAGGATTATCTGCGCAACGCTTCTACAGCACGTAAAACCCTTGCAGAGATCGTTGCTTTCTATGAGGCGCATCCCCGAAAGATGATGCGATACGGCATTACACTTTTGCTGCAGTCACTTTATGAAACACCGGGCGGCTTGCTGTCTGAGCCCTATCGAAATGCCATGGCTATACGTGATGCCCGGCGGAAACAAGCTACACAGCAGCTTGCTCCCTTCGATGCCGTCATTATGACCGGTCCCACCAACATCATGCATTTTTGCGGAATGCCCTCTGTCTGTATCGCAGGTCGGCAGAAGAACAGGTACGGCTTTTCCAGATGCCTGATCCTCTATGGCGCGGACGAGCACCGGTTGTACCGTGCAGCCCTTGCTGCCGAAGCGCTGCTGCCGTAGTGTTTTCCTCTCAAAAATCACACCATCTCTTCGCACGATCCGATCCGCTTGGCTTGTGCTAAGTTTTTTCTTTTCTCTATTGACATTTTGTCATACCGGTGCTATTCTTGCAAGCGGAAATCCGATAAAAACAGTCGGGTTTTCCGAAAGGAGCTTTGTAATGAAGCTGTCAACACGTGGTAAATACGGTCTCTACGCCATGTACTACCTGGCGCAGCACTCCGGCGAAGGGCCCCAGCCCCTGCAGGATATCGCCACCATCGGCGTGCCCAAGCTATATTTGGAACAGCTTCTGGGCAACCTGCGCCGGGAAGGCCTCATTTCCAGCGTGAGGGGCGCACAGGGAGGCTATCAGCTTGCCCGCGATGCAGCCGATATCACGCTTCTGGATATTGTAGATGCGATGGAAGGGCCTATCGAGCTGAGCGAATGCACCAGCGACGAGACCGCCTGCGACAGATCCTGCTCCTGCCCGGTGCGCTGGGTATGGCAGCAGGTAAGCGATTCCATCAACAACGAACTCAAGAAGATCCGGTTGTCCGATATGCTCAACAAACCGTGCGAAAGCGAGGAAGTAAGCAATGAATAAAGTTATTTATATGGATAATGCAGCTACCACCGCCACCCGTCCCGAGGTACTGGAAAGCATGCTGCCTTATTTCACCCAGACCTTTGGCAACCCCAGTTCCATCCATGGCGTAGGCCGCGAGGCCCGCAAGGCCGTGGAGGCTGCCCGCAAGCAGGTGGCTGATGCCATCGGTGCCGAGCCCCGGGAGGTCTATTTCTCCGCGGGCGGCAGCGAGAGCGATAACTGGGCCATCCGCCTCGGCTGCGAAGCCATGAGCAAGAAGGGCAAGCATATCATTACCAGCGCCATTGAGCACCATGCCATCCTGCACACCTGCGAAGCCATGGAGAAGGAAGGTTATCGTGTAACGTACCTGCCTGTGGACGAGTTCGGCCGTGTGAGCGTGCAGGACGTGGAAAACGCTATCTGCGATGATACTGCCCTCATCACCATCATGGCTGCCAACAACGAGATCGGCACCCTGCAG
This sequence comes from Candidatus Limiplasma sp., assembly GCA_045540635.1. GTDB lineage: Bacteria > Bacillota > Clostridia > Christensenellales > Aristaeellaceae > Limiplasma. The sequence continues at coordinate 6,331 of JAZQHO010000070.1, forward strand.
CCCATCAAGGAGATCGCAGAGGTGGCCAAGGCTCACGGCGTGCTGTTCCATACCGATGCGGTGCAGGCTATCGGCGCCATCCCTGTGGACGTAAAGGAATTGGGTGTGGATATGCTCAGCATGTCCGGCCACAAGTTCCACGGCCCCAAGGGCATTGGCGCTCTGTATGTGCGCAAGGGCATCCGCATGAGCAATCTGATCCACGGCGGCGCACAGGAACGGGGCTTCCGTGCCGGTACTGAGAATCTGCCCGCCATCGTGGGCATCGGCAAAGCCATCGAGCTGGCGGTTGCCGATCTGCCCGAATATGCCCGCAAGATGACCGCTCTGCGCGACCGTCTCATCGACGGCCTCACCGAGCGCATCCCCGATATCCGCCTCAACGGTCACCGCACCGAGCGCCTGCCCGGCAACGTGAATATCTCCATCCGCTATCTGGAGGGCGAATCCATTCTGATGCGTTTGGATCTGGCGGGCATCGAAGCCTCCAGCGGCTCTGCCTGCACCAGCGGCAGTCTGGATCCCAGCCATGTGCTGCTGGCCATCGGCCTGCCGCATGAGATCGCTCACGGCAGCCTGCGCCTCTCCCTTGGCATGGAGAATACCGAGGAGGAAGTGGAGACCGTGCTGAACGAGCTGCCCAAGATTGTTCAGAATCTCCGCGCCATGAGTCCCCTTACCCCCGAACACCTGCGTTGATCGCTACCACCAGAACCGATAGATAACAAGGAGGATAAACCCCATGTACAGCGAAAAAGTGATGGATCATTTTGCAAACCCCCGCAATGTTGGCGAGATCGAGGATGCATCCGGCTCCGGTACCGTTGGCAACGCCAAGTGCGGAGACATTATGAAGATGGATATTCAGGTCGAGGACAACGTGATCGTGGATGTCAAGTTCAAGACCTTCGGCTGCGCCGCCGCTGTTGCCACCAGCAGCATGGCTACCGAAATGGTCAAGGGTAAGACCATCGAAGAAGCCCTCGCCCTTACCAACAAGGCTGTTGCCGAAGCATTGGACGGTCTGCCCCCCGTAAAGATGCATTGCTCTTTGCTGGCCGAGGAAGCCATCCATGCTGCCATCGAAGACTATCAGAAGAAGAACCCCAAGGCCTGACGGGGTTCTTGAAAGGAAGGCCTATGCCTGAAGTTCATGGTAATCTGGAAGGGATCCGAAAAAGCATATTGGATGAAATGGCTGCATTTTACGACATGCAGCTTGATAACGATGTTTTCATGCCGCAGGACTTGCTTCAAAGCCTCTGCGGCTATTCTGCGTTTCTGAATCGGGAGATCGCTCTCTACATCACCCGTGATGGCGAGATCGCCGATGTGTTTGTAGGTAAAGCTGCCAGCATCGACCTGCCGGATGTGCGCCTGCGCCGCTCCGAGCGCCGCCTGAGCATGATCCGCTGCATCCACACCCATCCCAGCGGTACCGGTATGCTCAGCGATGTGGACATCAGCGCGCTGACCAGCATGCGCTTCGATGCTATGTGCGCTGTTGGGGTTGCGACCGACGGGCATCCTACCAGTGTGCAATGTGCATTCCTCGATCCCGCTTCGCCCGATGGGGTCAACCGCACGGAGGTGCTCAACGCCCGCAAACTGCCCCAGCAGGAATGGATGACACTGATCAATGAAGCCGACAAGGCCTATTATTCCGATGTGAAGGAAGAAAAGGACGGGCTGGAGCGGGCTGTGCTGGTGGGCATTGAGAACGAGCAGTCTCTGGACGAGCTTCAGGAGCTTGCAAAGACCGCAGGCGCAGAGACCGTGCTGCGCGTGTTGCAGAAGCGCCCCACCCCCGATACCGCTTTCTGTATCGGCAAGGGTAAGGCGGAGGAACTGGCGCTGCGTTGTCAGGCTGTTAATGCGGATGTGGTCATCTTCGATAACGAGCTTTCCGGTGTGATGCAGAAAAATCTGGAGGAAATGCTCCGTGTAAAGGTCGTTGACCGCACAGCGCTCATACTGGATATCTTCGCAGCCCGTGCCTCCACCCGCGAGGGTAAGCTGCAGGTGGAAATGGCACAGCTGCAATACCGCAGCCAGCGCCTGTTGGGGCAGGGTCTTGTGCTGAGCCGTCTGGCAGGCGGCATCGGCACCAGAGGTCCCGGCGAAAGCAAACTGGAGGTCAACCGCCGCCGCATTCGTGAACGGCTCACCGACCTGCGCAGGGAGCTGGAGCAGATCGAGAAGCAGCGTACCCTGCGCCGCCAAAACCGAGAAAAGAACAATATTCCCGTAGTGGCGCTGGTTGGGTATACCAATGCCGGCAAATCCACACTGTTCAATCTGCTGACCGGCTCCGATGTCTATGCAATGGATCAGCTCTTTGCCACGCTGGACAGCGTATCCCGCCCGGCGGTGCTGCCTCATGGCGGCAAGATCCTGCTGGTGGATACGGTTGGATTCATCCGGAAACTGCCGCATGATCTGGTCAAAGCCTTCCGCGCAACACTGGAGGAGGCAAAGCTGGCAGATGTACTGGTGATCGTCTCCGATGCTGCCGACAGGGAACTGCCCTTGCGTCACCAGACGGTGGAAGAGGTGCTGGACAGCCTCGGCGCAACGGAGGCGCCCCGGATCGATGCGCTCAACAAATGCGATCTGTGCCCCGCCGGGGAGGATCTGCTGCCGGGCGCTGTGCATATCAGCGCCAAGACCGGCGATGGCACCGACGCTCTGCTTGCAAAGATAGAAGAAGCGCTGGATGCAGGTACACAGGAAGTACAGTTTCTTTTGCCCTTTGCCCAGTACCAGCTGTTGGCAAAGCTGCGCAAGCTGGGCAGCGTATTGGCGGAGGACTATGTGGATGAGGGCGCTCTGGTCACTATGCGCCTTGGCACGCAGGAGCTTGCCTATCTGGCTCAGACAGGTGTAAAAATCTTGGATAAGGACAGAAAGTAGTTGCTAAAATATTACGTAACTGATAAAATAGATTGAAAGGAGTGAGGGGAATGTCGTTGGAGAAAGTGATATCCGTTATCGCTCTCTCGGCAGCCCTGCTGGACGGCAGTCTGGATGCAGCCATGCCCGATAAAGACATCGACGGCAAGGTGTTCCTGATCAACCGTCAGCACAGCATCAGCCGCCGCTACGTCCCCTCCGATCTGCGAAAGGCAGAAACCTTCGGCATCTCCCAGCAGCTGCGCAGCGAAGCTGCCACTGCGCTTGAGCAGCTTTTTGAAGCCGCCAGAGAAGCCGGGGTGCCGCTTTCCACCGTCTCCGGCTACCGCAGCTATTCCAAGCAGGCCACCATCTACCAGCGTAAGGTGGATAGCATCGGTCGCAAGGCGGCAGACCGTATCTCCGCCCGCCCCGGCACCAGCGAACATCAGCTGGGCTTGGCGATGGATATCGCCAAGAAAGGCGCATCCTCGCTCACCACAGCCTTTGCCGATACACCGCAGGGTCGCTGGGTAAGCGAAAATGCCCACCGTTACGGTTTCATCATTCGTTATCTGAAAGATTACGAAGATGTTACAGGTTATAGCTACGAGCCTTGGCACATCCGCTATGTGGGTGTGGAGCAGGCCACCGCCATCTACGAATCCGGGCTGCCGATGGAGCTGTATATGTCCGGCTATCGGCTGGAGATCTACGACTATCTGATCCATCAAGCAAGCGAATGAGGTGCTTCCATGTCTAAGGCTGCCCGGTCCCTGCTGGCGTTGCTCCTGTGTGTGTGCACGGTGCTGTGCGTCTGCCCCGACGCTGCTGCGCAGGGCGCAGAGTGGACGTATCCCGTCAGCGTAACGGCGCTGCAGTCGCAGTATGCCATGCTTGTAAATGTAGACAACCTGCTGGATAAATCCTACCGGCCTGCGCCCCTTGTCAAGGTTACGGGCGTAAAGCGCGCCACCAATGCCGCTATAGAGCTGGAGGAGACCACCGCCAATGCCCTTAAGGACATGTTTGCGGCAGCGGCAGCGGTCAGGGAATATACCTATACCGCCTACGACAGCAGCGGGGAGGCAAAGGAGGTTACAGCCACCTTTGCAAACGGCATGGTGCTGTATCTCAAAAGCGGCTACCGCAGCTATGGTACCCAATCCACTATGTATGCCAACTATCTGGACCGTAACAATGGCGTGGACGATGGGTATGTTGCCAAGCCGGGCTCCAGCGAGCACCAGAGCGGCTTCTGCGCCGATATCCTCAACAAAAAATGGGCCGGTCTCGACCGGATGACCCAAGAGTTCGAGAAGGAAGCCGAAGCCTATTGGATGAAGGAAAACTGCGCAGAGTTCGGCTTCATTCTCCGCTACCCCAAGAATAAAGAAGACATTACCCGTATCGCTTACGAGCCGTGGCACTTCCGTTATGTGGGCCGAGAGATCGCACTCTACATTATGGAAAACGGCTTGTCTCTGGAGGAATTCACTGCCGAAAGTCAGGCAGCTCTGCAAGACTTCGTCTCCCGGGGCGGCGATCTGGAGGAGCAGATGCGCATCGAATTCCGCCTGCTGAACGCTCCGCCCGAGAGCACCATCCTTGATGAGTACGGCGAGGATGGAGATGCAGAGGTAACGCTCTCTTTCTGAACCGCCTGCAAGCGAGCAAGCGCCAATCAACAGATGATGTGAGGTCTATCAATGGGAAAGATCATTGCCATTACCAACCAGAAGGGCGGCGTGGGTAAGACCACCACCGCCGTTAACCTGACAGCCTGCCTTGCAGAAGCCGGAAAAAAGGTTCTGCTTGTAGATCTGGATCCGCAGGGCAACAGCACCAGCGGTCTTGGCCGGGAGGCCGGCAACGCCTCTGTATACGAGGTGCTTATGGGTCGTGCCGCCATTCAGTCCGCTATGCAAAAGACCGATGTAAAGGGTCTTATGCTGCTTACGGCAGATATCCGTCTGGCCGGTGCGGAGCTGGAGCTGGTGGAGCTGGAGCAGCGCGAGTACCGTCTCAAAACGGTGCTCAAGCAGGTGGAGGATCAGTACGACTTCATCTTTATCGATTGCCCGCCGTCCCTCAGCCTGCTCACGGTCAATGCCCTTACGGCAGCCCGTCGTGTGCTCATTCCCATCCAGTGCGAGTATTTTGCGTTGGAGGGCGTTACCAGCCTGATGAACACCATCAATCGTGTCAAGCACAGCTTCAATCCCTCGCTGGATATCGAAGGCATCCTGCTTACCATGCTGGATGGCCGCACCAATCTGGGCATCCAGGTGGTGGAAACGGTCAAGAAGCATTTCCGCGATAAGGTTTTCTCCGTGGCCATCCCCCGCAATGTGCGTCTGGGCGAAGCCCCCAGCCACGGTTTGCCCATCCATCTGTACGACCCCCGCAGCATCGGTGCGGAAAGCTATCGCCAGCTGGCTCGCGAGCTGATTCGCCGCAACCAGTAACACGGCTTCACATAAGGAGCGTTGCAAATGAAAAGGACTGGACTTGGCAGAGGCCTCGATGTGCTTCTGCCGCAAACCGAAGAAGTGCTGCAGACGGTGGTTCGGGATATCGCCATCGACGAGATCGACCCCAACAGCGCACAGCCCCGTAAAGAGTTCGACAAGGAAGCGCTGGAGCAGCTCTCCCAGAGCATTCAGGAATCCGGTGTGCTCTCTCCCATTCTTGTGGTGGAGAACGGCGGCCGGTATCGCATCGTAGCCGGTGAACGCCGCTACCGTGCCTCCAGACTGGCGGGGCTCAGCACGATTCCCTGCATCGTGCGCAATATGACCACTGTGCAGCAGATGGAAGCTGCCCTGATCGAAAACCTCCAACGTGAGGATCTGAATCCCATCGAAGAAGCCACAGCCATCCGCAGCCTGATGAGCGAATGCAACTATACGCAGGAGGAAGCCGCCAAGCGCCTTGGCAAGAGCCGTCCTGCCATTGCCAATGCACTGCGGCTGCTCAACCTGCCCCAGCAGATCATCGATATGGTCATCCGTGGCGATCTGAGCGCGGGCCATGCCAGAGTGCTGGCTGGTCTGGAGGACGAAGCGCTCCAGCAAACACTGGCGGAAGAATGCATCCGTCAGGGCTACAGCGTTCGCAAGCTGGAAGAGGCTGCCCGCCAGACGGTAGAAAAGCCCGCTGCCCCCAAGAAGTCACAGCCCACAAAGACCCTCGCCCCCGAACTGAGCGCCTTTCAGGACGCTATGCGCGAGGTTCTGGGTGTCAAAACAGTACTCAGTGGCAACAGCCAAAAGGGAAAGATCACCCTCTCCTACAACAGCCCCGAGGAGCTGGAAGGCATCTTTCAGGCAATCAGTAAGCTGCTCATGTAATTAACGACCCTTAGGAAGGTGGTATCGCATGCGTGTAAATGCAAACCGCAAGGTTCACCAGATGAAGCGCGATCCGTTCAAGGTACTTACGAAGATCGTCGTATTTCTGCTGATTTTGATGGTGGTTGGCGTAGGTGTGTTCTACTTCTGCTCCAGAGCGATCGAGAACGACTACCTTACCAAGCGTAACGCTACCATCCAGAAGAACGAAGAGGACGAAGTTGCCTTCAATACCCGTCTCAACGAGATGCGCGCCAATGCCAGCGAGAATTTTTTCGATACCGGTACCGATACCTCTGCTACCAAGGAGCTTCAGTACTGGGAAAAGGCTTTCGGCGAAACGCTTTGGCGCATTGAAGACGATGGTACCGTTGCCCCCGAGAACACGACTACCATCGTTGCCAGTCGCACCGAGCTGATGCTCGGTGGTTTGATGCTGGTCAACGCATGGCATCCGCTGCCCGCCGATTTTTCCGACGAGGCGTTGGTAACGGTCGGTTCCACCAGTGGCTATAAGATCCCCGTCAAGGATAACAGCGTAACGCTGTTCCGTCCGGCGTACGATGCGCTCCATGCTGCGCTGGAGGCTGCCACCGCCGAAGGGCTGGATAAGTATATCGTGCAGGAGGGGTATCGCTCCAACGAGCGCCAGACCGAGCTGTTCAACGATCGTATGGCAAAGTTGCAGGATAAGTACAGCGGCGATATCCTCATCGAGCAGACCAAGAAGGATGTAAACTATCCCGGTACCAGCGAATATCAGACCGGCTTCTCCTTCAACATGCGCTTGTACCCCAACCCCGAGAGCATCGATTTTGTGGAGAGTGCACAGGGCAAGTGGTTGCTGGAAAACGGCTGGCGCTACGGCATCATTTTCCGTTTCCCCACCCGCGACTTCCCGGATTCCACCTGGGAGGACAAGAGCCACAAGACCGGCGTAAGTGTGGAGCTGAATCTGTTCCGCTATGTGGGTGAGGCACATGCTGCCGCCATGCGCACCATGGGTTACTGCCTTGAGGAGTACATCGAATTCCTCATGAAGCATCCCCATATTTCTCTTTACGAAAACGGCTCTCTGCGCTACGAGATCTACCGTGTTGCCGATACGGGCGATGCTTCCTTCACGTTGCCGGTCCCCAATCCGGCCAACGGCTATCAGGTAAGCTTCGATAACATGGGCGGCATTGTACTGGCGTATAGCTATTGATCACGCATGATTCTTTCAAAGCGGCGGCCGTGTGCCGCCGCTTTGTTTATGAAGGAGCTTCTCCGCCAATGAACAAGCTGGAAGTACTGAAGAGGCATTTCGGTCACGATCATTTTCGGGAGGGACAGACCGAGATCATTGATGCGATCCTCTCCGGCAGAGATGCCTTTGGCGTTATGCCCACCGGCTCCGGCAAATCCATCTGCTATCAGGTGCCTGCCCTTATGCGTGAGGGCATTGCGTTGGTGGTTTCGCCCCTGATCTCACTGATGAAGGATCAGGTCATGGCGCTGAAGGCTTCCGGCGTGCCTGCCGCCTACATCAACAGCAGCCTTACCCCCTGGCAGCAGCAGGAGGCCATCCGCAGGGCGGAGCGTGGTACTTACAAGATCATCTACGTTGCGCCGGAACGTCTGGAAGTGCCCCAGTTTCAACAGTTTGCCGCCCAAGCAACGCTTTCGCTGATCGCTGTGGATGAAGCCCACTGTGTATCCCAATGGGGGCATGATTTTCGCCCCAGTTATCTGAAGATCGCCCGTTTTATCGAAAGCCTGCCGGAGAGGCCGCCGGTCTGTGCGTTTACGGCCACCGCCACACGGCAGGTACGGGACGATATTCTGCATATGCTGGCATTGCAGGATCCTTTCCGCATCGTTACTGGCTACAACCGCCCCAATCTGCATTTCTCCTCGGTCAAGCCCACCAACAAGCTCGGTTTTCTGTACGATTATCTGAAGGAAACCGGCGACCAGTGCGGCATCATCTATTGCTCCACCCGCAAGAATGTGGAGACCATCTGCGAGAAATTCCAGATGCTGGGCTTCTCCATTACCCGCTACCATGCAGGGCTCAGCGATGCGGAACGCCAGCAGAATCAAGAGGATTTCCGTATGGATCGTGCCCGCATCATGGTGGCGACCAATGCCTTTGGCATGGGCATCGATAAGTCAGATGTGCGCTTTGTGGTGCATTACAACATGCCCAAGGATCTGGAGAGCTACTATCAGGAGGCCGGTCGTGCCGGACGGGATGGAGAGGCCGCAGAATGCCTGCTTCTCTACAGCGGGCAGGATGTAGTCACCGGCAAATGGATGATCGAGCATGACGAAGGCAACGAAAATATCGCTCCGGAGGATCGGGAGCGCTTTCGGGAACTGCAGCTGGAGCGCTTGAAGCAGATGACCTTTTACGCCACCAGCAAAAGTTGCCTCAGGCACTACATTCTGCGCTACTTTGGCGAATATGATGCAGAAGAGCGATGCGGGCACTGTTCCGTGTGCGATGGTGACGAATTCGAGGTGGATTCCGGCGGTCGCAGGCGGTCTCCTCACATGACGGCCCGTCAGGAAGATCATGTGGAGAAGCGCATTGCGCGGGAGGCAAAAAAACAGACGGTTTCCAAGACCGTTGCCAGCTTTACGCCGTGGGAGAAGGCACTGTACGAAAACCTGCGGGATCTGCGCAAACTGCTTGCCAACCGCAGCCGTATGCCAGCCTACACCATCTTCAGCGATGTGACCCTTCAGGATATGGTCAAAAAGCGCCCGCAGGATTTGGACGCGTTTTTGGATGTATCCGGTGTTGGTGCCAACAAGCAGCGCATCTATGGCGAAGCCTTTCTGGCTGTGATCCGGGATGGGGCAGAGCCCAACGATGCCATACTGCTGATGGAGGCTCCCAACGAACCGTAAAAAGATCATTGTATAGAAAAACCAGCCGCCGGAAAAACTCCGGCGGCTGGTTTTGGTTATGGGACCATTACTTGATGATGTCGGTGCCCATGTAGGGAACCAGCGCTTCGGGCACGGTCACGGTGCCGTCCTCATTCTGGTAGTTCTCCAGAATAGCGGCTACGGTGCGGCCTACTGCCACGCCACTGCCGTTGAGGGTGTGGGCAAACTGGGGCTTGTCCTTGGGATTCTCGCGGTAGCGGATACCGGCACGGCGTGCCTGGAAGTCTTCGCAGTTGGAGCAGCTGGAGATCTCCACGTAGCGGTTGTAGCTGGGCACCCAAACTTCGATATCGTAGGTCTTGGCGGCGCTGAAGCCCATATCGCCGGTGCACAGAGTGACCACGCGGTAGGGCAGACCAAGCAGCTGCAGCACCTTCTCGGCGGAAGCGGTCATGGTCTCCAGCTCCTCGTAGCTCTGCTCGGGCTTGGCGATCTTGACCATCTCCACCTTGTTGAACTGGTGCTGACGGATCAGACCGCGGGTATCACGGCCGGCGCTGCCCGCCTCGGCACGGAAGCAGGTGGAGTAGGCGCAATGACGGATGGGCAGCTGGCTGCCGTCCAGGATCATTTCGCGGTACATGTTGGTAACAGGCACCTCTGCGGTGGGAATGAGGAAGGTGTTCTCATCCACCTTGTAGGCATCCTCTTCGAACTTGGGCAGCTGACCGGTGCCGGTCATGGTGCTGCGTGTCACCATGTAGGGGGGGTAGATCTCGTCATAGCCGTTCTCCACATGGGTGTTCAGGAAGAAGTTGATGATGGCGCGCTCCAGACGGGCACCCAGACCACGGTACACGGTAAAGCGGGCACCGGAGATCTTGGCGGCGGTGTCCCAATCCAGAATGCCCAGATCGGTGCCGATATCCCAGTGAGCCTTGGGCTCCCAGCCAAACTGGCGGGGCTCGCCCCAGCGGCGCTGCTCCACGTTGTCCTTATCATCCACACCTACGGGAACGCTGGCATGGGGGAAGTTGGGCACGTTCATCAGGAAGTCGTTCATGGCTTCCTCCAGCTTGGCGATCTCGGCATCGGTGGCAGCGATCTCGTCGCCCAGCGCACGCATTTTTTCCATGATCGCAGCGGTTTCGGCTTCGTCGGCGCCGCGCTTCTTGGCAAGGCCGATCTCCTTGCTGGTCGCGTTGCGCAGAGCCTTCTTTTCTTCTACCTCGGTCATCAGCTTACGGCGCTGCTCGTCCTGTGCGAGAAACTCGTCCAGAGAGATGTCCTTATTGCGGGCTTTGAGGGCGTCGATCAACTCCTGAGGATTCTGACGGATTCTTCTGATGTCAAGCATTGGGTATAACCTCCTACATAAAATGAAACGTCCCTGCCACTGCTTTTGCAGCTGCAGGGACGGAGAGAACGTAACTCCGCGGTGCCACCCGGCTTAAGGCTTTTGCCTTCAACTCATATACGCTGTATCGGGCGCATCCCGTCGGCTCTTCGCCGATGGCTCGCATGATGGAAACAGGTATCGCCGCCGCAGCCTTGCACCAAACGGCTGCTCTCTGGGGGACGGACGGAGACCTTTTTTCATGGTCGTTGCCGATCAAGCGCTATTATACCCGCTTTTGGTTCCTTTCGCAAGCCTTTTTAGCATTTTTTCGCAGGGGCTGGGCAGCTTCTATCTGCACGGGCTGCTGCATAAGCTTTGCCAAACGCTTACAGGGAGGGCGCAGCATATGAGTGAGACCATGGAGAACTACGGCGGCATTGCCGGATATCTGGCAGAGCATCTGGGGCGGGAGGTGATCGCCGAATTTCAATGCGGAGCAGACGAAACAGTGCGCAAGGCAGGCACACTTACCGCAGTACAGCCGGGCTATATGGTACTTCGGGATGATATGAGCCTTCGGGATACGGTTTGCGCATTGGAGCATTTGTGTTTCGTTACTTTCTATCTGAGTGGAACCCTGCCCCGGAGCGATGCCCCGGCAGAAAATCGCTCCGGAAGCGGTGGGGGAGCAGCTCCTGCCGCAGCGCAGAGTGCCGTGCGTACGCCGCTGGCTGCACTGAATACCGTTCGTAACAGCCGCAGAGGGGAATAAGCTATTCCTCCAGCATGGCAAGGAAGGCGGCCTCGTCCAGAACGGGGATACCCAGCGCATTGGCTTTGTCCAGCTTGGAACCGGCTTTTTCTCCCGCGAGAACAAAGCTGGTTTTTTTGCTTACGCTCCCGGCGGCTTTTCCGCCGTGCTGCACGATCAGCTTTTCGGCTTCGTCCCGGCTCAGGCTGGGCAGCGTGCCAGTGACCACCACCGTCTTGCCCAGCAACACCTCGGAGAGCCGGTCGCTTTCGTGCTTTGGTGTAACGCCTGCATCCAGAAGCCGCTGCACCATATCCACATTCTCGGCGAAGGTGAAGAATTCCGCTACGCTGGCAGCCACAATGCCGCCTACATCCGGTATGGCGGTCAGTTCCTCCAGCGTTGCTGCTTTTACCGCCTCCAGCGTGGTAAACCGGTCAGCAAGATCCTTTGCAGTCTTTCGGCCCACATTGGGGATGCCGATGGCAAACAGGAAGGCATCCAGTGCACAGTTACGGCTCTTGTCAATGGCTTTGATCAGGTTTTCCGCACGCTTCTTCTGGAAACCCTCCAGCGGGAGCAGATCGTTAGCTGTCAGACGGTACAGATCGGAACAGTCCCGCAACCCCAGCTGATCGTAGAGCAGCTCGGCTGTTTTTTCGGAGAAGGTGTCGATATCCATGGCGTTGCGCCCGGCAAAATGAGCGATGCGTGCAACGGCCTGCGGCTTGCAGGTCTGCCGGTTCATGCAGAACAGATGCGCACCGCGCCGTACCAGTTCGCTGCCGCACGCAGGGCAGTGGGTGGGAGTCAGGATGGGTCTTTCGCCCTCGCATTCCTCGCCCATGCGACCCATGATCTCCGGGATCACATCGTTGGAACGGCGGATCCAGACCTGGCAGCCAATGGCAACATTCTTGCGCTGGATATCGCCTTCGTTGTTCAGAGTGGCGCGCTGCACTGTGACTCCCGCAATATCGGTGGGGGTGAGATGGGCGAGGGGAGTCAGCTTACCGGTACGCCCCAGCTCCCACGTAACATCCAGCAGCGTGGCGGTGTTTTCTTCGGCGGCAAATTTGTATGCCACTGCCCAGCGGGGGAACTTCTCCGTGTTGCCCATCAGCTGACGGGTGCGCAGGTCGCACACCTTTACCACCGCACCATCGATCAGAAAGTCCAGCGCAGGCCTTTTTTCCTCCACGCCATCGATCAGGCGGCATACGCTTTCGTAATCGATGCCGTGCTGCATATAGTCGGTCAGCGGGAAGCCGTTTTCCCGCAGAAATGCCTGCATGCCCTCCACATCATTGTAGGGAGCGTTCTCGATGGTACCTACCTGATAAAAGAATGCATCCAGTCGGCGGGCAGCAGTCACGGCAGGATCCAGATTGCGCAGTGCGCCTGCGGCAGCGTTACGGGCGTTCTTCAGCGGCTCGGCAGCGGTCCGGTTGTATTCTTCGAGCGTGCTCAGCCGCATGATGCACTCGCCCTGCACCTCCAGAAGCCCCGTATAGGGGATGGACAGCGGCACACAGCGGATGGTGCGTGCCTGCGGCAGAATGGCTTCGCCCACCTCGCCGTTGCCGCGGGTGGCAGCCTGTTTCAGCTGACCTCCTTCGTAGGTCAGGTTGATGGTCAGCCCGTCCAGCTTGTATTCCACACTGTAGGAAAGCGGCGGCAAAGGCTCTTCCAGACCGTCGCTGAGCTGGGCATGGAGCTTCTCGCAGCGTGCAAACCATGCAAGCAGCTCTTCTTTGCTCTGCACCTTGTCCATGCTCCACAGACGGCTGATATGCCTGTGCTCATCAAAGCCCTTCAGAGGTTCGGCACCCACCCGTACAGAAGGAGAGTCTGGCAAAACGATGCCAGACTCCTTCTCAAGGGCGAGCAGCCTGTTGTACTTCTCGTCCCATTCCGCATCGGACATGGGGCTTTCACCGGTGGTGTAGTACAGCCGGGAAGCGTTGTTCAGTTCATCCGCCAGAAAACGCATTTGCTCGCTTATGTTGTTCATTCTTCATTCACCTTTACAATGGGCGCAATGGAAAGCGCAAATTCCTTGTTGCCGTAGGCAACGAAGCTGATCACGATCCGCGCATCGCCGCCCTTGCCATGGATATCCACCACATTGCCCTCGCCGAATTTGCGGTGCATAACACGATCACCGGGCTTGAAGATGCTGGCCACCACAGCTGTCGGAATGGTACGGGCCGCAGAGGGGGTAAAGCCCTTCTGCACACCGGGGATGCCCAGTGCACTTGCACCCTGCCCCAACCCCGCAGAGGTGGCCTGGTAGCGGGGAGCCCGTTTGGGCGCCGGGTGCTGGTAGGCATTCATGGCCCCGGGGAAGCTGCGCTCCCGTTTACTGATCAGCTGATCATCCAGCAGCCGCTTGGGGATCTCGCCGATAAAGCGGCTGGGTGCATTATAGTTGACCTGATTGAACAGCATACGCTGTGCAGCGTAGCTGATATGCAGCAGTTTCTGGGCACGGGTGATGGCAACGTAGCACAGCCTGCGTTCCTCTTCCAGCTTTTCATCATCGCCAAGGCAACGCCCGTTGGGGAATATGCCCTCTTCCATGCCGGTCAGGAAAACCACCGGGAACTCCAGACCTTTGGCGCTGTGGATGGTCATGAGCGTAACGGCTTTGCGGTCGTCGGAATGGTTGTCCAGATCGGAAATGAGGGCAACATTCTCCAGATAATCGGAAAGCGTGGGGGTCTCGGCGCTTTTTTCGTATTCGCTCACTGCACCGAGGAATTCGTTGATGTTCTCCACACGTCCCTGCCCTTCCTCAGACTGGTCGCGTTCATATTGCGCCTTGAGGCCGGTGCGGTCGATCACATAATTGACAAACTCGCTTACGCCCATGTCTTCGAGGGTGAGCACCAGCTCGTTCATCAATTCGCCGAATTCAAATACGCACTTGCGGGGGCGGGCGGAAAGGCTCTCGGGAATATCCACCAGCGCACTGTAGAGAGGCATCTGCTTTTCGCCGGCATGGCGCACCAGCTCTGCCACGGTACTGTCGCCGATGGAGCGCTTGGGGTTGTTGATGATACGGCGCAGGCTCACATCGTCGGACGGGTTGACGATGCAGCGCAGATAGGCAATGATGTCCTTTACCTCTTTGCGGTCATAGAAGCGCAGACCGCCGTAGATGCGGTAGGGGATGCCTGCACGCACCAGCATTTCTTCCAGCACGCGGCTCTGGGAATTGGAGCGGTACAGAATGGCGATATCGCCATTATCGGCCTGACGGTTCAGGTGCATCTGCTGGATCCGGTCACAGATCCATGCCGCTTCTTCGCGCTCGTCACCGGCGTTGAACAGCTTGATAGGTTCACCGGCTTCGCTTTCTGTCCACAGCACCTTTTCCATACGGCCTACATTGTGGGCGATCACCTGATTGGCGGCATCCAGAATGTTGGCGGTGCTGCGGTAGTTTTGCTCCAGCTTGATGACGGTGGCATCGGGATAATCCTTCTCGAAATCGAGAATATTGTGTACATCGGCACCACGCCAACCGTAAATACTCTGGTCATCATCGCCCACAACGCACAGATTGCGGCTCTGGGCGGTCAGCAGCTTCACCAGAGAATACTGGGCAAAGTTTGTGTCCTGATACTCGTCCACATGCACATAGGTAAAACGGTTGCGGTAGCTTTCCAAAACAGGAGGATGGTCGGCAAACAGCTCCAGTGTGCGCACCAGAAGATCATCGAAATCCAGTGCGTTGGAGCTGCGCAGCTTGCGCTCGTATTCGCTGTATACATCGTGGAACATCTGGGATCGGAAGTCTTTTTCCGACTGGGCAAACCACTCATCCGGGCTGAGCAGCTTGTCCTTTGCACCGCTGATGCGGCTCTTGATCTCCTTGGGCGGCAGTTGTTTATCGTCGATGTTCAGCTGCTTCAGGCATTCTTTGATCACGGCGCTCTGGTCGTCATCATCGTAGATGGTAAAGGAGCGGGTGTAGCCCAGCTTTTCAATGTCCCGCCGGAGGATCCGGGCGCACATGGAGTGGAAGGTGCTTACCCAGACTTCTTCGCCGCTTTCGCCGACCAAAGCGGAAACGCGCTCGCGCATCTCTTTGGCAGCTTTGTTTGTAAAAGTAATAGCCAGAATATGCCACGGCTGCACCCCGTGGTCGATCAGGTTGGCGATGCGGTAGGTGAGCGCGCGGGTCTTGCCGCTGCCCGCACCGGCCAGAATGAGTACAGGGCCCTCCAGTGTTTCGGCAGCCAGGCGCTGCTGAGGATTCAAACTATCGAGTCTCATACGTTGCTGTCCTTTTCTTCCTTCTGTGGTATCAGTCCGGAAGCCTGCAGCCTGTCCAGCGCAAGGTTATAACCCTCTGCGCCGTACTGCAGCGAACGGTTTACACGGCTGATGGTAGCGGTGGAGGCGCCGGTGCGCTGGGCGATCTCCTGATAAGTGACCTTATGGCGCAGCATGACCGCCACCTCAAGACGCTGCGTGATGCTTTTGAGCTCCTGCACGGTGAGCATATCCTCCAGAAGACGATAGCCTTCCTCGCGGTTCTCCAGACACAGCAGTGCTTCCATCAGCAGATCGGTCTGCTCGTTTTTCCATCTCGGTGTAAACACGTTTGCATTCCTCCGGTGATCGATATTTACTACCTTTATTATACCACCGATTTGGGAGGAATGAAAGATTCAGAATGTTTTTTCGCTGTTACCCAAAAGGCGCAAAGGAATAGCAAAGCACTTATTTTCTGGGCTTTTTACCCACCAGACCGCCTGTCATTTCGCTGAAGGAACGCTTCCATTTATCCATGCCGCCCCGCCCTGCCGAAAGAAAAGCGAATACCCCAAGCCCCAGCACCAGTGCCAGCACGATCCATACTGCTGCCCCCGAGCCCTCGTTGCTTTTGGTAGCGGGTTTTTCCTCGGGCTGTGTACGGCTGCTGCCTGCATCGCGTGCACCTGCGGAGCCCACCACACCGCCGAAAAGTGTCCTGTAGACCACTTCAGCCATCGGCCCGGTGGAAGCTTTGACCCGTTCCTTGGGCAGGGTATGGGTGCCGAACTCAAGCAGCACGCTTCTGGGTGCAAGATCCTGGTTATAGGTGCCTTTGCCCATGTAAATATCCTTGATGAGGCCAGGGTACATCTTGTCTGCCACCGCTTTGATCTGTTTGGCAAAGCTCATGTTGGCATCCTTGTTCTGGTTGCTCTTGCCCACTAACAGCCGCACCTTGCTCATGGCCTTGCCGCCAATGGAAACAGCGTACTCATCCGGATCCGGGATGCCGTCCCGGTGCAGATCAAAAATGGCATTGGGCTGCTGTTTGAGGAGCGAGAGAGCGGTCTGCCGGCTGCGCCGGTAAGCACCCGCATCGTGGGGGTGATGAGTCTCCCTGTTCAAAACCACGGTTGCCCCCAGCGACTCCAGCTTGCCGGAGAACAGCTCTGCAATGTCGTAGATGCCGCCGGTTTCTTCATCACTTTCCGTGCCATCGCCTTCGATGTAGCTTTCATCGCTGTGGGTGCAGTACAGTGCAACCAGCCGTTTGCCGACAGCGCTGACCTCAGCCGCATCTTCTGCTGTGAGCCAGCTTACATCCGGAAGTTCTGCGGTACCCAGATAGACGGCGGTTGCTGTTTTTGTTGCTTCATCCACTGTGGAAATACGGAAGTGACGGTTGTCGCCGGATATGTATTCGTCTCCCGCTTCACATTCGCCAAGGATGCGGGTCAGATACTCACCGTCCTCGGTGTGAATCAGATATACATCTTCGCCGCCTGCTGCAAGTGCGCAGCAGGTAAAGGAGACCACACAAAGGCTCAAAAGAAATGCAATGGCTTTTTTCATTCTTTTTCCCTGCCTCTCCCCGGTTGATGGATCACACTGTGCACAGGCCTGCTACTGCCGCGCATGATCCTTTCGAGCACTTCACCTACAAGTTCTGCCAATACCACCGCCAGCAGACCGGCTACCATCATGGCATCAAAAACCCCTGCACCGCCAAGGTAGAGCGTCTGCCGGATGCCGCCCAGCCGGTTCACGACCGCAGCTGCAATATCTGCCAGCATAACGCCCAGCACGCCGCAGATGAAAGCGCCTCTCCGCGAACGCCCCAATGCATAAGCGATGATGCCCGCAACGATGCCGTTCAGGTACATGGGGTCAATGGGCAGCTGCTCCGGCTCGTCCGGCAGCAGAAATGCAGACAGCGCATATACCAGTGCGCCTGTTGCCACAGCGCCGATCAGCGCACGCAACCGCTCCTTTGCCGTTCCTGCCTTCACCAGCAGATAGATGCAGATGCCGACGGGGATCACAGCCCCGCCGATGCTGATCTCCACCCCGCCAAACCGCAGGTTCGGGATCAGTGTTCCGAAAAACATCAGTGCGATCAACCAAAGCGCAGCCCGGTCAGACAGGTACATCCTGTCCAAAACCCGCTGTGCCACGCCGAAGAAAACCAGGACCGCCGCTACAGACAGCAGCACCATTCCGATGGACATAGCACGCACCCTTTCCTCACATTGAAGATGTGTCTACTTTTCCCGGAGACAGAAAAAAACATACACTCCACCGTCCAAAGGAATGTTCATCTTTCCAAGCGTACAGTTTTATGCTATACTTAAATGTGGCAATTCATAGCCACAGGCCCTGCGGGCGAATGGCAATAAGGAGGAGACCTGAGTGAACGATACTTCTCTCAATATGGTGATCGCCGGTCTTGGCAATCAGCCTTTGGCATACGCATGTTTTGTTCTGGCCCGTATGGCGCAGAATAAGGGGCTGGAGGTACAGATCCTTGAGCCGCAGGGCACTGCCGTGCGGGCGATGGCGCATGTACGCATTGCCCCGAAAGCATCCCGCACACCCATTGGAGAAGGCGAAGCAGATGTATTGCTGGGTCTGGAACCTGCGGATGCGATCCGTGCGCTTCCTTATCTCAAAAAGAACGGTTTGGCGGTCATCAATATGCCTGACGGTCTCACCAACGAGGCGCTGGCTGCCGCTCTGCCGGAGGTTCAATCACCGCTTTCGCTGCTGGAGGACTATACCGTAGACCATATGGATACCCTTACCATGGCACGCCGCATGGGTCTGCCTGTGGCCATTGTTACCATTCTGCTGGGCGTGCTCAGCAAGCACCTGCCGTTTTCTTCCTTCGACTGGAGGCATGCCATTGGCTCTTCGGTGCCGAGAAAAACGTTTGCAGCCAATATTCAGGCATTTCTGGAAGGCCGCGGCGAAGCGGAGGTAGCTCCTCAGCGCAGCCTGATCGATCAAGCCGATATGACAAAGAAGGATGACGAATGTTCCGACACAACTATGTAACTGTAGACCTTGCAGCGATCCGCCACAACTATCATGTGCTGCGTGACCGGGTACCTGCCCCTGTACGGGTGATGCCGGTCATCAAAGCCGATGCGTATGGCCATGGTATGCTGCAGGTAGCACAAACGCTGCAGAGCGAAGGGGTGGAATATTTCGCCGTTGCGCTGGTGGAGGAGGGTATCGCCCTCCGGCAGGCAGGCATCACTGCCAGGATCCTTGTGCTCGGTGCCACCATGAAAAATGCCGTCAGCGAGGCAGTGGCTCACGATTTGACTCAGACCGTTTTTTCGGAAGAGATGCTGGGCTGGATCGACCAAGAAGCCCAGCGCCAGCAAAAGACGGCAAGGATCCACATCAAGCTGGATACGGGTATGAACCGCATCGGTCTGCGTACACCGGAGGAAGCGAAAAGCCTGTCCGCTGCGCTTTCGCAGGCAAAGCATGTGGTGGCTGCCGGTATCTATACCCATTTTGCAGTTGCCGACGAGCCTGGTGCCGATGGCAGCCTCAATGCCTACAGCCGTCAGCAGCTGGAACGCTTCAGGGAACTGCGCGCCTGCTTTGACGAAAGCATTCCCGCTCACGTTGCCAACAGCGCCATGAGTCTGCTGGCACCCGAAGCGTATTTTTCCATGATCCGCGAGGGTATCTCTCTCTACGGCTACCCCCCCGTAAAGACCGATCTGGCCTTTGTGCCTGCATTGCGATGGTGCAGCGAGGTGGTGCATATCAAGACCGTGCGGGCGGGGGAGACCATCGGTTATGGCCGTACCTTTACTGCCGATAGGGATATGCGGGTCGCTACCGTGGCTGTGGGCTATGGAGACGGCTACCATCGTACCATCAGCAACAAGGGAGAAATGCTCATCCGGGGCCGCAGGGTACCCATCGTGGGACGTATCTGCATGGATCAGACCATGGTGGATGTAAGCGGGATCCCGGAAGCGGCCGTGGGCGACGAAGCGGTGCTCATCGGCTGTCAACAGACGGAGACCATCACCGCAGAGGAGGTGGCGGCATGGGCAGATACCATCAGCTATGAGGTGCTGCTGGGGATCACCGCCCGTGTGCCGCGACTGTACCTGAATGCCTGACTGTCATTTTTCCGAGCAGGCAACCAAGCAACGAAAGGATCTGAGTATATGCAGCCGAAACCCAAAACCAATGCGAAGCCCGAAGCGGTCGTTAAGCCAATTTTGCACGGCCGTTGGAATGCTGCCGAAACATGGAAGCTTGTGCCGAAGCGTTTTCAGTCCATGCTGCTGGTAGCGGTCGCCTTTATTTTCTTCAGCGTGATGGCAGGCGTGGAAAACCCCACCTTCCGTATCGTCATTTCTGCTGCGATCATTCTGCTGATGTTCTATTACCAATGCACAAAGGGCATGGAGATCGGTGAGAAGGATACTGCCTTCTCTGAGATCATGTACGAACGGCAGCAGGAGGGGCGGTCTGTGACCGAAGAGGATCAGGCACGCTGCTTCCACCCGCTGCGGGGCTTTGCAGCAACGCTGGTAGCGCTTTTGCCCTTTGTGCTGCTGTGCCTTGTGTATGCCTTTATGGCAGAGCGCTGGTCTTATCAGTTGGGCGTGTTGCCTTCGTGGACCGATCATCTGCTCATGCACAACGAAACGGCGGATGCCCTTGCCTACTACAACACCACCCGCAGTATGACGGTAAATGACGGACTGCGTATCATCGTCCGCTGTCTGGTGATGCCCTACATCAACATTGCCGGTGTTCTCGGCAATGATGCTATGCTCTGGGCAGAGCGGCTCTCTCCGCTTTTTGTCATGATCGTGCCCATGGGCTTTGGTTTGGGCTATACACGCGGGCCTGCACTGCGTACCCGCATCAATACCGGTATCCGTCAGGGCGTGGAGAAGAAAAAGCGCAAGGAAATGAAAGCGCGCAAAAAGCGCCAGCGCAGCTCTTCTCCGGAAAGGCTGATCTGATCCATGCGTATCATTGCAGGCAGTGCCAGAGGCACACAGCTGCTGGCCCCCAAGGGGATGGATACACGCCCCACTCAGGATAAAGTAAAAGAATCCCTTTTCAGCATGATCCAATGGGATGTTCCCGATGCCAGCGTGCTGGATCTGTTTGCTGGCAGTGGAGCCCTTGCACTGGAAAGCCTCAGCCGCGGCGCAACGGAAGCTGTATTGGTGGACAAGAGCCGGGAAGCGCTGGATTGTATCCGAAAAAATATTGCCAAGCTTCGTATGCAGGACAGGGTTGTGCTGTTGGCCTGCGACTGGGAGCAGGCGCTTGCCAAATGTGCAGCCGATGGCAGAGCTTTTGATCTTGTATTCCTTGATCCGCCTTACCGTATGACAGAGCTTGGCAGCATGTGCCTAAGAATGCTCGATTTGAAGCTCCTTTCTCCGGGGGCTGTTCTGGTGCTGGAGCACCGCACGGGTATTGTGCCGGAAATGGCTCCTTGCTTCTCGTTGGAAAAAGAGCGTGCCTATGGAGATACTGAGATCCACTTCTACCGTTTGGAGGAAATGCCACATGAATCCTGAGATCTGTGTTTATGCCGGCAGCTTTGACCCCGTCACTGCCGGGCATCTGGATATCATTCGCAGGGGTGCAGCTATTTTCCCCAAGCTGGTGGTGGCCATACTGCGCAACCCCTCCAAGAAGGGCACCTTCAGTATGGAGGAGCGCCTTTCCATGCTGGAGCGCAGCTGTGCCGATATCCCTAATGTGATGTTTGATAGTTTCGATGGTTTACTGGTAGACTATATGCAGAAAATCGGAGCGGGCGTCATCCTGCGTGGTCTGCGTGCCGTCAGCGATTTTGAAAGCGAATTTCAGATGGCGCAGCTGAACCGGCAGCTGAATCCGAAAGTGGAGACTTTCTTTCTGATGACGTCCCCGGAGCATGCTTATCTCAGCTCCAGCGCCGTCCGGGAGATCGCCATGTTTGGCGGCGATATCTCTCCTTTCGTACCTGCTCCGATCGTGCAGGAGGTTGCCTGCAAGTTTCATAAGTAATCAATGCTGAACCAACAGGAGGTAATGAGCGTGCAGCAGAATCCCGAAAAACTGAATGCATTCCGCCGTATGATGGATGACCTGGAGACGATGATTCAGGGCGCAAACAAGATCCCCTTTTCCAAGAATGTGATCATTGATGGCGATCGGGCTGTCAGTCTGCTGCGGGCTGCACAGGAGAGCATCCCTGCCGCGATCACGGAGTGTGAAGCTGTGGTCAGGAATCAGAATGCGATCATCAGCAGTGCCAATGAGCATGCGGAATATCTCAAGACCGAGACTTCCGCACGTGCAGCGCAGTACTACAACGATGCACAAGCCAAAGCGCAGCAGCTGCTTTACTCCGCTAACCAGAAAGCCGGTGAAACCGTCACTCAGGCCGAGCAGCAGTCTGCTGCCATCCTGCAGGAAGCGAACGAGCAGGCAAGCCACATCATCAGCGAAGCTCAGGCACGCGCGGATCAGCTGGTCAGCGAGCAGGAGGTGCTCACCCGTGCTCAGGCGGATGCAGAGGCGCTGAAGCAGAACACGCAGGATGAGATCGCCCGTATCTATGCCGATGCGCACCGCAACATCAACGATGCGCTGGCTCAGTTGGATCGTTCCATCAGCGAGCAGCTCAAGGAAGTCCGTCTTACCCGTCAGCAGTTCGATCAGAGCATGCAGTGAGCTGCTCCCCAAACATTGCCACCATAACTTTTCCTTGCCGGAGCCACAATACCTTCGGAACCTGCACTTGAGCAGCCGGAGGTGGAAGGGTCATGTCAAAGGCAAAAGCATCCCTGTGTGTCATCGTTGCAACATGTGTTGCGGTGATGGCACTTTTCTTTGCGCCAAAACCTGCTCTCTCAACACTGCAAACGGCTGTTATCACCCGCGGAGGGCTGCAGATCGCCTGTATGCTGCAGGGGGTGGTTGCCTACAGCAATACCCGCTGGCTGCCCGCCCCTGCCACCGGGCAGGTGCAGCGTGTGTACAGGCAGCCGGGGGAGAGAATGGAGGCGGGAGAACTGGTACTGGAGATGGAATACGGGGCAGAGCTTGCGGCACTCTCTGCAATGGAACACAAGCATTATGTGCTGAATACCCATTTGGAAGCATTGCCTGCCGGTGCACTCACCGCCGTTGCGGAGGAGGTGCTGCAATGGAACAACAGTCGTGCACAACTGCTTGCTGCCATTGCAGCCAAGCAGATCCGGCTGCCGGAAGGCGGTACCCTCAGCTATCTGTATGCTACAGCAGGTGATTTTGTGCAGGCCGGCGCCCCCTTGGCCGAGATCCGGGGTGATACGCTTTGTATTACCGCTCACTGGACGGCCAACCAATCAAGGTTGCCGGTTCCGGGCATGCAAGCCTGCTGGTGCAACGATGAGGGTACGCCCATGGGCGTGCTGCGGCTGGAGACAGTTACGGCGGCGGCAGAAGGAGCTTCTGCAGGCCTCAGGCTTTCATTTGTGCCGTTGGACGGTGCTTCGCTCCCATTTCAGGCGGGTACGCCGGTTTCGGTGCGGTTGGTGCTGGATACGCTGCCCGAGGCAGGGCTTGTCCCACTGGATGCTTTGGACAGCAACGGCCGCCTGTGGTTTCTCAGAGAGGGCCGTGTCGTGCCGGAAACGATCCCGTTGGGCGAAGCCTGTGGAAGCCTTGTGCAGGTACCTGCAGAGCTGGTAGGGCTTCGGGTCGTTATGGAGCCTGAGGGGCTCGCACTACGGGAGGGGCATCCGGTCAGAATGGCGGGTGGATCGTGAAGCGGTTGGAAGTGTGGAAGCTTGGTATGCAGAATGTGCTGGCGGCATCACTCCGCTCGGCGCTTACGGTTCTCGGTATGGCCATTGGCGTTGCGGCTATTCTGGCGGTCATCACGCTGGGGAATGCGGGTCGTGTGCAGGTCAAGAGTGAGATCGCCCGTCTGGGGATCGACCGTGTCTTGGTAACAGCGGCAGGGGAGATCCCTTTGGATGCTTCGGATGGCGCTGTACTCAGAGCGGGGCTGTCCGCGGCTGTGGATGAACTGGTCTGTCTGCCGGTGCGGGCACAAAACCGCTATGCTTATGCCGAAGTGGTTTTGGTAGGCTGCAGCGAGAACTATCTGAGGTTGGTATCCCCGGTGCTTTCTGCTGGAAGGTTCTTGCTGCCTGGGGAATGGATGGCTCCGGCGGAGGCCGCTCTGGTCGGTCACGAAGCTGCCGGGGCTCTTGGTCTCACGCCGGGCAGCTGGTTTTCGGCAGGCGGTGCTATGCTGCGCTGTGTTGGCATATTGGAAAGTTGCCAAACTGCTGCGCAGATCGATTTTTTGGATGCTGTTATTGTTCCGGGCGGTGTGCTCGCGCCGTGGATCGGAACGGAAGTGCAGCAGCTGTCTGTGCATGTGCCCGAGGGCGAATCACCGGATGCGCTGGCTGCCAGCACTGCGGCACTTTTGGCGGAGAAAAGCGGAAAGCGTGTCAATGCTGTGAGCATGCAAGTACAAGCTGAAGCGGCAGATGCTGTTGTTACGATCTTTATGGATGTATTGCGCTGGGTCGCGTTTATCTGTATGCTGGTAGGGGGTATCGGCATTGCCAATATTCTGCTGGTAAGCGTCCGGGAAAGACGCAGAGAGATCGGCATCCTGCAATCTTTGGGAGCCACCCGGCCGCAGATCTGCAGTCTGTTCCTTTCAGAAGCCATGCTCTATGCACTCACCGGCGGTGTGGCAGGGCTCATGCTGGGCGGTCTGCTGATCGCTGCGGCTGGGGCCAGCATCGGTCTTGCGCCGGTGGTGCGCATTGCTGACTGCGTAGCAGTGTTTGCTGCTGCACTGCTGCTGGGGCTGCTTGCCGGGGTAGCTCCGGCAGCAAGAGCCAGCATGCTCAAACCCATAGATGCTCTGCGTGACGAATGAGAACGGATGCATTTTTTCTGTGCACTTTGCTCCATTGTGTACATGGTGTACAAACGCAGGGGTGAATTTTGGCGATTTCGTCAATTCCATCCCGGAACAAAATGGGCTATAATGATGCCAATGAAATGCTGGCTGGTGTGTATGTTCCATCATCAGCCAAGCATATCAACAAAAGGAGGAAGCTTAAATGGCAAGCTTGTCTTTGAACCACATCTATAAGGTCTACTCCGGTAATGTTACCGCCGTTAGCGATTTCTGCCTGGAGATCGACGACAAGGAATTCATCGTTCTGGTCGGTCCTTCCGGTTGCGGTAAGTCCACCACCCTGCGTATGGTCGCCGGTCTGGAAGAAATCTCCGCTGGCGAGCTGTACA
>JAZQHO010000071.1:0-2695 GCA_045540635.1 Candidatus Limiplasma sp.
CCTTCAGACCCCGCAGGATGGAGATGGTATCCTCCACCGTGGGCTCGCTTACCAGCACCGGCTGGAAGCGGCGCTCCAGCGCAGCATCCTTCTCGATGTACTTGCGGTACTCCTCCAGCGTGGTAGCACCGATCAGATGCAGCTCGCCCCTTGCCAGCATGGGCTTGAGCAGATTGCCCGCATCCATGCTGCCCTCGGTCTTGCCCGCACCCACGATGGTGTGCAGCTCGTCGATAAACAGAAGGATGCGGCCCTCACTCTTTTTGATCTCGCTGAGCACGGCCTTGAGCCGCTCCTCAAACTCGCCGCGGAACTTGGCACCGGCGATCAGGCTGCCCATATCCAGACAGAATACCGTGCGCCCCTTCAGGCTCTCCGGCACATCTCCCCGCACGATGCGCTGGGCCAGCCCCTCCGCAATGGCGGTCTTGCCCACGCCCGGCTCGCCGATGAGCACCGGGTTGTTCTTGGTTTTGCGGCTCAGGATGCGGATAACGGAGCGGATCTCATGATCCCGCCCGATGACCGGATCCAGCTTCTGCTTCTTGGCAAGCTCCGTCAGATCCTGACCGTACTTGGTGAGCACATCATAGGTCTCCTCCGGCGTTTCGCCGGTGACACGGGCATTGCCCCGCACGCTCTGCAGCACAGGCAGGAAGGTCTTTTCGGTAATGGCGTAGCTCTTCCATACCTCTGCCATGGTGCGGCTGGGCTTATCCAGCAGGCCAAGGAAGAGATGCTCCACGCTCAGGTACTCGTCCTTCATCTGCTGGGCACGCTCCCTGGCAGCGACAAGGGCTTTCTCCGTATCGTTGTTGATGTAGATCTTGTCCATCTCCCTGCCGCCGCCCATCACCTTGGGCAGACGGGCGATGGCGGTCTCCAGCCGCTGGCGGATCTCCTCCGGGCTCTTGCCCATCTTGGTAAGCAGCTGAGGAATGAGCCCCTGCGGATCGCTGAGCAGGGCACAGGCCAGATGCTCCTGCGATACCTCCTGGTTCTGGTAAGTGACCGTCAGCTGCTGGGCCAGAGAAAGGGCTTCGCGGCTTTTTTCGGTAAATTGCTGATTGTTCATATCGGCAGCCTCCTTTGATCGTGCTGAAACAGGCTTTGCACCAAAGGTCTGACAAGGAAAGACAGATTTCTGACTTTCTTTGACCTTCAAACAGAGTATAGCACGTTTTGCCCGCTTGTCAAGTAGCGGGCAGCAAAACGCTCATGGCAGCACAAAACCTTGCCACATACAGGCACAATCGTTTTTTCGCTGTTTTGTTCGCCAAAAGGCAAAAATTTTGCTTTGCCAAAGCGGAAAAGTGCTGTATAATAGGTCGGGAAAAAACCAAACGGGTATTTTCCGTTAACTCTTTTTCCCTAAGGAGTGGTTTTTCATGAGCCGTATGATCGGAACTGTCTCCATGGGCGTGCGTGCGCCTATCATCCGCGAAGGCGACGACCTTGCCGCTATCGTTGTGGACTCCATCCAGAGTGCCATCAACGAAGGCAGCATCACCCCCCGCGACCGGGATGTTGTCGCCATGCCCGAAGCCATCGTGGCCCGTGCACAGGGCAACTACGCCAGCGTGGATGCCATCGCCAAAGATGTACGCCAGAAGCTGGGCGGCGAGACTGTGGGCGTTATCTTCCCCATCCTCAGCCGCAACCGTTTTGCCATTTGCCTGCGCGGCATCGCCAAGGGCGCCAAGAAGATCGTGCTGATGCTGTCCTACCCCTCCGATGAAGTGGGCAACCACCTTATCGATTGGGATCTGATGGACCAGAACAACGTAGACCCCTACAAGGACGTGCTCTCCGAGGAGCAGTACCGTGCCATGTTCGGCTACATCAAGCACCCCTTCACCGGTGTTGATTATGTCGAATACTACGGCAACCTGATCCGCGAGTGCGGCGCAGAATGCGAGATCATTTTCGCCAATGATCCCCGTGCCGTGCTTGCCTACACCAAGAACGTGCTCAACTGCGACATCCACACCCGCCAGCGCACCAAGCGCCTTCTGAAAGCCGCCGGTGCCGAGCGTGTCTTTGGTCTGGATGAGATCATGACCGCCTCCGTGGACGGCAGCGGCTGCAACCCCAACTACGGTCTGCTGGGCTCCAACAAGTCCACCGAGAATTCCGTCAAGCTCTTCCCCCGGGAGTGTCAGGATCTGGTGGAGGACATCCAGTCCCGCCTGCTGGCCGCTACCGGCAAGCACATCGAAGTGATGGTCTACGGCGACGGTGCCTTCAAGGATCCTGTGGGCAAGATCTGGGAGCTGGCCGACCCGGTGGTCTCCCCCGCCTACACCGCCGGTCTGGAGGGCACCCCCAACGAGCTGAAGCTCAAGTACCTGGCAGATAACGATTTTGCCGCTCTCTCCGGCGAAGCCCTGCGGGATGCCATCAAGGGTGCGATCCAGAAGAAGGATGGCTCCAGCCTTGTGGGCAACATGGCCGCTCAGGGCACCACGCCCCGTCGCCTGACCGACCTGATCGGCTCCCTGTGCGACCTGACCAGCGGCTCCGGCGACAAGGGAACGCCCATCGTGTACATCCAGGGCTACTTCGACAATTACACCAACGACTGATGATATGAGCGGTCCGGCTTTTGCCGGGCCTCTTTTTATACAAGGGAAATACTTGTCGACGAGCACAATACATGATATCATCAGGATGGTCAGGGTTCTGACAAAATCTC
>JAZQHO010000072.1:0-8989 GCA_045540635.1 Candidatus Limiplasma sp.
GATACGAAGGATGAACTTGCCGCCGTTCTTCTTGGCGAAAAGATAGGTGTACAGGGCGGAACGCAGGCCGCCCAGATGCAGATAGCCCGTGGGGCTGGGTGCGAACCGGGTGCGAACAGTCATAAGGCGCCTCCTAAAGAAAAATGAGCTTAAAGGTATACAGATACCTTCAAGCTTATATTATAACCGAAATGTGAGGTTCTGCCAACGATATTTTTATATTTATCGTATACACACACCTAAGCTGTTTGAACACACGTTCCTTTTGCCAAATCGCCCCATGCTTGCTCCTATTCTTTGTGAATCACTCATCAAGAGAACAACCATTGTGTTTTTTTACTCATGGACACCTTTTTCCATTTGTGATAAAATGCTAACAATCAACCTTCGTAAAACATAGACTGGTCAACTCAATGTTCTCATCATAGCAATTCCACAGTTTAAACAGTTTAATAGGAGGAAAGCATGTCAAAATTACATACTTTTGTTACAACGCTAAAACTCAGAACGAAGATTTTTCAAAGAACCCAACTCAGATCGCTTACCCTGATACTGAAAAAATTACTTAAGTCCATATTTTCATCAGAATTTTTCTTAGGCTTTATGTCGTTAGTTGTTTCAGCCTGTTCGCTACATGTGGCTCGCATCCAAACCGAACTTTCCGCCCTGTCGCTTTATCCACATTTCGAAATAAGGCATCAAGGAATCGATACCAACAATGATCAGATCAACGATACTTCTGTAATTACAATAAACAACCGCGGTGGGAATTTTTACGCTTTCAATTGTGAAACAGCTTCCTTTGTTATTATCCGTGACTTAAGAGACATGAGCAGCATAAAAGAACACTTCATTCCGATTGATATGATGTATGATATTGGATACCGCTCTAGCACCCCTCCTCTCATATACGAAAAACACTGTGACCGTTATCTAGACATTGCTTCTTCGACCCAAGAGCTGATGACCGAAAACTGCTATCACTTCGGTATTTCTACTCTCTTGAAAATCACATATCAAAACATTGAACTCGAGACAATCGTAGAATATTACAACTCAAACACAGGATATCGTCTATCACCAGAAGAAGGTGCTTACTATTTTGAGAAGTATGAAATACCATCTCTTATTGATGACGATGCTTATTTTGATTATCGCCCTTCTGCTGATGATTCAATCGATATCATACTAAACTGCATTGACTCCATTCTAACATCTGAAAAAGAAATTGCTTCTCTGCTCCTAATCCCTCCATACGAAAAATAACTTCAAACGCAACAATCAAGCCATACTTTGTTCCAAATGATGAGTGAATTATTAAATAGCATAATCCTATTGACGCAAAATAACATGCTCTGAAATTCGCTCATACAGTAATAAGGAGGAACCCCCTATGCTGACCACTGCCCAACGCCTTACCATGCTGGAGATCCCCTCGGGGTTGATCGATGTGGTGATCGACAGCGATACCTACAACGAGATCGATGACCAGTTTGCCATCTCCTATGCGCTGCTCTCGCCGGAGCGGTGCAATGTGCAAGCCATTTATGCCGCGCCGTTCTTCAACCACCGCTCCACCTCCCCGGCGGACGGCATGGAGCGGAGCTATCAGGAGATCAAGCGGCTTTTGAAGCTGCTGAACCAAAAGGTTCGCACCTTCAAGGGCGCAGACAGCTACCTGCCGGATGAGGAAACGCCTGTGGTCTCTGCCGCCAGCAAGGATCTGGCACGCAGGGCCATGAAATACTCCCCCGAAAAGCCGCTGTATGTAGTGGCGCTGGGGGCCATCACCAATGTTGCCTCCGCCCTGCTGCTGAAGCCGGAGATCGCCGACCGGATCGTGGTGGTCTTTCTGGGCGGGCACAGTCTGGACTGGCCGCAGAACAGTGAATTCAACATGCGGCAGGATGTGGCTGCCGCCCGGGTGGTCTACGGCAGCGGTGCGCCGCTGGTGATGCTGCCCTGCCTTGGTGTGGTAAGCACCTTTACCACCACCGGGCCGGAGCTGGACTACTGGCTGCGCGGCAAAAACCCGCTTTGTGATTTTCTGATCAAGAACACGGTGGACGAGGTAAAGACCTACGCCGAGGGCAAGGTATGGAGCCGTGTGCTCTGGGATGTGACCGCCGTGGGCTGGCTATTGAACGATGAGCACCGCTTTATGCACACCCGGCTCATCCCCACGCCCATCCCGGAGTATGACCACCACTGGGGCAGCGCCCCGCTGAACCCCCTGTGCCGCTATGTATACCACATCAACCGGGATGCGCTGCTGGGCGATCTGTTCCGCAAGCTGACGATGGGAGGCACCACGGAATGAAGGTGCTGGTATTCGGCTCGCTGAACATCGATCATGTTTATCAGGTGCCCCATTTCCTGCGCCCGGGCGAGACCATGCCCTCTGTGGGCTACAGCCGCAATGCGGGCGGCAAGGGGCTCAATCAGGCCATTGCGCTGGCACGGGCAGGGATGGAGACCGCCTTTGCGGGAGCCATCGGGCAGGATGGACTGTTCCTGCGGGAGCTGCTCAGGGAGACCGGCGTGGATACCACCCGCCTGTCTCTATTGGACAGCCCCACCGGGCATGCCATCATTCAGGTGGAGGAAACAGGCGGCAACGCCATCCTGCTGTACGGCGGCGCCAACCGGTGCATCACACCGAAAATGGCAGCTGCCGCACTGGAGGGGCTTTGTCCCGGTGACTGGGTGCTGATGCAGAACGAGATCAGCTGCGGGCGGGAGATCCTGCTGGCGGCAGAGGAAAAGGGGCTGCGGGTAGCGCTGAACCCCTCCCCCGCCGCGCCGGAGCTGAAGGCATGGCCGCTGGGAAGCGTTGACCTGCTGATCCTGAACGAGATAGAGGGCGAAGATCTGACCGGCTGCACCGATGTGCAGGGGATCCTGAACGGGCTTGGGCAGCAATACCCGGAGACTGCCATTGTGCTGACGCTGGGCGCAGACGGGGCGTACTACCGGGATGCCCGGCAGCAGCTTTACCAGCCCGCTGTGCCGGTGGCTGCCGTGGATACCACCGCCGCCGGGGACACCTTTACCGGCTTTTTTCTGGCAACATGGCTCCCGGAAGGAGATGCCGCCAAGGCGCTGCGGCTGGCAGCCCATGCCGCTGCGCTGGCAGTGACCCGCCCGGGCGCAGGCGCTTCCATTCCGCTGGCAGCAGAGGCAGCCGCCTTTCTGAACAGGTGCTGCGAAGGCGGGGCAAACGACCCGTGAGCGAAAGCCCGCAGCCGGCGCAGCGACAGACCCGCCGCAGCTTCCGTTGCCGCACCGGTGTCAAAGCGCATGTACCATTGCTTGGGGAACAGAAAGCATACACAAAAACGGAGCATCCGGCAGGTTCGCCGGATGCTCCGTTTTATGCGTGTCAGTCCCCCTTCGGCGTTGCCCCGGCGGCAGGCTTACCATACCGGCAGCATACCGCCGGTAAAGGCATCCACCTTTACTTCCAGCAGGGTTTCCCCATCGCAGCGGAACTCCACATGCCAGAACACCAGCCCCAAGGGCGTTTTGTACAGGGAAACGCAGGCCTCTGCCCCATCCGCTCCGCTGCCCAGCCGCTGCCGGGCACAGAGCCATGCGGTTTCCACCGCCTGTGTCTGCGGGAGCATCTCTTCGGTGGGCAGCAGATGCTCATTGGCAAGGATCTGCACAGCAAAGGGCGGCAGCCCGCCGTACTTGTCGATCTGCCTTTGCCGCAGCGGCTTCAGCACCTGCTGAAACGCCGCCTGCTCCTCCAGCGGCCATTGCCGGAAGGTGCGGTATTGGTTTTCGGCACATTTCTGCCGGTACAGAACATACATATTCAGCGGATCCTCCGGATCGCTGCCGGTGCAGAACCACTCATCCTTTGCCGCAGGGGCAGACTGCTCCGCCCAAGCCCCAGCGGCGCACAGAAAGCAAAGGGCAACCGCAAGCCCACAGCACAGGTAATACAGCCAACGCCTCATCTTCTCAGCCCCCTTCAGCCCAGCCCGCCTGCTTCGTTACGGGTACACTCCAGCACCAGACCGCTGCGGCTGTCCATGATGACGGAATACAGCAGGGTATACTCCTCCCCCTCCTGCCGGTAGTAATGGATCGCCCATACCAGCTGTCCTACCGTATGATCCGAAAGATGAAAGGCTGCCGCTGTACGCCAGAGGGAGCGTTCTCCGTCGCTGATGCCGTACTTTTCCCGCAAGGCATCGGCGGCGATGCGCAGCGCCTCCTGCTGGGGGATATCCCGATGACCGGGGCGGTGCGCCCGCATCCAGAGGGTATCGCCCTCAAACAGCTGGCTGAAACGAAAGACCGTTTCCGGCTGCCAGAAGTAGGACGGATCGCCCAGCGCTTCCTCCCACAGGGTGTGCATCGCCCAGCTGCTGCCGCCGAACACCTCCAGCACCTGACCGCCGGGGGTCATTGCCACAGCGGTAGCCATGGTGGAAAGCCCTGCCGGAAAAAACGTGACGACCCAGCTCTCCACACCGCCCTTGCCATAAACGCCGCACACACGGCAAGCAAGGCCATCTTCCTCCCACTCCAGCCGGGGAAAGTCAAATACCCCCTCCTGACCGGCACGGCGGATGTCTGTCCCCTGCGCCAGCACGGCATCCAGTGCCGCATCCACCGGCGCATCCGTCTCCGGATGGATCAGAATCTCGGCAAATTGCTGCGCCGCCACCCGCTGGGCCAGCTGTCGGAACCAGCCATCCTCCGGCGCTGTCTGTGCGGCAGCGGTGCCCGTCAGCAGCAGGCAGATGGCCAGCAGCAGACAGCCAGTTTCCTTTATCATATGCATGGCAAACATTGATCGTACCCTCCGTTCTTTGGTGCATGGCTGCATCTTGCAGCCGCTCTGCCCATTTAACGAAACCGCCCGGAGAAAACTGGCTGTATTTGCCACCAAAGCGCTTGTTTTACATCTGTGAACAGTGCGAAAAGGGGAGCCGTCCATCAGGGCGGTTCCCCCGCTTTTGTTCGGTATTCCCGTCAGTTTACGAGCGCAGGATTGAAGGCGTAGAAGTTCCTTTCATCCAGCTGCTCACGCACCATGCCCAGAGCCTCGGCAAACCGCTGATAATGCACGATCTCCCGCTGGCGCAGGTACCTGAGCACATCCTTCACATCGGGGTCGTCCGCCAGATGCAGCAGGTTTTCGTAGGTGGTGCGTGCCTTCTGCTCTGCTGCCAGATCCTCGTGCAGATCGGTGACAGGGTCGCCCTTGACGCCGATATACGCCGCCGTAAAGGGTTGCCCGCTTGCCGCCTGAGGATAAACCCCCAGCGTATGGTCGGCAAAGTAGGCATCGAAGCCGCCCGCCTTCAGATCGCTTTCACACATCCCTTTGGTGAGCTGGTAGATCATTGCGCCCACGATCTCCAGATGCCCAAGCTCCTCCACGCCAATATCCGTCAGGAGCCCCTTGATGCGGGCATCAGGCATGGAGAAGCGCTGGCTCAGATACCGCAGGGATGCGCCCAGCTCGCCGTCAGGCCCGCCGTACTGGCTGATGATGGCCGCCGCCATGCGGGGATCGGGCCGGGTGATGCGTACAGGATATTGCAGTTCCTTTTCATAGACAAACATACCGGTTTTCCCCCTCCCTCAGTTGCAACCGCAGTTGTTTTCACAGGCAGCATTGTGTTCCCACGGCCACGGCGCATCCGTCCAGCTCCAGCGTTCTGCGCAGCCGTCATCAAAGGCGAAGGCACAGGCATAGTTGGGCAGATCGCCCCGGCGGCAATAATGCCGGAACAGTTCCAGCGCCTGCCGGTCGCAGGGGTGGGTGTTGAGATACAGCCGCAGTTCCCATGCGGCGAAGGCCTCGGCCTGCCCATCGCAGAGCTGTGCTCCACAGGCATCTGCATATTCGCCGTTCATAGGCATATACAGCTCACTGAACAGCGTACCCTTGCGGATGGCTTCCTCGATGCCGTGAAGCCCGTCAAGGCAGTGCGGGGTCTCATAGACCATGGCAGGGGTATGGCCGCAGGTGCAGGGAGAATGACCGCAGGCGGCGCAGGGGGCGGGTGCGGCGCAGCTGCTGTTGCAACCGGTGTTTCGGTTGTTGCTGCAACCGTTTTCCCGGCAGCTTGCGGCGGCAGAGCATGCGTTACCGCAGGTGCAGGGAGAATGGCCGCAGGCGGCGCAGGAGGCGGATGCGGCGCAGCTGCTGTTGCAGTTGGCGCTATGACCGTTGAAGCAGCTGCTCTGCCTCGCATTGCGATCCCAGTGGTTCCAGTCCATACCATCCTGCTGACAAGGCGCACAGGTAT
Source organism: Candidatus Limiplasma sp. (assembly GCA_045540635.1). Taxonomy (GTDB): domain Bacteria; phylum Bacillota; class Clostridia; order Christensenellales; family Aristaeellaceae; genus Limiplasma. Next base: position 6,276 of record JAZQHO010000072.1, read on the forward strand.
CCACCGCCCGGAAAACAGGGGCGTGCTGTGCTGTACAACCGCAGGCGGGCTGTACAGCACAGGTGATGGTGTCTCTATTTCGCATCTTACTTTCCTTCCCTTCGTTGGCAGTGCAGGCAGCGATTTCTGCCCGCACTTCATCCTATGCAGCGGCGGGAAGGGTGTGCCAAGGCAATGAAAAACCCTCCGCACAGCAAAAGCATGCAGAGGGCAACGGTTCGGGGGCATGGGCTCCGGCGGCATCATTTTGCCATGTGTACAAGGCTTTCGCCGGTAAGGCGGTACACCTTCCACTCGTCCATGGGCGCAGCACCGGTGGAAAGATAAAAATCGATGCTGGGCTTATTCCAGTTGAGGCAAGCCCATTCCAGCCTGCCGCAACCGCGCTCCAGCGCAAGCTGTGCCAGTTTCTTCAAAAGCCCCTTGCCGCAGCCTTTGCCCCGATGCTCCGGGCGCACATACAGATCCTCCAGATAGATGCCGGAGCGACCCAAAAAAGTGGAGAAATTGTGGAAGAACAGCGCAAAGCCCACCTCCTGCCCATCCACAAGGGCAAAGAGCACCTCGGCGTGCTGCTTGCCGAACAGCTCCTCTGCCAGCAGTTCCTCGGTGGCGATGACCTGATCCAGCATTTTTTCGTACGCTGCCAGCTCCCGGATGAATTGGAGGATGAGCCCGGTATCCTGCGGCCCGGCAAAACGGAAAGTGATCTCTGCCATAACTGTCGTTGCTCCTTTTTCTCCTGTCTTTGTGAACAGGTGTAAAAACTGCCGCCTCCGGGATTGCGAAGGCGGCAGTGTTCTGTTACTTCTTGATCTGCTTGGCGAAGGTATCCTTCAGACCCACCACACGGTTGAAAACAAACTTGTCATTGGTGGAGTCGGTATCCTTGCAGAAGTAGCCCACGCGGGGGAACTGATAGGTGGAACCGGCTTCCACAGCCGCCAGAGACTTCTCGGCATAGCCCATGCAGGTCTCCAGGCTGTTGAAGTTGAGACGGGTGAGGAAATCGTCCTTGAGGGGCAGCTGCTTGCGCAGCTCTTCCAGAGCTTCTCCCTCGATGCCGTTGGTCTCGTCCTCATCCAGCAGGATGGGCTCGAACATACGTACCTCCACCGGCACATTCTCGGTGGCGCTTACCCAGTGCAGGGTGCCCTTTACCTTGCGGTTGGCGCCCTCGCTGCCGTTGCGGCTGTCCATATCCACGGTGCAGAGCACGGCGGTCACGTTGCCGTTCTCGTCCTTCTCGCAGCCCTCGCACTTGATGATATAGGCACCCATCAGGCGCACTTCGTTGCCGGGGAACAGGCGGAAGTACTTCTTGGGGGGAACCTCCATAAAGTCTTCCTGCTCCACGTAGATCTCGCGGGTCATGACCACCTTGTGGCTGCCCATTTCCGGGTGCTTGGGATGGTTCTCGATCTCCAGCTCGTCGATCTTATCCTCGGGCCAGTTGGTCAGGATCACCTTCAGGGGGCGAACCACAGCCATGGCACGGGGCACCTTGTCGCCCAGATCGTCGCGGACGCAGCTCTCCAGAAGCGCCATATCCACGGTGCTGTCCGCCTTGGCAAGGCCGATGCGGTCGATGAAATCGCGGATGGCTTCGGGGGTGTAGCCGCGGCGGCGCATGGCGCACAGGGTGGGCATGCGGGGATCGTCCCAGCCGGTAACGAAGCCGCCCTCCACCAGTGCGCGCAGATAGCGCTTACTCATCACGGTGCGGGTCAGGTTAAGACGGCTGAACTCGATCTGGCGGGGGCGACCCGGCAGCATGGCTGCGGACTTTTCCACCACCCAGTCGTACAGGGGGCGGTGATCCTCATATTCCAGAGAGCACAGGCTGTGGGTGATGCCCTCCAGCGCATCGCCGATGGGGTGGGCAAAGTCGTACATGGGATAGATGCACCATTCCTTGCCGGTGCGGTGATGCTCCTTGTAGAGGATGCGGTACATGGCGGGGTCGCGCATGTTGATGTTGGGAGAGGCCATGTCGATCTTCATACGGAGGATCATGCTGCCCTCGGGGTGCTTGCCTGCCTTCATTTCTTCAAACAGGCGCAGGTTCTCCTCCATGGGGCGGTCGCGGTAGGGGCTGTTCTTGCCGGGCTCGGTAAGGGTGCCGCGGTACTCACGCATCTGCTCCTGAGTAAGCTCGTCCACATAGGCCAGATCCCGCTTGATCCAGTCCACAGCGATATCGTAGCACTTCTGGTAGTACTCGCTGGCAAAGAACAGGCCGCCCTTCCAGTCGAAGCCCAGCCAGCGGATGTCATCCATGATGCCGTCCACATACTCGGTCTCTTCCTTGGCGGGGTTGGTATCGTCAAAGCGCAGGTTGGTCACGCCGCCGTAGCGCTCGGCGGTCAGAAAGTCCGCCACCAGCGCCTTGCAGTGGCCAATGTGCAGGTAGCCGTTGGGTTCCGGGGGAAAACGGGTATGCACGCTTTGGCAGCGCCCGCTCCGTAAATCCTCTTCTACGGCTTCCCAGATGAAATTGCTTTTCGTTGCGGGGTTCTCCATTGCAGTGCCCTCTTTCCTTTAGATTAACGGCAGTAAAAAAACCGTTACCGCTAATTATATAGCGAATGTGGGGGTTTGGCAAGATAAGATTGCACAGGAAAATGCAAAGAGCAAAGAGACAAAAGGCCACAGGCATCAGAATGTCGAAAAAGCCCAGAGGTATCGGAGGGCCGCAGCCCTCTGATTGCCAA
>JAZQHO010000073.1:0-7321 GCA_045540635.1 Candidatus Limiplasma sp.
GACGAAAACAAATCGTAATTATCTTGCCGGAAGGGGCTATGTTGATTATTCATCGACCCATTCGATATCCTGTTCAGCTTCCCAGAAGTTTTTCCCGCCAAACATAGGCGCAGCCAAGAAAGCTTCGTGACATTCCTCGATCGTTTTGCCATCGTGTGTCCACAGGCAGCGTTCACTTACCGGCTGATACTGGGATACCTCCATGTGCACTGTGCCGCAAGGCAGCGTGTAGCCTTGAAACCAATACTTGATACCGTTGAAAATAAAGATCGTGTCCTGACAGGAGTAGATTCTGTCGATGAATTCAGCGGCGTTTCCGTTCTTCATGGTGATGCCCTCCGACAACATAAACATACGCATCAAATTGTTTCATAAGCATGGTTTTTCTCTTTGAATGAATCAACAGTTGCACTCCGGACATCTTGGGATACATCCAAGCACCAAGCCACCATTGCCATACTGACGCCACTTATGTCCACAGTATTCACAGGTATAGTCGAAATAATCGTCTGGATTGTATCCCGGTTCAAAGCATATCGGACACATGGGCATTCCACGACCATTGAACAACCCGTCCTCATCTTCGTTCGCCGACCATGTGTGCCCACAATTCGCACAAATGAAATCTCTTTCCATAAGTCCTCCCCCATGTATCAATATACTCTTTGATCTTTCAGGTGTATTGTGAAATACATTTAGCATATGAATCGATAAGAGATTATCCATTCACAATGCCGTCGTATCCTCTTTCTCGCTCGGTATATCCGATACTTCTTTGCTGTAAGCGACATGACTTTGTTCTTTCATCACTTTGCGTTGTTTTCTTTCGTTCCATTTCCTCTTAGCAAATTTGACTCCTTTGGGAATCAGTTGCACAGCGAGAACCAGAGCAGCAGAGGACACACCGCCTTTGACAAAGGATACCTTCTCAGCCCTCTTGAGCTTCAACGCCGAAGACCGATGGATATTTTTCACGCCATTTAGCATATCGCCATTCCCGATGGATTTCAATGAACTTGTTACAACGGAAGCTGCTGCCGACTTTTTACTAAGCAAAGACTCAATCTGGTTATTCGTGTTGCCGCTCATGGTATCCCTCCTCTGTAGACAGGTTCTCAATCAGTTTCTCATATTCTGCAATTTGAGAACGATCATCTTCGATCTGTTGTTGAATCTGGCGAATAGTTGCTTCCTTTGTTTTGATAGCATCTGAGCATTTTTGAATCTCGCCCCGCACGAAACGGATGATATCATCGTTGGAAATCCGGGCTTTCTTGAGTTGCTCTATATCAATGAGTTTCTGTGCAGCCAATCCGCCAAGCATAACGATTGATAACCCTGCCGCCCCAATCAGCGAGGCTTGAGCGGTGGCCGCATATTTCGGCGAGGACTTCAAAAAGTCACGAAGTGCAGCTTCATAAACAATGTGCCCACCTTTTTTTGACACGATAGTTGCAGCGAGCTTTTTATCGCGAATCCAACGCCGAACTGTTTCCGGATTTGTGTTTAGCATCTCCGCAATCTCTTTTACACTGTAGGTCGTCATATCACCTCTCCTTTCCAAGCATCACCATCATAACACAAAAATGTAGTATTATCAATATGAATGTAGTATTAAATGTTGTATTAAGAGTAGGTAAGCCATAGAATCTCTTTCTGTCCTTCCACCAATTCCTTGCAATCCCTCCCCCACTCCGCTATACTGAACACATCACAAACGAAACGGGGGGATCAGCATGCGCATTTTGAAAGCTTTTCTTGTTTTCCTTGCCCTGCTGCTGTTGCTGGTGGGCATCGGCATACGGGTGCTGGTGGATAGCGAACCCGATATCTATACACTGGACGGACATGCAGCGGAACTTGGCATCGAAAGGGTCGATCCCGGCATCGTATCCGCCTTGCTGGGAAAGGGCATCCGCATCGATGATGCAGAGCCCATCACGCTGGATGATCTGCTGGAGGGCACAGACGAGGAAGAAGCCATCGTTGCGAAGGTGATCTACACGCTCTATGCGTACTCCACTTGGATCATCGTTCTGGGTGCATTCCTGCTGATCTATGGGGCGACCCTGCGTAGGCGGGACAGAAGCGAAAATGAGGTGAGCTGGCACGAAGAAGCTTGAAGAATATCTGGCTTTGCCTTACCGCATGGAGATCGTAGCCGACACGGATGAGGGCGGCTTTGTTGCTTCCTGCCCCGACTTGCCCGGATGCATCACCTGCGGTGAGACCCTTGAAGCCGTGATGAAGAATGCACAAGAGGCAAAGCGGGTCTGGCTGACGGCTGCCCTTGAAGATGGCATTACCATCCGTGAACCCGATGCTGTAGAAGCCGACATGGATGCCATCATTGCTGAAAACCTGCCCACTTGGAACAAACTCGCCAAATAAAGGAATAGCAAACACCACCTTCGGGTGCAGAACGCTGCATCGGAAGGCGGTGTTTGTTTCGTTTTGCTGCTCACATCCCATCCAGCAGCACAAAATGGTTGCGGTCTACGCTGATGATGCCGTCCCGCTGCATTTTGCTCAGCTCGTTGGACATGGCGCTTCGGTCAACGCTCAGGTAATCCGCCAACTGCTGACGGTTGAAGGGAATATCGAATGCCCGGCAGCCGTGCTGGGTCGCCTGAAAGGATAGGTAGCTGAGCAGCCTGCCCCGGATGCTCTTGGAACTGGTGTGCATGATGCGCCGGGACAGGTTCAGGCTTTTCCGGGCAGCGATGGTGAGCATATTGCGGATCATCTTGTTATGGAAGCCGCAGGCGTGGGGGCAGACGGTGAACATGCACTCGGTGTTCAGAAACAGTATCTCCGTCGGCTCTGTGGCAACGGCGCTGATCATCAGCTTTTCACCGGGCAGGCAGGCGTAGTTTTCCGCAAAGACCTGCCCTGCTCCCACCCGATCCAGAATGCTGCGGTTGCCCCAGATATCATCATTCTCGATGGATACGCTGCCGGAAAGCACCATGCCCATGGCGGTAATGTTCTCCCCTTCCCGGTAGATGAACTCACCCCGCTGGTAGGTTTTTGTTGCCGCCTTCAGGCAGCCCAGCATGCTTTGGATATCCTCCGGAGGGATGCCCCGGAACAGATCGGTCTTGGATAGAAAAAGCGGTTCCATTTTGCCTCCTTGTTGTTAAAACAACATACTTGTTGCTGATAGTATAGTATGATGTGACCGTAAAAATCAACCCGGGAGGAATGAACATGGTAAGGAAAATCATCAAGATAGACGAAAAAAATGCATCGGCTGCGGTCTGTGCGCCGATGCCTGCCACGAGGGAGCCATCGAAATGGTGAACGGCAAAGCCAAGCTGACCCGCGAGGACTACTGCGACGGTCTGGGCGATTGTTTGCCCGCCTGCCCGGTGGATGCCATCTCTTCTGAGGAGCGGGAAGCCCCTGCCTACGACGAAGCCGCCGTGAAGGAGGCGCAGGCGAAAAAGAAAGCTGCCGGGAAGCTGCCCTGCGGCTGCCCGGGGACGCAAAGTCGGTCCATCAAGCGGGAAGCGGTGAGCGAGGTTGCCGCATGTGCGCCCGTGACCAGCCAGCTGCAACAGTGGCCGGTACAGATCAAGCTGGTGCCGGTGAATGCGCCCTACTTTGACGGGGCCAATCTGCTGATCGCTGCCGATTGCACGGCGTATGCCTATGCCAACTTCCATCAGGAATTTATCCGGAACAGGATCACGCTGATCGGGTGCCCCAAGCTGGACGAGGGCGATTATGCCGAAAAGCTGACGGCGATCATTGCGGGGAATGATATTCGGAGTTTGACCATTGTGCGCATGGAGGTGCCCTGCTGCGGCGGGATTGTGAACGCGGCGAAGCGGGCGTAGCAGGCCAGCGGGAAGTTTATTCCTTGGCGGGTGGTGACGGTGACGACGGATGGGAGGGTTAGGGAGTAAGAGGTTTGGACAAATGTGCTGATATAGAGGACGGCACTCCGGGATGAGGATCCCGGAGTGCCGTGTTTTGCCGGATTAACAAATACCATCCATATCAACATTCTCAACCACGAATAATCCCGGCTTTTCTCGCCTTGAATATATAGCTGAACCCTCCATCCGTTTGAAGCGGATTGATTTTGTTTTTGTAATCGAGATAACTGATCCCAAACTGTACAAACGGTGTTACATTTTGAATGAATTCGACCGCATCTTGACCCATATGCCCCGCAAGGAACGAACCAACCAAAGGAATGGCTACAATACCGGTAAGACTTCTCAAGAAAAACTGTATTCTTGCTTCTGTCAAAACCCTCTGAAAATCATTAGAGCAGCATTCCCAGCCCTCAATGAATTCAGCTTCATAATGTCTAATCATCTCTATGCTGTCAGCGTTATGAACATTTCTCTCTAATTCTCTGATTTTTCCCGTGAATGCGTCAAGTTCATTTTTTCTCCGCATCTTAAAATCAAGAATCTCTTCAAAGTGCACATCCATAGATGGTTGAGGAAGACAACTCAGTATATCAATTGTGCAGCATTGTGTTCGTATATCGGTATGAGTACGTGATCTGTTATAGATTTCCTCGTTTCGTTTTATGTTGTCGGTACCCAAAACAATATCTTTATCTGCGCACTTTATCGAATATTCAGCAAGTGTCCTCATATAAATTTGCGCAACTTTGTCATCCATTTCCATCCAGCCGTCATCATTATAGTCACTAATAAACTTCTTATCTTGTAGCAAAGACAACAAGCCAGCTGGCAATTTTCGATAGTGGATCATCGTATGCAACGCTGGATCATAGATTTTCTTCTTATGAACCTTCGTCCATCCATTTTGGCTCCTACAACCCGACTTGCTAAGCGAACGACTATATCTTTCAATCCTCTTTTCAACGGTCTTGCAGAATTCTTCTGCATACTCTGAGAAAAACAAATCACGAGGATAGATGGGGCTGTAAACACCTGCATCTTGCAGGTATTGTATTTCCGGTGAAAATGTTCTATAGCCTTCATCAGGAACAATAGACGATACTTCATCCCAATACAAAATTGCGCTTCTCAGCCATGCCCCATCCTGAATATCAATACTCGGGTAGTACAAAATCGTTTGTGCCATGTTATCTCCTCTTATCAAAACTACTATACAGCATTAAACTCACATTCAGCTTAGCATTTCCGGTTTTCCTCTCACCTCGTATAATCCACCGCCTGCGCGCCCATATCAAACTCAATGACCGCGCCATCCCGGATCAGCTCATGGGTAAACATGGTACTGCGCCACCGCTGCCCGTTGATGCGCACCGCCTGTATATACCGGTTCTCCGGCGACAGCCCGTTGGCACGGATCGTAATCTCCTTCCCGCTCGGCAGGGTGATCACCGTATGATCATACCGGGGGCTGGTCAGGTAGTACAGGTTCTGCCCCGCATTGGGGAAGAAACCCACGGACGAGAAGATGTACCACGAGCTCATGGCCCCGGAATCATCGTTGCCGGGAGGGCCGTCCATGGTGAACAGATCCCGCAGCTTGTCGATGCTGTCGGTGATGAGCCACGGCTTCCGGGTGTAGGCGAACAGGTAGGAGGCCAGAAACGCCGGTTCGTTGCCGTAATCCACCAGCCCGGTCTCGATGCCGTGGACAAGGCGGCGGATGAAGGCATCCTCCCCGCCGCATTTTTCAATGAGGGTGGGCACATCGTGGGGCACGAAGAAGGAGTAGTTGTAGGCGGTCGCCTCGTAGAAATGCTTCACCCACGAGCCCCAGTGCTGCCCGGGATCGATCTCCACCCATGTGCCGTCGGAATTTCTGGGGCAGATGAAACCGGAAAACTCGCCATACCGGGCATCCGGGTTCCACAGGTTCTGCCAGTTCCGGCTCCGCTGCCTGTAGGTTTCGTAGTCTGCTTCGGTGCCCAGCTCCTTGGCCATGGTGGCAGCGCAATGGTCGTTATAGGCTTGCTCCAGCGTGTAGGAGCAGGCCATCTGCCCGCATGCCGTGCCGGGCAGGGCGTGATCATCCGGGATATAGCCGAGGCGGTAGTAGGGCGCATCCGGATCCGCCACAGGCCGGGCGTAGTTGTACCAGCCGATGCGGTAGCGATCCGCATGGTTCTTGACCACCTGATAGGCCTTCTGCCAGTCGATGCCGGGAACGCCCTTCACATAGGCATCACAGATCACGTTATCGATATCGTCGCCGCCCTGCTGGGGATGCATATCCACCCCAGCCACGAAGGTATCCCGCACATAATCGGTCTTTTTGTGGCGAGCGATGAAGCTGTTCACCGTTTGGGTCACCAGTTCCGGCTTGATGAGCGTGTACAGGGGATACAGTGTGCGCCAGGTATCCCAGATGGCATAATGATCGTCGATCATGGGCACATCGTCCTCGTAGCCGGGCAGGTCGCCGGTGCGGTCCCGGGGCATGCACATGGCGTGATAGATGGCGGTGTAGTGCTTCATCTTATCAGCTTCGGTCACATGGTCGCCGCTGATCCGGATCTTTTGCAGTTCCTTTTCCCACAAAACCATGGTTTCGTCCCGGACGGCATCGTAATCCCATGCGGGGATCTCTTTTTCCAGCCATGCCTTGGCTTTTTCGATGCTCGTAAAGGAGATGCCGATCTTCACATATACATCCTCGTTTTCGGCGGTCTCAAAGCGCAGGAAGCCGCCCACGCTTTCCTCTTTGGAGCGCAGGGAAGCCCTTGCAAAGCCGGTGGAGCCATTGTGGAGGCCGTCGGCATCATAGGTGCCCATCACCGTGGGGCGCTTTTTAACCACGGCATAGAAATGCAGGCCATGTGCGCCGCCGAAGCCGCCCGCATACACCCCGGAGCCGGAGAACACGGGGTATCCATCCGCATCCATATCCACATGCAGCACCACATCCGAGGCGGAAATGCCGCTTTCCGAGTTGACGATACCCGCCAGCAGCGGCACGCTGTGCGCCAGGTCGATCAGCAGGGAAGCATCCTTCGACGCGGGATAGGTGAAGCGATAGATGGACGCATGCTCCGCCGGGGTAACAGCACAGCGGATGCCGTAGCGGCTGAGCAGCACGCTGTATTCGCAGCAGCTTGCGTTTTCCTCCGCCGCGGGAGAGTCGTGTCCGGTAAAGCTGGTATCCAGCCCGATCTGGGGCGACAGCAGGAACTGACCGTACTTGCCGTAGCCGGTACCGCTGGCGTGGATCTGGGAAAAGCCCTGGATCTCGTTACCGGAAAAGTAGCCGGAATGGCTGCCGCCCTTTGTATCGGGCGCAGGGTTTACCGATGCGTTGGGCCGCTGGGGGCCGATGACGGTATTGCCTTCGTTGTCTACGCCGAAGTCGGAGGCCAAGCGGTCTTAGGAAGACAACATGT
>JAZQHO010000074.1:0-19376 GCA_045540635.1 Candidatus Limiplasma sp.
GGCTCAGTACGGCCTGGAGTCCGTTGAAGCCTGCCGTGAGCTGTGCAAGGAAGCCGGCTTCGATCCCTACGAGATCGTCAAGGGCATTCAGCCCATCGCTTTTGAAGACGCTGCATGGTCCTACTGCGTTGGCGCTGCTATTGCTCTGAAGAAGGGTGTCAAGAACGCTGCTGAGGCTGCTGAGGCTATCGGCATCGGCCTGCAGGCATTCTGCATCCCCGGCTCCGTTGCTGAGGACCGCAAGGTCGGTCTGGGCCACGGTAACCTGGGCGCTATGCTGCTGCGTGACGAGACCAAGTGCTTCGCATTCCTGGCAGGTCAGGAGTCCTTCGCTGCTGCTGAAGGCGCAATCGGCATTGCCCGTTCCGCCAACAAGGCTCGTAAGGAGCCCCTGCGCGTCATCCTGAACGGTCTGGGCAAGGACGCTGCTCAGATCATCTCCCGCATCAACGGCTTCACCTATGTGCAGACCAAGTATGATTACCTGTCTGCCGACGTGAAGGAAGATCATGCTCTGACCGTCGTGAACAAGACCGCCTACTCTGACGGCGAGCGCGCGAAGGTCAACTGCTACGGCGCTGACGACGTCCGCGAGGGCGTTGCCATCATGTGGCACGAGGGCGTGGGCGTTTCCATCACCGGTAACTCCACCAACCCCACCCGCTTCCAGCATCCCGTTGCTGGCACCTACAAGAAGGAAATGACCGAGGCTGGCAAGAAGTACTTCTCTGTTGCTTCTGGCGGCGGCACCGGCCGTACCCTGCATCCCGACAACATGGCTGCCGGCCCCGCCTCCTACGGCATGACACCCTGGGCCGCATGCACTCCGACGCTCAGTTCGCCGGTTCCTCCTCCGTGCCCGCGCACGTTGAGATGATGGGCCTGATCGGCATGGGCAACAACCCCATGGTTGGCGCTACCGTCGCTGTGGCTGTTGCTATCGAAGAAGTGCAGAAGTAATTTGCACCAATTATTCAAGGGCATCCGGTTCGCCGGATGCCCTTTTATATTGATTACCATTCCTTTATTGCAAGAAAGAACCACCGCAGCGTGTGCGGTGGTTCTGTTTGTGTACAAACTGCTTAGCAGGATTTCTTCTGCTTCCTATAAATGATTACGATGCAACCGAGGCTGAGAAGGGCCAGTGCCAGATAAAGCAGAGGCATGGCACTGTCTCCTGCTGGCGGGGGCGGCGGCTCATCACCATCGGGCTCATAGACGTTGACAAACTCAAGCGTCAGTTCCTCCAGCGGCTTGCCATCAACTTTTACATCGGCAACAAGGTCGTTATCTACCAGAGAGATCGTTACATCGATCTGGTAGACCTTATCGCTGTAGGTAAAGCCCTTGCGACCATCATTCCGCTCTTCGAGGGTGTAGGTGAAGGTCTTACCGATATCCTCTTCGGTAAACGTAAGAGGAATCTCGACCAGACCGTTGGTGTTGGAAGTACCAACCAAAACATTCTGCGTAGCCTTCTCGGTCAGTTCAAAGGTAAATCCACCTGCGTTTATTCCGTTTACGCCGGTTGACATGACGATCTTCTGAATGCCGATACTTACACGGGCTTCCGCTTCGATCTTGCTGGGTACAAAGGTATTGACCAGTGCCAGCGTCTCGTCGATGATCATAGCCAGCGTATTGCCAGTGGTGATCACAGCGGTGAGCACCATAGAAGTGATCAGCACCATTGCAACGAGCGTATACTTCAAACGTTTCAAGTGCATCTACCTCCTTTCATCGTAATTGCATTGATGAAGCATATCCGCCTGCGGCGGAAGAAGCTTTATTGTCCTACCCATGGATGCTGCTCTGTGCTTATCTCTCCCAAAAGTGTATTCAGCACTTGTGACGCATCCGCATTCTCCGCGATCTCTGCCGGGAGGCCGCTTGCCTGACAGGCCTGAGCTACAGAACTGATCTCGAAACCTTCGGCGATCCGTCGCAGATCTGCGGAAGTGGCACCTGCATCCAGTACGATCTGCAAAAGACACGGACTGGAAAGGCTGCCGGGCGCAAGGCTTTGAGAATAGGTGTAGGAGTAGAGATCAAAGAGATCACCATGGATGGTAATGGAACCGTGATGTACCATCTCGTTGGCACCATTCGCAGTGTAAACATTCTTCCAGAGTTTACAATCCAGCTGCTCGAAAGCAAAGATGACCCGGACATAAACAGGAATATTGCCTGCATTGCTGACGGCAACGATCTTATCCACTGCACGCTCCAGAGAAGTGCTCCAGAAGTGGACCTTCTCTTCGCCTGCCCCTTGCCATCGAAAGGGAACAAACTGTTGCAGATACGGACTTCCATCGTAGGCCTTGCCATCCGGTTTCAGAACAACGCCATTCCTGAGAGGCTGCAGCGTGCCAAACGATGATCTGCTGTATTCATTCAGCTTCACTTCTATACGCGGCTGTTCCACCAAAGAATGCCCGCTTTGAATGTAGGAGAAGAAGCCGGTATCGTACAACAGATACCCCATTACGAAAAGGCAACAGAGCAACACAAGGAATTTCTTCATGGTCGTTACTCCTTATGTGATGCTGCTGTGCCTTTGCGGTACAGAGCCGTGATGATTACTGATCGATGGTCTGAGTAACGATGCTCTCGCCTTCGGGAGCTTCGGGCACATCGATCTCAGTTGCTGCGGCATTCTCGGCTTCAATGAGCTTCCAGGCAGAAACAGGATCGGCCAGTTCGGTAATGGCTTCATCCATCTGGATAGCATAGGCGGAGATGACCAACTGGGGATAGTTGGCAGCGCCATTGGCATCCAGCTCGTTGAGCATCTGCTTAGTAACCTCAAGGAGCACCTGCACCTGATCATCCTTCAGAACAGGGAATACCTGATCTTCTTCGGAAGCGGCAGCCTGCCGGTAGTACACACCATCATAACCGGGCAGAGCCGTCCAGCCCTCGGCGATCTCGTAGGTCATAAAATCGTCGAAATTCTCGCTCTCATCCAGTTTGACGTAAACCCAGCTGTCTTCGCTGCCGGCCAGAACAGTGACCTGAGGATCCTTGTTGATGGTAGCACCGGGAGTCATGTTGTACTCGTTGGTGTTAGGATCGTTGTCATCGTCCAGATTGGTGTCGGTCTCATCAAGGGTGATGTTGATGTCGCCATAGGTGAAGGTATTGGTCACTTCAGGGGCGCGGTCGATCAGCCATGCCAAAGTGCCGCTTGCAACGCCGGAGGTAGCCAGCGTAACAGCAAGGGTCATCAGCAGGGTCTTTTTGCTAACGCCGCCAAGAAGCTTGGTGAGAAGATTCTTCAGAGAAGACATATTGGTTGCTCCCTTCAAGAATAGCTATCTTTGCACCGCAGCTATGCACAGGCCGCAGTGGCATAAGCGAGATTACTGATCACCGGGATTGACACCGGCGGCCTCATCGTCACCAGGAGTGGTGTCATCGGTGGTGGTAGTGGTGTCTTCGGTGGTGGGGGTCATCTGAGCATCAAAGGCAGCCCAGGCATCATTAGCGGTGTCGAAGCTATAGGCCTGAATGGCGTGGCCATCAATGGTCATGGTCATATTGGAGAGCGTTTTCAGCTCATCGCCGGTCACTTCGCCAGGAACGACGAATTCGGTGAAGAGAGGCTCAAGCACGATGTCGGCAGCAGGTTCTGCCTTCTCTACGATCTTGTGATAGCGGAACTCGTAGGTGACAGTGTTAGCTTCGGCATCCTCCACAGCGGGTTCAACGGGAACCCAGATGGTCTCATCCAGACCAGCAACAAGATTGGCCAGTTCGAAGTTCTCGCCACCCAAAGCATCAATGGCCTTCAGCTCCGCGAAGTTGCTGAGAGTCACCTTCATGCGGACGTAGGAATCTTCGCTGTTTGCATGAACGGTCATGGTAGGATCCTTGGTGTAGGAATGACCGGGGATCAGATGATAATCATTCTGCTCAACGCGATCGGGTTCGCCGGTCGGGGTGCCATCGGGGTTGACGTCGGTCTCATCAACGGTGATGTCCACATTACCGACGGTGAAGGTATTCACAACCGTGGAGCTGTCGGTCAGAAAGGCGAGAGTGCCATAGATGGACAGGGACAGGGACAACACGATGGATACCGCCATGATGAGGGCTCTCTTGGACTTAAACATGGTAGAACAGCTCCTTAGATCAAACTGGAGGTTGTGTAGGATTGCTCCGCCGTCTACGTTGGGGTGCACCCTCAATTTGAGACGGAGGGACAAAGCCGCTGGGCTGGAAGGGGTACGAGGATTGCTTCTGGTTACTCTCCTGCGGAGACCGCATCTGCGGCATTGCCTGCTGAGCAGGTTGCTGAGGTGTTACGCGCTGTTGGGAGTAAGCGTTCTGTACCGGCTGCTGGGGCTGGGGATAACCACCTTGCGGTGCTCTGTAACCGTTCTGCATGGGCTGACGCTGCTGCGGGAAAGGCTGCTGTGCACTCTGCTGCGGGTACTGTTGGTAGGGATAAGCATTCATCTGCCGAGGCGGTTGGGGGTAACCGCCCTGTACAGGTTGCTGTTGCGGGAAACCATTCTGCACCGGCTGATGCAAACCGAAGTTTGGGCTTTGCTGCGGCTGGTACGGATTTGGGGGCTGCTGCATGTGCGGCTGCTGGAAACTTCCCTGCACCGGCTGCTGGGATGGGTATCCGGATGGAGGAGCCTGATAGCCGGCAGGCTGCTGCTGCGCGGGATAGGGAGCATTGACCGCAACGGGTTGCTGCTGCTCCGGTGCCGGCTTCTTCTGGAGGAACTTAAACTTCTCGCTGGTGGCCGCATCGGTCAGAAAAACGAGGAAGATCAAGATGCCACTGATCAGGATCGCCACATAGGTTCCTGGCGGATTCTGAATGTAATTGGCAATATCGCCAAGATATGGTACCGAAAAAATGACTTTACCAATGATGTGCGTTGGGCTTACCAGCGAGGCATCCACAGATTTGTTTGCATCACCTTTGGTTTGGAACTTGTACTGCCCCGGGTTATTTTCGTCCGGGATGATATCCACGATACGGTGGGTAGCGATCACGTTGGGCGAAAGGCTGAAGGTGATAACGTCGTTGACGCGGAGCGTGCTGGCATCCACATCGCGGACGTAGATGAGAGAACCTGTCGGGTATGCGGGTTCCATAGAACCTGTCAGAACCCCATAAACCTGAAAACCAAATACTCTGATAATGGAAATGAAGAATGCAAAAACAATTGCCAGACAAACCAAAATGGTGGTAAGTGTCCGCAATGCTTTCTTATTGCTTTCGCTCACGCTACTCCCCCTGTATCGCGCTAAAAAAGCCATTATTTGGAAAGACTGGTGTGGCCTACTACCGCATAGTCAAACCATCGTAGATATTCTATCACAATATTTGTAAATTGCAATAGCTTGTGCTGTATTTTATTAACAAATTTATTCTCTTTTGGGCGATCTGGCGGATAGCACATCACCACAACATATTGTGTATTTCAATTTTTTTCCTTTTGAATACAACTTTTCCGAATAGAATTTCAGGAGTATAATGGAGCATACGGCAGCACCAAGCCGAATACCAGATGACCGGTGCATCTTGAGCAGGAATGGAGCATTAATATGAAGATACACATTAAATACCACGTAAAGGATCTGCCTCCCCTCTGCCCCATCGACGGTAAGTCCGACTGGATTGATCTGCGCGCTGCAGAAACAGTGGAAATGAAAGCCGGAGAATACCGCATCATCTCTCTGGGCGTAAGCATGAAGCTGCCGGATGGATATGAAGCCCATCTCGCTCCCAGAAGCTCTACATTTCAAAAATTCGGGATCCTCCAAACCAATTCCGTTGGTATAATCGATAACAGCTACAGCGGCGATAACGACATATGGGGCATGCCCGCCCTGGCCGTGCGGGATACGGTGATAGAGAAGGGGGATCGCATTTGCCAATTCCGCCTGTTTCGCAAGATGGCCCCCATCACATTCGTTGAAGTGGAGCACCTTTCCGAGCAGAGCCGGGGCGGTTTTGGCTCCACTGGCAGCAAGTGAACCGCCCTCTTTTGCGCTACATGGACACAAACCATTGCAAAACCGTCAAAAACTGTTATAATAGTATCGAAAAATCCTCAGGAAGGAAGGCCTGATTCCAATGAAAAAGATTCTGGTTGAAACCTCTGCCCGTCACGTACACGTGTCTCAGAAGGATCTGGAGACCCTCTTCGGCGCCGGCTACGAGCTGACCGTCAAGAAAATGCTGTCCCAGCCCGGTCAGTATGCCTGCGCCGAGCGCGTAGATGTGGTCGGCCCCAAAAAGACCCTCACCGGCGTGAGCATCCTTGGCCCCGTCCGTCCCGCTACTCAGGTGGAGATCTCCCTGACTGATGCCCGCTCCATCGGCGTGAATGCCCCCATCCGCGAAAGCGGCGATGTGGCTGCCTCCGGCGCTTGCAAGCTGGTTGGCCCCAAGGGCGAAGTTGAGCTGGAATGCGGTGTGATCGCTGCCAAGCGCCACATCCACATGACCTGCGCCGATGCCGCCGAGTTCGATCTGAAGGACAAGGACGTTGTTAGCGTTAAGGTAGAGACCGAAGGTCGTGCCCTCACCTTTGGCGATGTGGTAGTTCGCGTCAGCGACAGCTACGCTCTTGCTATGCACATCGACACCGATGAATCCAACGCTGCCTGTGCCGGCCCCGGCACCATGGGCGAGATCATCAAGTAAGGGATCGCGCAAAGAAACCCGCATGCTTTACAAGAGCATGCGGGTTTCTTTTACGTTTTGAGCTTTTTACAGAATGGTGCGGCGTCTGCCAGGTACAGGCTCAGACCGGCAAGGTGATACAGCGGGATTCATCCCACATTATATAGGATACGATCGCTCTGTACTCCATGCTGAGCATTTCATCGATCTCCTCAACGGTGAGCGAAAGCTGACCGATCGACAGCATGGTTGCCATTCCGTTGACAAAAAGCTTCATATGCTGGTGGATCTGCATAGATTGCTCCCGGTTAAAACCGGTTTTTTGTATCAGCGTATCCACCACGCTGTCTTGAGGGGTAAAGGTGAAATCATAATCTTTTCTGTGGCGGTTGAGAAACATCAGATGGAACAGATGGGGCTCCTGCAATGCAAACAGCAGATACACCATTCCGACGGATTTATAGGCAGATTCGGTCGCACTGCGTCTTTTTTCAAGACAATCCCGAAACAACTGAACAGAGCGTTCGAACACAGCATCTTTGAGCTGCTCCATGTTTTCAAAAACACGGAAGATGGGCTGCGTGGAGCACCCGATCTCCCCCGCGACGGAACGTGCGTTGATGGCATCGATCCCGTGCTTCCTTGTAAGCTCAAAAGCGGCATCGATAATGTCGCTCTGCTGAAAGCGGACTTTCGGTGGCAAACAATCTCCTCCTCTCCTATTGCATATCAATCATTCTACAGGAATATATTCGTTTGTCAAGCAACTTTCTTTTGTACAATCGATAATCTTCGTATTTTTTTTGCTCGGCATCCTTTTTTCATTTTTTCTTTTACATATTCTATTTTTCCTATTGCCTTTTTACCACAATGCATGTTATAATAATCGCTGTGACATACGGACGGTCCTCTACCCCGTTCCTGTGGGTATGAACGTCTACGAAGGAAGGAGGCCCATGAAATGAGTGAGATCATTCGTTCCATCGAGAAGGCTCAGCTCCGCACCGATATGCCTCAGTTCAACATCGGTGACACCGTTCGCGTTTTCGTGAAGGTAGTTGAAGGCAGCCGCGAGCGTCTGCAGGCGTTTGAAGGTACTGTTATCGCCAAGCGCAATGGCAGCATCCGTGAAACGTTCACCGTCCGCCGTGTTTCCTACGGCATCGGCGTTGAGCGTACTTTCCCCCTGCATTCCCCCCGTGTAGACCACGTTGAGGTTATCCGCAAGGGTAAGGTGCGTCGTGCAAAGCTCTACTATCTGCGCAATCTGCAAGGCAAGGCTGCGAAGATCAAGGAAGCCAAGCGCGTGTAAGCGTATTGCCAAACAGAGCCGTCCGCATGTCGGACGGCTCTTTGGCATATCATGTAACATTTTTTCTTCCTTTATTTTTCGAAAGGAGTTTTTGATATGGATATGCAGCAGAACCTGACCTGGCTGCTCAAAGAGCTTGATTGTAAAGAGTTTCGCTCAATCAAGGAGCGCCTGCCCCAGATCGTCGGCAGCTTTTTGGAGTACGATCTCCACTTTATGCGCACCACGGGTGTACTTGACGAAAACGGCGAAGCAGGAGAAAATGAGTATGACGAGGACGAAGCATTTGAGTTTATTTACGATGCTTGGCTCTCTGATAACCCGGACGATAGCGATGAAGATATGCTGGTCGCTTCTCTGCTGAACCGCTATATGGAGCTGCAGGCAGAGTACCAGTAAGCCTGCGAAAGGAGATGTTCTCCCGCTATGAAATGCCCCGCCTGTGATAAATGGAACCGTGCCGGCATGCCCCACTGCATCTACTGCGGCACCAAACTGCTGGATGATGCATACGGGGTTCCTGCCTGGCAGCTGGAACTGAAGGATCAGGAGAAGCCAAAAAGCTATATCCGCGTTGATGACAGTGGCTCCGCCGAGACCACCGACGACCCCCGCGACACGCTGGCCGCCGAAATGGTCAGCCTGAAGAGACGCAAGCTGGACGGTGAAAAGCGCCAGCGCATGATGCGCATGAACGCCTCCGAGCAGGTGGCTCCGTCCTCCGGCCGTCCGGTGCGTACCTCCAGCAACCACAGCACCTTCTTTTCTTCCGATATACAAAACCCAACGAACGCCCCGCGTCCCCTGGTGCCCGAAAGGAACGGCGGAAATGCAAAGCCCGAAGCCCGCAAGATTTATTCCGCACGATACCGCACCACTTACGAAACCGAAACCCAGGAATCGATCTATCAGCAATCCAACGAACAGGAATCCATTCATAAGCCGGACGAAGGGCAGACCGTGTATGACGGCTACATGGATACAAGTGAATACATCCCGCCCTATGAGCGCAACAGTCAATACGAACGTTTTTCCGGAGACAGTCACATCCACCGCAAGCCCCGCAGAAGCAGTTTGCGGCGTATTTTGCGTACCCTGCTGATCACGCTGCTGGTCTGCGGCTTCGCGCTGGTGGCTATTACCACATTACCCGCCCTGCTGAACCCCAAGCAGGAGGATGACACGCCTAAAGCAACTGTGTTCCCCACCATCCGCGATGACCTTGCTGCACACACCATTACCATTCCCGGAGAAGAAAACCAGCGCATTATACTTCGAGAGTTGCATATGACGGCGATCGTCACCGGAGGTGTAGCCACCTTCGATATTCCGGATCATCTCTGGTACGATGAATATCTGGACTCTTTGCAGGAAAGCATGGAAGTTACGGTGTCTCCTTTCCTGATCTCCGATTCCGGCAAGCAGACTGCGCTGGAGCAGATCTCCTACGAGATCGATATTCCCCTCTCGCCCATCGAGCTGGCAACGCCCAACGCACCCTATCAGGTGGTAAGCACCGCCCTGTATACCATCCAGTTCTATGTACGGGAGGGCAGCACCGTCACCATCAACGGCAAGGATTACAGCGATCTGGTGAACACCGAGGGTGGCAAGGTGAGCTACAACGCTACTGTACAGCCCATCGGCGAAAATTTGTTCAACATCGTCGTTCGCAGCCAGTACTGCCGCGAAAGCAGCATGACTGTTACCCTCTACCGTGAAAAGCAGGAAATACCTCTGGATCTGGCTTCTGATATCGGCAGTTCTTCTTCCGATGAGAGTCGCACCATGACGGTGCGTGCCACCACGCTGCCCGGCGCTGTGGTAAAGGTTCTTTCTCCCTACACCGATCTGGATATCACCAATGTTGAGACGGATGGCTCCTTTACCTTCAAGGCTGTGTTTGACAAGATCGGCAACAATACCATCATCATTACAGCCGATTACCCCAACAAGAAGCAGACTCGGGTTGAGCATGTGGTCTACTATGTGCCGAATATCGATATCTACTCCCGCAAGGCATGGAGCATTGTACAGGAGTATACCGACCTGATGGACAACATGGAGCTGCGCAAAGCCAATTCCCAGATCTATGTATGCCCAGGCGTTATTACCAGCATTGAGACTACAAAACCCCAGCGTGCCTTCATGAATGTTGGCACCGAAGACAGCGAATTGCTGATCTATGTGGAGAATGCCTCTAAAACCGTTTGGGAGGTAGGCAAAAGTTACGATCTTTATGCCGATGCCTACGGCATGTACAATAACAAACCGTGGCTGATCGTGCGCTATACCTACGAAAAAGGTGCACCGCGTTGATAACTTTTTGCCGGAAATTGTGAATTTTTTGTTTCATAACCTCTTGACTTTTTTACATTTCCATTTACAATGTAATTAGTTCGCAAAACAACGAGCTTTTCGCATTGCGACGCAGTATGAGAAGAAAGGAAAGAGGCCAATGGCAAAGTGTATTCTCCTCGTTGACGACGAACCACTGATCATCAAAGGCTTGAAATTTACACTTGAACAGGAAGGCTTCGAAATCGATTCTGCTGCAGACGGCGAGGAAGCGCTTAACAAGTTTTTTGCGGGGCACTACGATTTTATCCTGCTGGATGTAATGCTGCCGAAGATCGATGGCATTACGGTTTGCCAGCGCATCCGTGAGCACAGCAATGTACCCATCATCATGCTCACGGCTAAAGGTGAACAGATCGACAAGATTCTGGGATTGGAATATGGCGCGGACGACTACATGACCAAGCCGTTTAACATTCTGGAGGTCAAAGCCCGCATCAAGACCATTCTGCGCCGCACTGCCGGTTCTGCCCAGAGCAACACCCGCAAGACCATCCGTGTACACGATATGGAGATCAATATCGTAAACCGCTCCGTTACTCTTGCAGGCAATGAAGTACGCCTTACCGCCAAGGAATTCGACCTTTTGCAGGTGTTTGTAAACAACCGCGGTGAAGTGTTCAGCCGCGAAAAACTGCTGAAAACCGTCTGGAAATACGACTACGCCGGTGATGCGCGCACGGTGGATGTCCATATCCGCAGGCTCCGCGAGAAAATCGAACGCAATCCCGCCCAGCCGGAGTTCATCTTCACCAAGTGGGGAGCTGGATACTATTTCACGGACAAAGATTAACAATCCCTTCACTTCCATTCGATGGAAGATCCTATTCGTCTTCCTGCTCATTGTGGGCGTTAGCTACTATGCGGTAGCTACCTCCCTCATTGGGCTGGTAGGCGATTCTTTGTTTGAAGACCGCAAGCGGCAGGAGCGCATCGCTGCCGACAAGCTGGCTGTAGAAGTAGAAGGGCTTTTTGGGACTGCACGTACAGAAGAACTGTACCACCGGCTTACCGCTGCCGGTGGCGAGCTTGGCGCCCGTCTGATGGTGCTGGACGAAAGCGGTAAGGTACAGACCGATACATATTCAGAACTGAATGGCACAAGGCTGACCATCCCGGAGGTGGTCGGCATTTTGGCGACGGGAAAAACCGCGGACTATGGCGTACATATGCTCAACGAGGGCTCCAGCAAAAGCTTTTGGCAATTCTGGCAGCCTTATAATGACGATGCCCAGTGGGTAAGCTATTGCACCTCAGCCCTTACCAGCAGCGGTAAGGTGATCGGCGTGCTTGTACTCTCCTCCCCTATCCAGGATATGATGGAGCGTCTGTTTGATCTGCAGAACCGTATGGTGATGTATTTTCTCATAGCAGCGGGTATCGCCTTTCTGATGGCGATGTTTTTCTCCCGCATCATTACCAAGCCCATTGCTTCCCTTACCCGTAGCATACAGCGCATGGGTCATGGTGATCTTTCTGTACGAGTGCCGGTAAAGGGCAGTGGTGAGCTGCGCAGATTGTCCGAGACCTTCAACACCATGTCCGAAAAGCTGGAAATGCTGGATAAGAGCCGCAACCAGTTTGTATCCAACGCCAGCCACGAACTGAAAACGCCTCTGGCGACCATGAAGATCCTGCTGGAGAGTATCATCTACCAGCCGGAAATGGATGAAGAGATGCGCACAGAGTTTCTGACAGACATCAACAAGGAGATCGACCGTTTGAATCTGATCATTGGCGATCTGCTGACGCTGGTAAGTATGGATTCCAAAACCATGCGCCTCAACCGCACTACCTTCAGCCTTGCACAGGTAGTAACGGATACCGCGCACCGGCTCGAGCTGGTGGCAGAAAAAAATCATCAGGAGCTGAAGCTTTCCCTCAACGACCGCTGCGAGATGTTTGCAGATAATGCAAAGCTGACTCAGGTCGTCTACAACTTGATGGAAAACGCACTCAAATACACTCAGGAGGGTGGCGTAGTGCGTGTACGGCTCGTGCGCTCCGGCAGGGATGCAGTGCTGACCATTACCGACAACGGCCCGGGCATCCCCAAAGAGGATCAGGCACATATTTTCGAACGTTTTTACCGTGTGGATAAGGCTCGCAGCCGTGAGACCGGCGGTACAGGTCTGGGGCTTAGCATTGTGCACCAGATGGTGCTGGCGCACGGCGGCAGCGTAACGGTAGACAGCGAAGAAGGGCACGGCTCCACCTTTACGGTAGAGCTGCCCATCCATCAGGGCTAAGGAGGATAAGCATGAAACGAATCTGTCTGTTGCTCCTTGGCATAAGCCTTTTCTTGCTGCTTACCGGCTGTGCCGCCGCTACCAACCCATTGGAGCAGGCTGAGGCCACGCCTGTACCCGGTCTGCCCATGACGCTCCACTCTGCCGAAGCGCCAGCGGGGAATGCGGATAAGATGGAAATAACTCTTTTCTACCGCTATCAGCAAACCGGTATGCTGGGCAGCGAGACCCGGCTCATTTCTGTACCGAAGGACGAGAGTCCTGAAATGGTCACAGTACGCCAGCTGCTGGCAGGCCCGCAGGCATCCCATACCGACTTGACGCGCCTGTTCCCCCACAACACATCCGTTGTGAACGTAAGTGCTTCCGGCGATACACTTTACATTACCCTCAGCGAAGATCTGCTCAACGACGGCGTACCCGCAAAGTGGCAGGAGGATCCGGCGTGGCGGCTGGAAGCGCCCCTGCGCCGCAGACTGACAATGCAGAGCCTTGCTGCCACCATAACGGAGAACTTTTCCTATCCCTATATACAGGTACTGCTCTCCTACAACCAATCTGCCAGTGTGAGCATGAGACTGGACAACAGCTATTATCTGGACGAACGCACCGGTCTTGCCGACCGGTTGATGCGGGATGAGAGCGTGCTGCTGACCATGCAGAACACTGCCTTGACCATTCTGAAGGCATGGCAGGAGCGGGACTATGAGCTGCTGTACCGCTTTACTGTATCCAACAACAGCCAGAAGCCTGCTTATACAACATTTGTTGAACAGCTGGAGGATTGCGCACTGCTGACGAAATACGCTGCCAGCGCAGGCCATGCTCCCGCAGGCAGCCAGCGGGCAACGGTAACGCTGCAGCTCGACTACCAGATCGATGGTCAGAACTGCAGCTGCCCTGCCTATCCACTCTGGCTGATCCGTGAGGACAATGTGTGGAAGATCCCTTACGAAAACCTTTTGCAGCTGATGCTGCGTGATAACTGATCACCCGGGAGGTGTGCATTGTGAAGCGCATCCAAACCCTGTGTCTTGCACTGGCAAGCTGTCTCTTTTTGAGCAGCTGCGCAGCGCAGGTGCCTGCATCGGACACCGAACCGACACTTACCATGCCCCCAGTTGTGCAAAAACACACAGCGCCCATCGGTGATGCAGCGCTGGAATACTCGGCTCCCGCAACCCTGTACCTGCCCCGCTACGACAATCATGTGCTGGGTTCCACGCTGGCGCAGGTATCCTTCTCGGCAGCCCGCCCAGAAGCTGAGAGCGTTGTGCGTGCCCTTCTGAGCCAGCAGGAGACAGGCAGTCTTTCTTCGCTGGGCGGCGGGGTAAAGCTTTCCCTCTACGGTGTAAACCCCGTGGAGCAAAGCCGCAATGTAGTGACCGTTAACCTGGGTGCTTCCGCACTGCAAATGGATCGCAAAGCGCTCTACATCGCCTGTCAGGCCATCACCAATACACTGACCGAGCTGCCGGATATCGACCACGTCAATTTTTTGATCGTGGATAGAGCGGTTGGGTTGGATGTTGCCAATACGCTGCCCATGGGTGCTTTCAGCCGCAGTGTGGGCACTGATGCAGGAGCAGCCTATGACCAACTGATGCAGCGACGGGTAGATGTGACCCAGTCCGCTGCGGATAAACCCCTCACAGCCGACGCGACCCTGTACTTCCCGCTGGCACACACACCGGGCGTACTCAGCGAAGTACGCAATTGCTCCTTCGGCAATCAGCTGCCGGAGGATATGGTGGTAGTACTGCTGCAAGAAATGGCTCTCGGCTCCAAAGAGAACATTAATACACCGCAGCTGCCGCTTCTGGCAGACCTGTTGATCCGAAAGCCCACAATCACCGAAACCGAAGAGAGCGGGCGGCTGATCGAGCTGGATTTTGCCTATAATCTGGATGAGATGCTCACTGCCAACAGCATCAGCCGGGCAAGCTGCATGGCCTCTCTCTGCTATACCATGAGCACCTTTTTTCCCGGTATCTCCGGCATCCGTGTGACCATTGGCGATGAGCCGATCGAAACACTGATGCTGACCGATCAGCTGGAAAGCGGGATCACCTTTGCCCAGCAAGTACAGAAGCGTTCGGATTTCGCACCGCTTTTGTATGATCTTGCAAGCCTTTGTCTGCTCGCCCCAGATGAAAGCAGACTCATTGATGTTTCACGGCCCGTCCCCTATTATCAGGCAAGACACCCACGACTGCTTTTGCAGGAGATCGCAAAAGGCCCGCAACCCTTCGATCTGCCTGTGGAGAGCGCCCCTGTAATGAAGGTCGGTTCGCTGGCAGATGCATCAATCATCGGTCTGGCGCTGGTAGACGGCGTACTACTTATCAATCTTTCCGATGCCTTTGCCGAGAGCCTCACCGGCGATGACCCGAAGCTGGAAAGGCTGCTGGCCTACGCGCTCACCAACACGCTCTGCAGAAGTGAACGGGTGACTCTTGTGCAGTTCTTTGTGTCCGGTGAACCATTTGGAGGCTTTACCGGAGAGATCATCTGGGAAACACCCTTCTCGCCGCTATACTAAGCCTTCACAGGCCGCATGCTGCTTGCACAAGATCGTTGGTTATGTTATCATTTCTCTACTGTACTAAGGAGGTGCACCATGAAACGATCCAACAGGCGCGGTATCTCAACAGGTACCATTTTCATGCTGACCCTCACCGCTCTGGTACTGATCGCATTCTGCGCACTGCTGCCAAAGCTGACCGGCACCACGGACATCAGTACGAATGCCATCGATCTGGCGGTCAAGCTGGATGAATCCCTTGCACAACTGATGTTCAGCGCGCAAAACAGCACCACAGTAACCAAGCCCTCCAATACCGCTTTGAAGCCCATGACCACACCGGTACCAACCCCCACACCCACCCCGGTGGTAGAGCCGGTCAAGAGCTTTTCTCTTTGCGCAGGCGGTGCTATCGAAATGGATTCCGCCACGCTCAACACACTGAACGACAAGCAGGACGGCTATCGCTTCGATATCCTCTTTGGCGGTATGGGCGGCGCAATGCAGGCCGATCTGACCATCGTAACACTGCGCAACAGCATCGTACCCTCCAACGACCTTTCCTCCCTGAACATGCCGGAAGAGCTGCTCGCTACAATGAAGCAAGCCGGCATCGATGCTGTTAACCTTGGCCATCTGACGGGGCTCAACAGCGGCATCGGCGGTCTTGCCGAGACCAAGAGCAGCATTACCGCAGCCGGTATGGCACCCTTCGGTCTCTACGCCACCGCCGAGGAGCGCTCCACACCCATGATCGGCTCCACCAACGGCGTAAAGATCGGTCTGGTGAGCTATCTGAACGCACTGGCCTCCGTTGGGGAAAAGAAAACCACCAAGGAGGAACGCGCTTATGCCTATGCACCGCTGGATGTTGATCTGATCCGCAGCGACATCGAAGCGCTGCGCATGCGTGGTGCTGAAGTTGTGATCGTCTCTCTGTGCTGGGGAAAAGCCAATGCTACCTCCCCTACCTCGCAACAGCGGGAAACCGCACAGCAAATCGCTGATGCGGGTGCAGACATCATTCTCGGCACCAACCCGCAAGCGGTCTTTCCTGTGGAGGTGCTCACGGCGCAGCGTGGGGACAACAAATATCATCCCGTATTGTGCGCTTACTCCATGGGCAATCTTTTTACCTATAACCGGGATTCCCGCAACAATCTCGCCGGTATCCTTCTGAAAGCAGATGTGCAGTACGATCCTTCCAACGGTGCCATCGCTTTCGACAACCTGACCTACACACCAACCTTCTGCTGGCGGGATACTATAGACAGCAAGACTCGTACCGGTATGGTGATCGCGGATCCGTCCGCTCCCCCATCCTTTCTTGGCAGCAAGCAGCAAGGTGTTATGGAACGTTGCTACAATCTGATTGTAGAGCTGATGAAGGATTCTGTTCTGGAAAAAAATAACAAAGAACCCCCGAGGGGAAAGCAGAAGCTTCCCTTCGGGGGTTCAAAAAACAGGTGCAGAGCCTTTGCTCCACACCTGTTTTTGATTATGCCAGCAGGCTCTTGCCGGTCATCTGAGCGGGGATCTCCAGACCCATGCTGTCCAGCATGGTGGGGGCGATATCCGCCAGACGGCCGCCTTCACGCAGGGTCTTGCCGATCATCTCGGGGCCGATAGCGATGAAGGGAACCGGATTGGTGGTATGAGCGGTGAAGGGCTCGCCGTTCTCGGGATCCACCATCTGGTCTGCATTACCGTGGTCGGCGGTAACAAAGGCGCGGCCGCCGTTAGCCAGCACGGCCTCAACCACCTTGCCCACACATTCGTCAACCGTGGCAACAGACTTCATGGCAGCTTCCATCACGCCGGTGTGGCCAACCATGTCGCAGTTGGCAAAGTTGAGGATCATCACGTCATACTTCTTCTGGTTGATCAGCTCAACAGCCTTCTCAGTAACCTCGTAGGCAGACATTTCGGGCTTCATATCGAAGGTGGCTACCTTGGAGGAGGGGATCAGCTCGCGATCTTCGCCGTCGTTGGGCTTTTCCACGCCACCGTTGAAGAAGAAGGTAACATGGGCATACTTCTGGGTCTCGGCAATGCGCAGCTGCGTCTTGCCCAGCTTGGACAGGTATTCGCCCATGGTGTTATCCAGCGTTTCCGGAGGATTAACGATCTCCAGACCGGTGAAGGTCTCATCGTACTGCGTCATGGACACGAAATTGACGGGGAAGTAGCCATTGGCACGAACAAAACCGTCGAAATCGGGCATGATGAAGGTACGG
Source organism: Candidatus Limiplasma sp. (assembly GCA_045540635.1). GTDB lineage: Bacteria > Bacillota > Clostridia > Christensenellales > Aristaeellaceae > Limiplasma. The sequence goes on from JAZQHO010000074.1 coordinate 17,333, forward strand.
GTCAGCTGACGGGCACGGTCAGGGCGGAAGTTGAAGAAGATAATGCTGTCGCCTTCGCCGATGGTAGCAACGGCCTTGCCGTTTTCCATAACCACAGTGGGCTTCACGAACTCGTCGGTCTCTTCCTTGGCATAGCTGTTTTCAACAGCTTCAGCGCCGGTGGCGGCAGTCTCGCCAACACCCAGCACCATGGCATCGTAAGCCTTCTGCACACGATCCCACAGGTTGTCGCGGTCCATAGCCCAGTAACGGCCCATCACAGTGGCGATCTTGCCAACGCCGATCTCTTCCAGCTTCTGTTCGAGCTCCTTTACATAGTCGATACCGCTGGAGGGGGGCACATCGCGGCCATCCAGGAAGCAGTGCACATAAACATCCTTCACGCCGCGCTGCTTGCACATCTCAAGGAGGGCATACAGGTGGGTGTTATGGCTGTGCACACCACCATCGCTGAGCAGACCCATCAGGTGAACGGCCTTGCCGGTCTCCTTGGCGGTATCCATGGCCTTGACAAGAGGCTCCTTCTCGAAGAAAACGCCATCCTGGATATCCTTGGTGATGCGGGTAAGCTCCTGATACACGATGCGGCCTGCGCCGATGTTCAGATGACCCACTTCGCTGTTGCCCATCTGGCCATCCGGCAGGCCAACATCCATGCCGCTGGCACCCAGCTGGGTGGTGGGGTACTTTGCCATAAGGGCATCCAGCACAGGGGTACCCTGCTGGTAGATGGCATTGCCCTCGGTGGCGGGGTTGATGCCGAAGCCATCCATGATGATCAGAGCAGTCATGGTCTTTTCCATTTGTTGTTGCTCCTTCTTACTTGTTGTACAGCACCACGGAGGTGAAATCGGGAGCCTTCAGGGAAGCGCCGCCGATGAGGCCGCCGTCGATCTCGGGCTGAGCCATCAGACCCTTCACGTTGCCGGGGTTCATGCTGCCGCCGTACTGAATGCGCACAGCATCGCTCACATCCTTGCCGTACTTGCGCTCGATAGCCTTGCGGATAACGCCGATGGTCTCATTGGCCTGCTCATCGGTAGCGGTAAGGCCGGTGCCGATGGCCCAAACGGGTTCGTAAGCGATGACAGCAGCCTTGATCTCATCGTTGGTGAGGCCGTGGAGAGCCATCAGGGTCTGATACTCAACGATGATATCAGTGTAGCCGGTCTCGCGCTCATCCTTCAGCTCGCCCACGCAGATGATGGGGGTCAGGCCGGCGGCAACAGCAGCGCGAACGCGGGCATTGACGGTCTTATCGGTCTCGCCGAAGTACTGACGGCGCTCGCTGTGGCCAATGACCACGTACTCCACACCGCAAGCCTTGAGCATATCGGCGCTCAGTTCGCCGGTGTAAGCACCGCTCTTGGCAAAGTGGACGTTCTGAGCGCCCAGCTTGATGTTGCTGCCCTCGGCAGCTTCCTTGACGGCAGCAAAGTCGGTGGCGGGCACGCACACAACAACATCGCAATCCGCATCCTTCACGGCGGGAACCAGCGCCTTGACCAGCTCAGCAGCCTCGGCGGGGGTCTTGTTCATCTTCCAGTTGCCGGCAATAATGGCTTTACGCATAGGTTTGTACCTCTTTCTTGTGGGTCAGGCAGAGCCATGACACAGTATGTTCAACACAAAAACGGGTTATCCGTTTTCGCAAAGTTTGCGCAGGCCGACAAGGCAGCCTGCGCAAACGCGGGGAATCTTAGATTTCGTCCAGAGCGGCAACGCCGGGCAGGACCTTGCCTTCCAGATACTCGAGGGAAGCACCGCCGCCGGTGGAGATGTGAGTCATCTTATCGCCCAGATTCATCTGCTCAACAGCAGCAGCGGAGTCGCCGCCGCCGATGATGGTAACGGCATCGCTGTCTGCCATGGCCTGAGCCACAGCCAGAGTGCCGGCAGCCAGAGTGGGATTCTCGAACACGCCCATGGGGCCGTTCCAGACAACGGTCTTGGCAGCCTTCACAGCCACGGCGAAGAGCTCGCGGCTCTTGGGGCCGATGTCGCAGCCTTCCTTATCGGCGGGGATCTTGTCGGAATCGGTGAT
>JAZQHO010000075.1:0-18963 GCA_045540635.1 Candidatus Limiplasma sp.
ACGCCCCCCCTCCCCCCCTTGCGCCCGCAAGGCGGGCGAAAAACCGGGATTCCTAAGGGATGAAATCCCTTGGGCGGGGTGCAGGGGCAGCGCCCCTGCCATGTCTCTCCCCCACCCACACCACACAAAGGAGAACTGCCCATGAAGATCGCCATTCTTACCATTTTTCCGGAGATGTTCCAAAGCGTGCTGGGCAGCAGCATTCTGGGTCGTGCCATCGCAGACGGGCTGATCACCGTGGAGCCGGTGGACATTCGTCCCTACAGCGAGCGCAAGCACAAGAACACCGACGACTACCCCTTCGGCGGCGGTGCGGGCATGGTGATGCTGGCGCAGCCCATCGTGGATGCGGTGCGGGATCTGCGCAGCCGGGGCTACGATGGCCCCTGCATTTACATGAGCCCCCGGGGCAAGACCTTCTGCCAGCAGAAGGTGGAGCAGCTATCGCAGCTGAGCAACATGATCCTGCTCTGTGGGCATTACGAGGGTGTGGATCAGCGTGCGCTGGATCTGGTGGTGGATGAGGAGATCTCGCTGGGCGATTTTGTGTTGACCGGCGGCGAGCTTGCTGCCATGGTCATCTGTGATGCGGTGGCCCGGTATGTGCCCGGCGTGCTGGGCAGTGCAGGCAGCACCGATGAGGAAAGCTTTACGGGCGGGCTGTTGGAGTATCCCCAGTACACCCGCCCCAGAGAGTATGAGGGCATGGAGGTGCCGGAGGTGCTCCTCAGCGGCGACCATGCCAAGATCAACAAATGGCGGCGGGAGCAGGCGCTGGATGTGACGCTCCGCCTGCGCCCGGATCTGTTCGCCACTGCCCCCATGACCGATAAGGAGCGCACCGCTGCGCTGGAGCGTGCCGCAAACGCTGCGGATGCACCGGCGGAGCAGTGATGCTGCCGCAACCAAAAAACCACTGCAAGCCCTTCGCATGCCGCCTGTGCATCCGGAGGGCTGCTGCATTTGAGGGGGGCGTTGCGGCGACCCTCTCCCATTTCCTGCGGGATGTATGGTATAATGTCATTGTATGCCAATCGATCAAACGAACGGAGGTGCCCATATGTTTGAAGAAAAAGACCTGTCCGCCATCCGTGGCAGCCTGCTGGGCGGTGCTGCGGGCGATGCGCTGGGCTATGCGGTGGAGTTTATGCGGCTGGAGCGGATCCGCCGGGAGTTCGGCGAAGGGGGCATCCGGTCGTATGTGCGCTCCAAGCTCACCGGCAAAGCGCTTGTCTCCGATGATACCCAGATGACCCTGTTCACCGCCGCCGGGCTGCTCAACTGGCAGACCGCCATGGCTGCCGGCGGTGCGGCGGCGGATCCCATCCCCTTTATCCACGAGGCGTACCGGGACTGGTACACCACCCAGTTCACCCATGATGACGACTGGTACGCCCAGTGGCCCCGTCACCGGGCGCCGGTCACGTGGCTGAGCCGGGTGCCTCAGGTCTACGGCAGCCGCGCCCCGGGCAACACCTGCCTCAGCGCGCTGGAGCAAAATACCTTTGGTACGCCGGAGCAGCCCCTCAACGACAGCAAGGGCTGCAGCGGCGTGATGCGGGTGGCTCCTGTGGGGCTGCTGTACAAGGGCGTTCAGAGCCGGGATCAGCTGATGGCGCTGGGCTGGCTGGCGGCACGGGCCGCTGCCGTCACCCACGGGCATCCGCTGGGCTATATCCCCGCTGCGGGGCTTGCCATCATGGTCAACCGGGCGGCCTATGGCGGCTGCCCCTGCGAGGGTGGGCTGCAGGGCATCCTGCAGGAGTGCATGGAGCTGTTGGAAGCCATGTTTGCAGCGGAGCCGGAGCTGGGCGTGCAGCTGGCGCTTCTGAAAAAAGCGGCTGTGCTCAGCCGCAATGCTGCGCCGGATGCGGAGAACATCCCCCTGCTGGGGCAGGGCTGGGTGGGCGAAGAGGCGCTGGCCATCGCCGTGTACTGCTGCCTGCGCCATCAGGACGATTTCAGCGGCGCAGTCATCGCCGCCGTGAACCATGATGGCGACAGCGATTCCTCCGGCGCTGTGTGCGGCAACCTGCTGGGCGCATGGCTGGGCGTGGAAGGCATCGCTCCCCGCTGGCTGGATGGGCTGGAGCTGGCAAATGTGATCGATGAGCTGGCGCAGGATCTGTGCGACGGCTGCCGTCAGGATGCGGTCTGGCTGCGCAAGTACCTGCGGGCAGGGCGGGATTGATGCCCGTCCTGCTGCAAGAAAAAGGAGTTGTTCGTTATGCTGCTGAGAAGAATGATCGCAGCGGTGCTGCCGCTTATCTACTGTGTGGGGATGATCCTTGCCTTCCGCTGGCTGGATGGGCAAAGCTGGCTGTCCGCCTTCTGGGGCTATGCGGTCAAGGGGCTGCTGCTGGGGCTGGTGCTGGCGCTGATCCTGCCCACCGGCGGGGTCAAGAGCCGCATGAACGGCCTGCAGCCGTGGGTGCTGGCAGGCGCCGGTCTGCTGGCGGCGCTGGTGGTAGTGCAGTTTCTGTGCTTTGCCGGGTACCTGAGCCTGCCCTTTTTTGCGCCCGACCCCCAGCTGGTGCTGGCGGAAAGCGCCATCGTGGGCTTCCTGCTGGTCACGGTTTTTTTGAACCGCAGGCGGTAAGGAGCGGGGGCACGCAGTGCGCCCCACGCCCCCGGACATGGGGAGCTATTCCTCCCTACTGTCCGCCGGTTTTGCCTCCACCATCCGCTGAATGTACGCCCCGCTGCTGATGCCCAGCCGCTCCGCTTCCCGGAGGATCCGCCCGTAGGCTTCCCGATCCATCCGCAGGCAGATGCACACCTGCTCCGGCGGGCAGCGGTATTCGCACAAACCCTGTGTATCCTTGAAAAACCTGCTTTTCATAGGCACTCCCTCCGCAACATCCTATGCAGGTGGCAGCTCCGGGGTTCAAAGCCTGCGAATCATGCTTCCCGCAGGCATGCATGGCTATGCACCAAAGGGTAAAGTATGTTATAATGCAAATTGCGATTCTGACTCCGGGAGGCATGTACCATGCTTGCGACTATCCTGCGCTTTGCCGCCACGGTGGCGGCTGTTCCCCTGTGCGCTCGCTATATGGACGGCGTACACCTGATCGATCAGCACAACGCTGTTTTGCTGGGCGTGGTGCTGGCGGTGGTGTACACCCTGCTGCGCCCCTTTTTGCGCTTTGTGCTCAAGGTGCCCAATTTCTGCACCATGGGGCTGGTGTATGTGGTGCTGGATGCCATGCTGGTCAACTGGATGCCGGGGCTGGTGCGCAACAGCGTGCGGATCGACAGCTTTCTCTGGGCGCTGGCGGTATCGCTGGCGGTAAACGCCCTGCGCCTTGTGGTGGATGTGCTTTTTGACAAGGACCGCCGCCGCGCCTGAGCCGCCCCCCGATCCTGCTTTTTTCGAAAGGAAGGGAACATACCCATGCATATCCTTCTGGTCAATGATGACGGCATCACTGCTGTGGGCATCACCGCACTGCTGAAAGAGGCCGCCGCCCGGGGCCACCGGGTCACGATGGCGGCCCCTGCACAGCAGCAGAGCGCTGCCAGCCACCGCATCACCCTTTCCGAGCCGATTATGATGCGCCCCTACGATGCGGGCATCCCCGGCGTGGAGGCCTTTGCCATCCGCGGCACCCCGGCGGATTGTGTGCGCGTTGCCCTTTTGGGCGGGCTGGTGAAGGAGCCGGTGGATGTGGTCATCTCCGGCATCAACAACGGGCACAACGCAGGCGTGGATGTGCACTACAGCGGCACGCTGGGCGCAGCCATGGAGGGCTCCATGCTGGGCTGCCGTTCCGTTGCCGCCTCCATCGGCTGGCAGGCCGATGACGCCGCCCTTGCAGCGCTGGCTTCCCTTACGCTGGACTGGGCGGAAAAGTACAGCCGCATCGAGCCGCTGCCCATCAGCGTTCTGAACATCAACGCCCCCGGCGGCCCCGGTGCGGACTGGAAGCCCGCCGTTTACGCCCCGCCGGATCTGAACTGCCGCCGCGACCTTTACGAGCGCCGGGAGAGCCCCTACAACGGCCCCTATTTCTGGATGGCCGGCGGCAGCCCGGAGCAGCAGGTAACGCAGGGCAGCGATTGCTGGTATCTGGCTGAGGGGCATGTGACCCTCACCATGGTGAGCACCTTTGGCAGCCTCACCGGCGATCAGTGGGCTGCTCTCGGTCTCTGATCCATACTTTGTTCCCATCAGGGAGGAGCTATGCAGGATTCACAGGAGCTTCTGGAGCGCCTCGACCGCCGGGGCGAACCCCTCAGCAAGGGGCAGAAGCGTATTGCGGAATACATCGGCCGCCACTACGACAAGGCGGTATCCATGACGGCGGGTGCCCTTGGCAGGGCTTGCGATGTTAGCGAGAGCACCGTGGTGCGCTTCGCCTATGCCATGGGCTACGAGGGCTACCCGGAGCTGCAGGCGGCGCTGCGCTCGCTGGTGCGCCAGCGGCTCACGGCGGAGCAGCGCTTCGCCATCGCCACCGCCATCGACCCCGACCATCTGATGACCACCGTTCTGCGCAACGATATGCAGAACATCCGCAAAACCGTGGAGGATCTCTCCCGGGAGGCTTTTGAGCAGGCGGTGGGCGCCATCAACGGGGCAAGGCGCATCTATATTACCGGCATGCGCTCCGCTGCGCCGCTGGCCCAGTTTATGTACCACTATCTGCATCAGGTCTGCGACGATGTGGTGCTGGCAGGCAACGCCACCGTGGATGCCTGCGAGGAGGTGGAGCGCATCACCCCGGAGGATGTGCTCATCGGCATCAGCTTTCCCCGCTATTCCAGCCGCACGCTGGAGTGTATGCGGCTGGCAAGGGAGGGCGGCGCAACGGTGATCGGCATCACCGACGGTGAGATGTCGCCCCTTCGGGAAGCCTCCCACATCTGCCTGTGCGCCGCCACCGACATGGCTGGCTTTGTGGATAGTCTGGCAGCGCCCCTGTCGCTGATCAATGCGCTGGTGCTGGCGGCGGGTCTCAGCCGCAGCGATGCGCTCAGGGAACATTTCAAACGGCTGGAGGGCATCTGGGATGCCCACAGCGTGTATACCGACAAAGCGGACGAGTAAAAGGGGCCATCGCCCCGTGAACGGAGTTTTATGAAGCACATTATCGTTATCGGCGGCGGTGCGGCGGGTCTGCTGGCTGCCATGGGCGCAGCGGGGCAGGATACCCGCGTCACCCTGCTGGAGAAAAACGAAAAGCTGGGCAAGAAGATCTACATCACCGGCAAGGGCCGCTGCAACGTGACCAACGACTGCACCCCGGAGAGCTTCCGCACGCAGGTGGTCAAGAACCCCCGCTTCCTGTTCAGCGCCCTCAATGCCTTTGCCCCGGCGGATATGATCGCCCTGCTGGAGCGGCTGGGCTGCCCGGTAAAGACCGAGCGGGGCAACCGTGTTTTTCCCGTCAGCGAGAAAGCCAGCGATGTGACCCGTGCGCTGGAGAAGGAACTGCACCGGCTGGGGGTCTCCATCCGGCTCAACAGCTGCGTCCGCTCTGTGGATGCGGCGGATGGGTGCATCACCGGCGTTACCCTGACCGATGGCACGGTGCTTGCTGCCGATGCGGTCATCGTGGCTACCGGCGGCATGAGCTACCCCACCACCGGCTCCACCGGCGACGGGTTCAAGTGGCTTTCCCAGTTGGGGCATACGGTCTATCCCGCCCTGCCCACGCTGATCCCCCTCACCAGCGATGCGGCGTGGGTCACGGAGCTGCAGGGCCTCAGCCTGCGCAATGTGCGCCTTACCCTGCAAAGCGGCAAAAAGAAGCTCTATACCGAGCTGGGCGAGATGCTTTTTACCCATTTCGGCATCACCGGCCCGCTGGTGCTCAGCGCCTCTGCCTACATGGCGGAGCTGGCCCCCGATGAGGTGCGCCTCACCCTCGACCTGAAACCCGGCCTCACCCGGGAACAGCTGGAGGCCCGCATCCTGCGGGATGTGGGGGAGGCGGGGCGCAAGCAACTGGGCACAGTGCTGTGCGGGCTGTTCCCCGCCCGTCTGGCGGAGACCATGGCGCAGCTGTGCGCACTGGGTTGGACAAGCCCCGCCTGCGAGCTGACCCGCGAGGGGCGCAATGCGCTGGTGGAGCGCACCAAGGCGCTGGAGATTCCGCTGTCCGGCACAAGACCGCTCAGCGAGGCGGTCGTCACCCGGGGCGGTGTCAGCGTTAAGGAGCTGAACCCGGGCACCATGGAGAGCAAGCTGGTCTCCGGGCTGTATGTGGCCGGAGAATTGCTGGATGTGGATGCCCTCACCGGCGGGTATAATTTGCAGATCGCGTTTTCCACCGGCCTGCTGGCCGGGAAGGCAGCACGGGGGTAAAGGATCTCTTTCCGTTCCGAAAAGTGCCTTTGTCTCCTTACAAGGCTCCCTCGTCCCGCGCACAAGGCTCCCTCTGAAGAAGGAGCAGTTGGCTGCCGCCCCCCTCAATCAAGCTTCTCCCGCAGGCTCTCCAAAAAGGAGACAACCTGCGTAGACGGGCATCTGCCCCGCATATCATTTACAGTTTGGAGTCATCACCTATGCAGTTTATCGTATTGGATTTGGAATGGAACCAGCCGGTCAGCTACCAGAGCTCTGCCTTCCGCAAGGTGGGCGACAGCCTGCTGTTCGAGGTTATTCAGATCGGCGCAGCAAAGCTCAACGAGCGGCTGGAGATCGAGGACACCATCAGCGTGCCCATCTGCCCCACTCACTACATGACCATCCATCCACGGGTAAAGCGCATGACCGGCCTTACCATGGATGTACTGGCCGATGCCCCCAATTTCCTGGAGGGCATGGAGCAGTTCCACCGCTGGTGCGGCGAGGATTGCGTGTTTGTCACCTGGGGCTGCGACGATGTGAGCGTGCTGCAGCAGAATGTGGATTTCTTCCGCTTCGACAAGCCCCTGCCCAAGATGTACGATCTGCAGCGGCTGTATGCCCAGGCCATGAAGCTCAGCGGCCAGACGGCGCTCAAGACCGCCATGGAAGCGCTGGAGATCCAGCCGGAGGAGGACAGGGCTTTCCACAATGCGGAGCATGATGCATACTATACCGCATTGGTCATGCGCAAGCTGCCCGATCCCATGGCGGTGCTGGGCTACGAGGAGCACCCCCGCAAGCTGAGCCACAACGAGCGCCGCAGCCGCTTCCGTGCCACCAATACGGTCAAGTCTGTTACCGAGGCCATGGAGAGCAAGGAGCTGCTTACCCCCAAGTGCCCCACCTGCGGCCAGCCTACCGAGCGCATCACCGAGCTGATCCCGCAGGCGGCGGGCAAGTATGTGGCGCTGAGCAAGTGCAAGCACCACGGGGCCATGTTCGTCAAGGTGCGCTTTGCCGTGCTGCCCGATGGGCAGAAGGGCATGCACCTGAGCGTGCTGCCCGCCAACCGGCAGACCTCTGCCTATGTGCACACCAAGGAGCTGCAGTACCAGCTCAAGCGCAAGCGCGGCGATTATGCCGATTTCGATGTTGAGGATCTGAGCGGGGCCATGAGCTCCAACATGCCCTTTGAGGATGCCTGATCCATAAGGATATTCCCTCCGGGCAGCGCCCTCATCGATCCCTCCCCGTGCTTTGTAAACGGAGGAACAGTTCTATGAGCGAAACCATCCGCATCACCTGTGCCGAACGGACGGTGGTCGTCCCTGCGGGCACCCTTCTGGGGGCTGCCCTTCATCAGCTGTGCCCGGAGACCCCTGCGCTGGCTGCCCTGTGCGGTGGGCGGGTGGTGGAGCTTTCCGCGCCGCTTGTGGAAAACTGCGACCTTACGCCGCTCACCTACCGGCACGAAGAGGGCCGCCGCCTGTATGAGCGCTCGTTGCGGTTCTTGTTCCTTGCCAGCCTGAAGCGCCTGTTCCCCGGGCGCAGGGTGCGCATGCAGCACTCGGTGGGGCACGGGCTGTACATCAGCCCCAGAGAGCAGCCCTTCACCCATGCGGAGGTGCGTGCGCTGGAGAGCGATATGCGCCAGCTGGCGGCTGAGGATCTGCCCTTTGAAAAGCTGGAATGGACGCGGCAGCAGGCCATTGACCATTTCGAAAAAGAGGGCTGGCTGGATAAGGCGGAGCTGCTGCGCTACCGCCCCCGGGAGACCATGACCATGTACCGCATGGCGGGGCTGTGCGAGTATTTTTACGGTGCCATGCTGCCCTCCAGCGGCATGATCACCGCCTTTCAGCTCAAGCCCCACCACCCGGGGCTGGTGCTCAGCGCCCCTGCGCCGGAGACACCCGACCGGCCTGCACCCTACACGCCCCGCAAGAAGTTTCTGCAGGTGTTTGACGAGAGCCGCCGCTGGTGCGGCATACTGGGTGCGGAAAACGTAGCCGATGTGAACCGGATGATCCGGGAGGGCAAGCTGCGGGAGTTTATCCGCATCAACGAGGCGCTGCACGACCGCTCCATTGCCGCCATCGCAGACGACATTCTGCGCCGCCGTGCCCGCATCGTAATGATCTTCGGCCCCTCCTCCAGCGGCAAGACCACCTTTGCCAACCGGCTGGCGGTGCACCTGCGGGTGCTGGGGCAGAAGCTGCACATGATCTCTCTGGACGATTTCTACCGCAACCGCGCCGACCTGCCGCTGGAGAGCGACGGCACCCCCGATCTGGAGCATGTGGATGCGCTGGATATCCCGCTGCTGACCGCCTGCCTGGAGGGGTTGCTCAGCGGCGCTGCGGTGGATATGCCCCTGTACGATTTTACGGTGGCACGCCGTGCGCAGGAGAGCCGCCGCCTGCAGCTGGCAGATGATGAGCTGCTGCTGGTGGAGGGCATCCATGGCATGAACGACCGCATCGTCTCCGAACTGCCGGAGCAGCTGATGTACGGCGTGTACGTAAGCGCGCTGGGCTGCATCAATCTGGATGACCACAACCGCATCCGCACCACGGATGTGCGGCTTTTGCGCCGCATGGTGCGGGATATGCGCAAGCGCAACACCACTCCCGCCCAGACCATCGATATGTGGCCCAAGGTGCGGCTGGGGGAGGAAAAGTGGATCTTCCCCTATCAGGAGCGGGCGGATGTGATGTTCAACACCTCCCTGCACTACGAGCTGCCGGTGCTCAAGACCATGGCCTATGAGCTGCTTTTGCAGATCCCGTCCTCTGCGCCCCAGCAGCTGGTGGCAAGGCGGCTTTTGAAAATGCTGCACTATTTTCTGCCGGTAAACGGCGCAGTGCTGGAGGAGATCCCGCCGCTGAGCATCCTCAGGGAATTTGTGGGCGACTCCGCATTCTACGACATCCATTGACAGAAACCAGCTGTTATAGTATAAATACTGATTGGGCACCCGCTGCCTATGTACTGTTGAAAGGAAGTATTGACCGTGGATATCGCGATTGCGATCATTGAGGCACTGTTGGCGATCTTCAGCGCATGGCTGATGTTTTTGATGATCTATCAAATCGTGCTCAGTTTTGTGGGCTTCAAGCGCAAGACCAAGGATTATCAGGATCACGAGCCGGAGGCACGGTTTCTGGTGCTGGTGCCTGCCCATAATGAAGAGAAGGTCATCGCCACGATGATCGACAACCTGAACCGGATGGATTATCCGAAAGAACTGTACGATTTTGTCATTCTGGCGGATAACTGCACCGACCGTACCGAGGAGATCGCCCGCAGCCTTGGGGCCAATGTGCTGGTCAGCCGCCGGGAGAGCGAGGACGAGCCCACCGGCAAGCCCATCGTTCTGCAAAAGGCGCTCACCGCCATGGGCAACTACCACGAAAAGTACGATCTGGTCATGTTCTTCGATGCGGACAATATGATCGACCTGAACATGTTCCGCGAGGTGAACAGCCAGTACATCGACTCCGGCCGCAAGGCGGATGTGATCCAGTGCTATCTGGGCTGCAAGAACTCCAAGGGCATGGTGGCCTTTGCCGATTATGTAAGCTACACCATCACCAACCGCTTTATGCAGTATGCCAAGCAGCGGGTGGGGCTGAATGCCGCCATCGGCGGCACCGGCTTCTGCGTGGCTGCGGATTATCTGCATGGCCGCGGCGGATGGACCTCCATGAGCCTGACCGAAGACTTTGAATTGCAGATCGAGACCATCTGCGAGGGCCGCCGCCTTCTGTGGAACAACGAGGTGCGCATCCACGACGAAAAGCCCACCAAGCTGCGTGCCTGCGCCCGCCAGCGCCTGCGCTGGGCACAGGGCCGCTGGTTCGTCTCCTTCAAGAACACCCCCCGGCTGGTGGGTGCGCTGGTAAAGGGCAAGATCAGCTTCTGGGAGTTTCTGAGCACCTTCTGGGGCATGTACAACATGACTCCCTTTGCCGTGCTCACGCTGGAGGCATTGCTGCTGGGCGTTTTGGAGCTTCTGCGCCTCTGGAAGCCCGATGCGGTGCTGCACCTGAGCTTCGCCACCATGTTCAACTTCAACCTGGTCAGCGTGCTGGTGATGTTCTACAGCATTTATGTGCTGTTCTACGTGGGCGATTATCTGGATAACCACCGTACCCCCAAGTGGAAGGATGTTTTCCCGATCTTCGTGTCCATCCTCATCAACATGGGTCTGGGCGGCTTTGTGAATCTGGTGGGTCTCTTCAAGCACCGCCAGCAGAACGTGTGGGTCAAGACCGAGCATTCCATCAACGTGGATATGGACGCGGTGCTGGCCACCACCGACCGTCAGAACGGGGAAAGCACCGGCGCACAGGGCTGAGAAAAACTGAAAAAGTGAAAAAATGAGCATCCGGCACTGCCGGATGCTCATTTTTTATGGGGGCTGCGGTAACTTGGGTAAGTCAGCAGCACAGTCTCCCCGCCCTTTACTTCCCCGCCGCTGCCAGCCAGTCCGCCGGGCGCACGGTCAGTGTGGACGGATCTGTCGGATCCACATCCATCACCATCAGGGATCGGTCGTTTTCGATCTGCTTCTTTTGAGGGGTGGCGGTGCTCATCACAAAAGCGGTGCCGATCACATCCACGTGGAACTCCGCCATCAGGTCGATCATGCCCTTGGCGGTGCCGCCCGCCTTGAGGAAGTCGTCCACGATCAGGGCGCGGGTGCCTTCGGTAACGGCGCGGCGGTTCAGGCTCATGGTCTCGATGTGCCCGCCGGAGCCGGAAACATAGTTGATGTTCACCGCAGGGCCTTCGTACACCTTGCTGGAGCGGCGGGCAATGACCAGCGGCAGCCCCATGGCCTCGGCGGTCATCAGTGCGACGGGGATGCCCTTGGTCTCCATGGTCAGCACAAAATCGGGCTGCTTGTCGTAGTACTGCTGGGCGATGATGGTGCCCATGGCAGTAACCAGATCGTGCTGGCTCAGAATATCGCTCAGGTAGAGAAAGCCGCCGGGCAGCACACGGGAGGTGGTGGAGAGCTGCTGGCACAGGTCATCCACAAAGCGGAGCGCCTTTTCCGGGCTGATGGCACGGCGGTAGCGCACGCCGCCCGCAGCGCCGGTGACGGTTTCCAGCTGCCCCAGCTCAAAGCGGGTAAAAACGCCCTTCAGCAGGTCGATATCCTCGCTCATGGTGGATTTTGCCGCCCCGAACAGCTCGCAGAAATGCGACAGGGTAAAGATGCGGTTGGGGGAGGCGGTAAGCAGCCTGGTCAGCGCAGCCATGCGCTCGTTGCGGCGGATGTGTTCCAAGACAGGTCATTCCTTTCTCTGGGAGGGCAAAGGTTCGGTATCTGCGCCCGGGGCTGCGGCAGGGGTGTTCCAACAGCTGTATCTGCAACAGCATATGCCCAAAAAGCACTCCGCATAGTATACCACAAAAGCTGAATAATACAAGGCTCAATTTCCCCGAACGTTCGGAAAAAACCACATTGCCTCCCGGAAGCTACAGAAAAGCCCCTCTCCCGCAGGCCGGGGAGAGGGGTGTGTGTGCGTTGCGCCCTTGGGAGGGCGGGATCACTCCTGGAACAGCATGGGCAGGAAGTCGTGGATGCAGCGCCGCCATACGCTCCAGTCGTGCCCGCCGGGGAAGGTGCGGCGGATCATGTTCACATTTTTGCCCTCCAGCATTTCATCATCGGCGGCAAAGCTGTTGTAGAACTGATCCTCGGTACCCATGGCCCGGTAGAACACCTTGAAGCTTTCGTTGAAGGCGGCGCGGTTATCCAGCAGGGCAAGGTGCTTCTCCTCGCCGCCCCGGGGGAAGCGCAGGAAGCCGCTGAAAACGCCCGCATAGCCGAACAGCTCCGGGTTGGAAAGCGTTACGATGCTGGTCTGGTAGCTGCCCATGCTCAGCCCCGCCATGGCGCGGTGCCACTTGTCGGTATAGACGTTGAAGGTGCTCTCCACATAGGGGATCAGATCCTTCAGCAGCACCTCGGGGAAGAGCATGCGCCCGCTTTTGGCAAAGTTGATCTGGGTCATGCCGTTGCCCATCACGATAAGCATCTCCTGCATTTTGCCCGCTGCCAGCAGCCGGTCGGCAATGCGGAGCAGATGCCCCTGATACACCCAGCCGGTCTCGTTTTCGCCGTAGCCGTGCTGCAGGTAGAGCACGGGGTATTTCTTGGCAGCATCGAAGTGCGGCGGCAGATAGATGAGGCAGCTCTCTACCTTGCCGGTAACGGAGGAGGGGTAGTAGTGCCGGGCGGCGCTGCCGTGGGGGATGCCCTCCAGCCCGTCCCAGTCCTCGCCGGTAACGGGGATATCCACAAAGTTCATGGGGCGGCAGCAGCCGTAGCCGATGGGCAGGTAGGGGTTGAGTACATCTGCGCCGTCGATCTTCAGAAAGAAGTACTTGAAGCCCTCACCGAAGGTGACAGTGCCCTCCCACATCTCATCGTTCACCTTTTCCAGCGGCTGCACGTTGCCGAACTGGTCGATGGCGACCTCCCGCGCATTGGGTGCCTTGATGCGGAAAAACACCCTGCCGCCCTCCAGGATCTCATAGCCCTGATCGCCGTCGCGATCCGGCTCACCGGCGTAGGGGTCAAAGGAAACAGCAGTATCCAAGGGCCATTGATTGTTCATGGTGGTAAACCTCCGTTCTGTGACAGCTGTGTGGCTTTGCTGCCATTATACCATGAAGCCCCGGGCTTTGGGGGTATCCGGCACGGCATTTGATGAGCTAAAAATATCCGACTTTCGGGGGCGTATGAAAAGCGGCTGCCAGCAGGTGGGGCAGCCGCTCAAATTGTTGAAAAACACGCCTGCGGCTCCCCGGGCGGCAAACAGCGATCGGAATGCTTGCTTCGTAAGCTTCCAAATTATTGAATACTCTCATTTTGTGTAAGAAAGTTATGTGCTTGTACCAGTATATGTTTGAAACTATCAAACTGCAAAGTAGCCATAGCTGATTCGAAATCCAACAGCGCAATTTTTGATATCTCTGATTTCTGTGGAACAAAGCGCTGGTTTTTGTATTCTGCAAGAAAGTATACGGTTTGCTTGATGGTATTGGGGCGGCCTTCACGAGCAAGATTGTGTTCATCTTTTACTCGAAAGCCGGTAACAAATGTGATATCAAGACCTGTTTCTTCTTTGACCTCTCTTAAAGCAGTTTCCTTCTCGGACTCTCCTGCTTCCATACCTCCCTTTGGAAAGACCCAAAATCCACTGTGTTCGCATACAAGAAGATATTTTATGTCATTGTCTTTTTGACAATATACAACAGCTCCGCAAGATTTTTCATACGATAATTCTTCAGACATATTTCTTCTCCCATTGGTAATGCAACAAAACGTATGAATGTCAACAGAACATGAGATTCAAGTTTGTCGCTGATCTTTTATCACAGCGGTACACGAAACCGCATGCCAACAAAGGCTTGCGGTTTCGTGTACAAGATGCAAAGTGTAGGATAACTCCTTCCTTTACATCATACCTGCTGGTTGCCGCCTTTCTGTTGGTTACAGCAAACCGATGATCTTGTCCCACAGTTCCTGCCAGTTGATGGATTTCCCAAAAAGCAGCGAGATCAGACATATGGCAACTGTGCAGATCGCGCAAACAGTTACTGCCTTTATGATGATGGCAATGCCATCTTCCGCACCCTTTCGCGCGGCGTTGATCAGAAGTGTAGAAAAACCATCTTGGAAGCCATTTTGTTCGTTGTCGGCTTGGATAGCTGCCATGTCGGGATTGAGGGTTTTGGTGGCATGGCTTTCCATTATGTCGATGATCGTTTTTTGCAGAACAGTATCTTCTTCGGATGTATATACGACAGCTTTCGATGATGCTACAGCCTGAGGCAGACAGTTGAGATCGCCGTCAAACAGGATGGGCAGCACAGCTGTATTATACATTTTCAAATAGTCCAATTCCTTGCTGATGCTGTTGGAATGCTTGATTTCGGGTGTTACGATCAGCACGGCGATGTCGGCGGCGCTGTAGAATTTCTGCGCCACCTCCCAAAAATCTTCGTCTGCCTTCAAAAATCGGTCATCGAACACGATTCTGATTTCGAGCGGAGTGGGTGCAGCGTGGCAGCATTCTTTCAGCAGTGATATGCACTTGTACAAATACTTCGCACCGGTGCTGCGCGAGTAGGAGATAAAGACATTCAGGTATTTTTTTGCTTTCTTCATGTGGCACCTCTTGTACGGAAACGTATGTGCGAACGGAACAACACCGTTTGATCTCTCTTGTCGTTGATCATTGTCCGAACCCGCCGTCCACCCCGATCACCTGAC
Organism: Candidatus Limiplasma sp.; assembly: GCA_045540635.1. Lineage (GTDB taxonomy): Bacteria > Bacillota > Clostridia > Christensenellales > Aristaeellaceae > Limiplasma. The sequence goes on from JAZQHO010000075.1 coordinate 14,595, forward strand.
CGGTGATGAAGGCGGCTTTCTCATCTGCCAGCCAGCAGACGGCTTCTGCCACATCCTCCGGGGTGCCGAGGCGGCACAGGGGGGTCTCGTCGGCAAGGGCGGTCAGGTCATCCTCCGTGTAGCAGGCCAGCATATCCGTGCGGATCACGCCGGGGCAGAGGCAGTTGACGGTCACGCCGCTGGGGCCCAGTTCCTTGGCAAGTGCCTTGGTGAGCCCGATCAGCCCTGCCTTGGCAGCGGAATAGGCGGCTTCGCAGCTGGCTCCCACCCGCCCCCAGATGCTGGAGATGCTGATGATGCGCCCGCTTCTCCGGCTGACCATGCCGGGGATCACCTCACGGCTGGTGTAAAATGCGGCGGTCAGGCTGGTATCCAGCACGGTGTGCCAGTCGCTGTCGGTCATATCGGTGAGCAGCCCCTGCCACGCTACGCCTGCGTTGTTCACCAGCAGGTCGATGTGGGAAAGCTGCCGCAGGGCGGTTTTGACCATATCCCGCACCTGTGCGCTGTCGGTCACATCACAGCGGATGTGGGCAGCACCGGTCTCCTGCGCCAGCTGCTGCGCGGCGGTATCGCTGCTGTGGTAGCAGAACGCCACCTGCCAGCCCTTTGCAGAAAGCGCCCGGACGATGGCAGCGCCGATTCCCCGGCTGCCCCCGGTGACGAGTGCGGTTTGCATGGTGGATACCTCCTGTGGTGTGTGGTGTGGGGGTGAACAACCCCTCCGGCGCTACGCGCCACCTCCCCTTACACAGGGGAGGCTGTGCGGGCTGGACACCACCCGGTAAGCAACGCTTACCCAAGCAGCAACCTCCCGCCTGCCGCTGTTGCCACCCATCCCCGCCCAGCGGGGCCCGCAACGCAGCAGGGGGACGAACGCCGACCGCCCGAAGGGCGGGCGAGCGGGCGCTCCACCTGCGAGGACGGGCCCTCCAAGCGAGCGGCGTGGGGAAGGGAAGGGCCCCTTCCCCTTTAAGCCGCGGAACTGTCTGTCAAGCCACTGGCGCGAACGCCCCGCCGGAGGGGGCAGGTGGGAGAGCGCGCAGCGCAATACCACCCAGCCCCCTCCGGCGGGGCGGACGTGCATTCAGAACATCTGTTTCCGCCACAGCACCACTGCTGCCAGCGAACCCAGCAGCAGCGAAATGCCCAGCACGATCCAGAAGCCGTAGGGCGACTGCTGGAAGGGCACAGGGGTGTTCATGCCCCAGAGCGATGCCAGCAGCGTGGGCACGGAAAGCACCACTGTAACGCTGGTCAGGATCTTCATAACAGTGTTCTGGTTGTTGGAAATGATGGATGCGAACGCATCAGTGGAGGAGGACATGATGTCTCTGTAGATAACGCACATCTCGATGGCCTGCCGGTTTTCAACGATAACATCGTCCAAAAGCTCGGCATCTTCGGGGTACTTGCGCAGAATGTCCATGCGCATCATCTTCTCCATGACCATCTCGTTGCCCTTGAGGGAGGTGGAGAAGTATACCAGCGATTTTTCCAGCGCCATCATCTGCAAAAGCTCGTTGTTGCGCAGGCTGTGCTGCATGCGCTCCTGCACCTGGGAGGATGCCTTGTCGATCTGCTTCAGGTAGGCAAGATAGCGGGAGGCGTTGCGGTAGAGCAGCTGCAGGATGAAGCGGGTGCGCTTGTAGGTCCAGAAGCCGCGAATACGCTCTTCGGTAAAATCGGTAATGATGGAGGAGTCGCGGGTGGAGACGGTGATGATCACATCATCCACCATCACGATGCCCATAGGCACGGTGGTGTAGCTGTAGCCGTTGTCGTCCGCCTCCACGTAGGGCACGTCAACGATGATCAGGGTCTGGTCGTCGTTGCGGTCGATGCGGGCGCTTTCCTCTTCGTCCAGCGCGGCGGGCAGATAGGTGGGGTCGAGGGCAAAACGGGCGGTCAGACCGTTGATCTCCTCACGGGTGGGGTTCTGCAGGTGCACCCAGCAGCCCTTCTCCAGCGTGGTGATCTCGGTCAGGTGGTCGTCTACGGTCAGATAGATCCTTTTCATACGAAAAAACCTGCCTTTCTTTCGCCGGTCATCGGCGGCGGCTCAAGGCAGGCGGTACGTTTTTGCGGGTGGCAAACACACGCAGAAAAAGGCTATGCATGCATCGCTGCCGCATCCTCTGCCGGGAGCCTGTTCGGTTGTACGGGGTTCATGGTTTCGCAACTATACGGGTCCGCGTCCACGATGGGCTCCTCCTTTCGGCAAAGATGCAATGGTTCCGATTTCATCATATTCTTTTTTGCAGGGGGTGTCAATGCAAAAACCTATCATTTTTTGCTGTGTTGTCCCAAATGGATGGGCTTTGGCGGCGGGTGCTTGCAACCGGCTCCGCAGCCCGCTATAATGTTGGCAGAAAAGGGGCAGGGCGGCGCAGCCCTGCACACAAAGGAGGCCCAAAACCATGATCCGTACCATCGTTTTTGATATGGGCAATGTGCTCATCCGTTTTGATCCCGCACTGTTCATCGCCCGTGCCGGGGTGGAATCTCCGGCGGATGCGGCGCTGCTGCACCGGGAGCTGTTCCGCTCGCTGGAATGGGTGCAGATGGATCGGGGCAGCCTTACGGAGCAGCAGGCGCTGGAGAAAGTGCGGCTGCGTGTGCCGGAGCGGCTGCACGGGGCGCTGGAGAACCTGATCCTCCATTGGGATGAGCCCATCCTGCCCATGCCCGGCATGGAGGCGCTGGTGCGGGATTGCAGGGCGGCGGGCTACCGGCTGCTGCTGCTTTCCAACGCATCCGCACGCCTGCACAGCTACTGGGAGCGCATCCCCGGGCATGAGTGCTTCGATGGGCGCTTCGTGTCGGCGGATCACCGGCTGGTAAAGCCGCAGCAGAGCATCTACCGCCGCTTCTTGGAGACCTTCGGGCTGGAGGCCGCCCAGTGCCTGTTTATCGATGACCTGCCGCTGAACATCGAAGGGGCGGTCACTGCCGGATGGCAGGGGCTGGTCTTTCACGATGCGCAGACCCTCCGGGCAGATCTGCGGCGGCTGGGGGTCACGCTGCCGGAGTAAGCTGCCGCCGCAGGGGAATGGCAGAATTTACATGTGTCAATCTTTTGTAACCGAATGTGATAATTTCAACGCAAAAGCTTATAAAATATAGGAAAAGAGTAATACTTTATATAGAAATACACGGTTGACTTGTACCGCCTCTCCAACGTATGATGAAGCTACAAGATATGGGGGTGGGCAGTATGGGCAGACGCAACAAGGGGTATATTTTTGTTGAACACAAGAAGAGGGGGCCCGGTTTGGGTTTTTTCCTGTTTCTTGTGCTGCTCATTGCCGGCCTTGTTACCGCCGGGGCGATGATCAACACCGGCTACAACCGCCGTGTGCAGCTGGAGACCGCCACGGTGAATGTTATGTCGCTGGATAAGGCATACGAAGGGCTCACCCTTTTGCATATTTCCGACCTGCACGCCTCCCAGCTGGGCAGCGATCTTTCTCTGTGGAAGGATATGCTCAACGGCAAGAGCTACAAGGCGGTGATCATCACCGGCGATATGGTGGGGCAGAGCGGCGAGTATGAGCCCTTTCTTTCGCTGATCCATAACCTGAAGCAGATCAACGCCGCTGCGCCCATCTATTTTATCGCAGGCGACGAGGATCCCACCCCGGTGCTCACCACCAACCGGGGCACGCCGCAGGTGCTGGCCAAGTGGGTGCTGGCGGCGCAGGAGCAGGGTGCCGTGTATCTGGACAGCCCGCAGATGTTGCAGGTGGGCAAGAAGAAGGTCTGGTTCACCCCCCAGTACCTCTACGATGTGGATGTGGAGGGCATGCTGGGCAGTCTGAACAATCAGAAGGCGGATATGGAGGCGCAGGGCATGCCCTTCGATCCTGTGGGCGGAGCCACCTATCGTGCGCTGTGCTACCGCATCGAGGTGATGGAGCGCACCCGCACCGCCATGCGGGAGATGACGGCGCAGGATCTGCAGATCGCTGTGAACCATTCACCGCTGGATACGGACTATATCCGGGAGAGCCTGCAATGGTCCGAGGAGGTGCACCCCTTCAGCTTCCGGAACATCGACCTTTTGCTCTGCGGCGATCTGTGCGCAGGCGGCTGGCGGCTGCCCGGCGGCAACGCCATCTATGAGAAGGATCACGGCTGGCTGCCGGACGATGAAGGCATTGTGGGCATGCAGCGCATCAACAGCCTCAACCAGTATATTTCCCCCGGTCTGGGCGCACCGGCAGCGCAGCTGCTGCCCGGACGGGTGTTCAATCCGCCCCGGGCGACGCTGATCAAGTTTACCGCAAAACTGGAGTGATGCACGTCCGGCACGCCGCCAAGGCGTGGCGAAGTCGGAGGGCCAAGCGGTCTTAGGAAGACAACATGT
>JAZQHO010000076.1:0-8525 GCA_045540635.1 Candidatus Limiplasma sp.
TGCACGCCCCGCCCCACCCCCGCCCCCACCGTGGTGCCCTACTATGTGGTGGTGGATGTGAAAAATCAGGTGACAAAGGTCTACGCCGTCGATCAGGACGGCCAGTACACCATCCCCGTCCGGCAAATGATCTGCTCCACCGGCATGGTGGGCTCCGACAGCGATCTGGGCGATTTCATCACCAACGGCCGGCGCGCCCAGTGGGCCTATTTCAGCCTCTACGGCAGCCATGCCCGCTACTGGACCCGCATCAACGACAGCATTGCCTTCCACAGCGTTATCTACAACGAGGTGGATAACATGGCCCTCAGCGTAAAGAGCTACAACAAGCTGGGCTCCCGCGCCTCCCACGGCTGCATCCGCCTTCTGGTGAACGATGCCAAGTGGATCTACGAGAACATCCGGGCAGGCACCACCATCCACATCACCGAGGATCTGCCGCTGGATGAGGAGCTGCGCTACGCCGTAAAGCAGCCGCGGCTCAACAAGGAGCTCATGTGGCCCGCCACCACGCCCGTACCCACCGTGGCGCCGGCCTACGCAGCCGACAAGCTGCCGCCCATGCCTCTGCGCAAACTGCAAAGGGAATCCACCGGTGAGGATGTGTACTGGCTCCAGTGCAAGCTCCGGGATCTGGGCTTCTATACCGGCACCGTGACCGGCGCATACTACAAGGGCACGGTCAATGCGGTCAAAGCCTACCAGAAGGCCAACGGCCTCTACCCGGACGGCAAGGCCGGCATCAAAACACTGGAGCATATCTATGCGGATGTGCTGGCAGCCAATACCCCCACCCCCAGCCCGGATCCGGCGGCAACGCCCAGCCCCGCACCCACCATGACCCCGGAGCCCACCCCGGCCACCGTTTACCAGACCCCCGCACCCTGATGCGCCGTCCGGAAGCCGGAGCGCTGCTCCATACCACCATACATAGTCTGGAGATGTATTATGCAAAGAGTTAAACCCACACGCAAGCTCAGCCAGCCAGTCGCCATCCTGATCCTCGTGGCGGTGCTGGCGATCATCGGGCTGGTGGTGTGGCTGGTGTCTGCACTGGTCAGGGAAAAGCCTTCCACCACCGTCAGCGTTTTCAGGATGCCCTGCAACTACAACGAGAGCATCCGCACCTTCGGCGACAACGTGCTGTACTACGATGGTCTCAACATCCACTGCATGTCCTCCACGGGCTCGGCGCGCTGGTCGTTTCAGGTAGGCCCCGCCGCAGGCTTCGACTGCGATGATACCACCATTGCCGCATGGTCCGGCAGCACCATCTTTATTCTGGACCAGGACGGCAACTCCAGCTTTAACGACAATCTGGGCGAAGAGATCCAGTTTGCCCGTGTGGGCAAGCAGTATGTAGGTGCCGTGATCGGTGAGACCGACAGCCCCCGTCTGGTGGTGAAGGATCACGAGGGCGGGCACATGGACGAGGAAGCCGATGCCTACAACAAGCTGATCATGCTGGATCTGGGCTTCTACGGCCCCAACGGCCAGTATATGTGGACGCTGGCACTGGATGTATTCGGCACTGCGCCCAACACCATTATGAATACCTTTGAGGTGGGCAGGATGAATACCGGCGAGGCTTCGCTGGGCGAGCCCATCACCTATTCGGTGCTGTACGAGAACAACAAGCTGCGGGTCATCAACACCCGCAAGATGCTCACCTTCGACTACCGCGGCAACGAGGATATCACCTCCAGCGTGCTGGTCTACGGCTGGCGGCTGCTGGATACAGAGGTACCGGAGCGGGGCGATGCGCTGCTGCTCTTTGCCCCCACCGACCAGACCGAGAACATGTTCGATATTACCTCCCTGCGCTTGCTCAGCGGCGGTAAGGACAAACGCTACACCCTGCCCGTCAACTGCGTGGGCGCAGCGGTGTGGAACAAGACCATCTATGCCTTCTCCGGCGATACGATGTACCGTGCCGGGATGAACGACACCCGCTTCACCGCCTTCGACCTGCCGCTGGATGCACCCGTCACCGAGCTGCTGGGCACGCTGACAGGCGGCAGGGCACTGGTGGCCTGCGGCGAGGAGATCTATGTGGTCACGCTGCCGCAGGGCTTTACCATCACCGACAGGAGGTAACGGCGTATGAACATTGTGGATATCATCATTCTGGTCATTCTGGGCTGCGGTCTGCTGTCCGGCCTGTACAGGGGCTTCATCCATTCGGTGCTCAATCTGGGCAGCGGCATCCTTGCGTTTGCAGCCAGCTTTTTTCTCTACCCCAAGCTGGCGGATGTGGTCAGCGGCAACCCGGAGATCATCCGCATGATCTCCTCCTTCACCGATTCCGAGAGCCTGTTGGGCGATCTGGATCTGAGCAACCGGCTGGTCTCCGCCCTCAGCCCGGAGAACATCACCGCCATCGTGCAGCGGGCAGATCTGCCCAACCCCATCGGCACGCTGCTGGGGCATAATCTGGCGGGGCAGGTGTTCAGCCCGCTGGGCAATCTGGCCACCAACGTGGGCGATTACGTCAACCAGACGGTCATCAGCGTGAGCATCAATGTGCTGTGCTTTCTGGTGTGTTTCCTTGCCTGCTTTCTGGCGCTGAGCATCTTTGGCAACCTGCTCCGGGCCGTGTTCCGCTTCCCCGTGCTCAAGCAGCTGGACAGCATCGTGGGCGGCGTGTTCGGGCTCCTGTCCGGCGTGCTGATGTGCTTCGCCCTGCTCACCCTGCTGCCCCTTCTGGAGAGCGTGGTGCCCATCCCCGGCTTCCGGGAGGCGGTGGAGGCCAGTACGCTGGCGGGGTATTTTACCGACGGCAGTCTGATCATTTCGATTATGAACCGGAAGCTGTGAGGGGGTTGGACGGCATCCTCAGCCCCTGACGGGGCAGCCTGAGGCCCGGTCGTTCAATCAGCAGCAAAACCCTACAAAAATTCCTCATAAACAAAGGAGCAACAACTGCCTTGATCACCTTTTGCACCCTTTTCAGCGGCTCCAGCGGCAATGCCGCCTATCTGGAGACCGATGCGGGAGCCATTCTCATCGACTGCGGCATGAGCTGCAAACAGGTGCTCACCTCGCTGACCGATGCCCATCTGGAGCCCTCCCGGCTCCGGGCGGTGGTGGTGACTCACGAGCACAGCGACCACATCCGGGGCATCGGCCCGCTGGCACGGAAGCTGGGCATCACCGTCTGCGCCACTGAGGGTACGTGGGCGGGCATGGAGCATACCGTGGGCGCCATCCCGGCACACCAGCGCATGCGCATCACCCCCGGCGAAAGCTTTTTCCTCAGCGGCATGGAGGTAGCATCCTTCGCCATCCCCCACGATGCCAACGAGCCGGTGGGCTACCGTTTTTTTCTGCCCCGTACCTCCATTGCCGTTGCCACCGATCTGGGGCATTTCGCCCCCAATGTGCAGGCGGCGGTCAGCGGTGCGGAGCTGGTGCTGCTGGAGAGCAACCACGACCCGGATATGCTCCGGCAGAACCCCCACTACCCCATGACGCTGAAAAACCGCATCCTTGGCAAAAAAGGCCACCTGAGCAACGAAAGCGGTGCGCAGGCGGCGGTGCAGCTGGCAGCTGCCGGTACAAAACATTTTCTGCTGGGGCATCTCAGCAGCGAGAACAACGACCCCGATCTGGCGTACCGCACCACCTACGGTGCGCTGGCGCAGGCAGGCGCGCAGATCGGACGGGATGTAACACTGCATGTGGCGGGCAGGTACCAGACCGGATACCTGTACCGTATGCCATAGGAGGTGCAGCATGGAGCTGCGTTTGCTGGACGAAGTGATGACCCTGCCCGTGGGCGTGGTTCTGCTGAGCATGGACGAGACCCGTGCCGAGGGGCTGCCCCGGCTGGCAGCCGCGGGAGCCTGCCTGACCGATGCACTGGGCCGTACGCACCGGGTGGAATCGGTGGAGGAGCAGGAGGGCCTGTACCTGCTGGTGCTGCCCGATGGCGATGCCGCCTACTGGGAGCGGCTCTTCCGCAAGGTGACGGTGGATGCCACCCTTGTTGCCCTTACCTTTCCCGAAGGAGAGAAACCGTTATGAGCGTATCCATTCTGTGCGTGGGCAAGCTGAAGGAAAGCTATTTTGCCGATGCGGTGAAGGAATACCAGAAGCGATTGAGCCGCCTGATGCCGGTCAATATCATCGAACTGCCGGATGAGCGGGAGCCACAGAACGCCAGCCCTGCCCTGTGCGATGCGGTCAAGAAGAAAGAGGGGGAGCGCATCCTGCAGAAAATTCCCCCGCAGGCGTATGTGATCGCCATGTGCATCGAGGGCAAGGGCCTTACCAGCGAGAAGCTGGCGCAGAAGCTGCAGAACCTGTTCGTGGAAGGAAAGAGCGACATCATCTTCGTCATCGGCGGCTCTCTGGGGCTGGATGAAGCCGTGACCCGCCGGGCGCAGGAGCATATGAGCATGAGCGCCATGACCTTTCCCCATCAGCTGGCCCGGGTGATGCTGATGGAGCAGCTCTACCGTGCCGCCAAGCTGAACGCGGGCGAGCGGTACCACAAATAAACCGAAAGCCGCAGGGCAGCGGGAACGGCACAGCGCCGCACCGCCGCCCTGCGGCTTGTTTATGATCCCCGGGAGCAGTACAGCGTCAGCAGCCGGTTCCGGGTCTGCCGGGGCACCTGCGCGGCTGCCATGCGCATGAGCCGCTTTTCGCAGGGGAAGCAGAGAAAGCAATCCATAATGTTGAGCCCGGCGGGGTATTCGCACCCGCACAGCAGGCAGTGGGAGCGTTCCATGGCACCAATCCTTTCCGCTGATGGTAGGTATTCTCAGTGTGCCCGCAGACGGAAAAAACGATACGGTGCAATGCCGAAAAAAGATGCAGCACAATGCAAAAGCCGCAGGGCTCCCCCTCCGGGGGGATATGGGCCTGTTGGTTTGTCCGGCGTCCGGAAGTCCAATAACGGAACGCTCCGGAGCGTCAGCTTATCCATCGTCTGAAAAACCGGTGACGGAAAATCCATGTATGGATAATCCCGTTATGGTGGAATCTCGTCTTTCTGGCTCTGTTTCAGCAAATGCCATATCTCAGATTGTCTGGCCTTCAACTCAGCTACATCATCCGCATAGCAATGCCCGGTCTGGTTGATCCTGCGGCAGATATGATTGATGTTGGCGGCTGCTCTGCTGACGGCAGCGGCTAACTTTTTCTGCTCGGTGTAGTCCACTATGAAATTTGTGAGAATAGCAAGCACAGCCGGTGTCCGTACACACGGCGATTTTGGGAATATCCCAAGCCCTTGTTAACTCGCAAAAGTTCACTTCAATCATAAAATTATAAAAAATATTATGACCGAAGTCTTCGTTTGGTTGACTTCGGTCATAATATCATGTATGATATTGTTAATTAGTTACCGCGAGGTGAGCGAATGAACAGCATGAACGAATTAGTAAGCATTGCAAAGGATCATGGCGGCATTATCGAAACCAAAATCGCCGCAGAGCGCGGAGTATCGAAGAACATGCTCTATAAGCTTTGCAAGGAAAAAAAAATTCATCGCGTGGCAAGAGGACAGTACATTCTTCCGGAAGAACTGCAGGACGAGTTGCTTTCTATCAGCAAGCGTTCTGACCAGATCATTTTTTCCCACGAAACGGCTTTGTTCCTCCATGGCATTTCAGATCGCACACCGTTTGAACATACCGTTACAGCCCCTACCGGATGCACACCTTCTTTGTCAATCAAGGCAGAGTGCAAGGTATATCATATCAAACCGGAACTGTTCGATCTTGGCCGAACTACGCTGACCACCCCTGCCGGAAATGAAGTGCCGGCATATGACCTTGAGCGCACGATCTGCGATATGATCCGCAGCCGCAGCAAAGTGGGGACAGAAACCTTCCTCGCCGCTTTGAAGCTATATGCGGCAAGCCCCAAAAAGGATTTGAACAAACTTCACTCTTATGCAAAAAAGATGCGCGTGGCAAATGTCCTGCGGCAGTATTTGGTGGTGCTTCTGTGAGTAAAGCAATGAGCCTGAAAGCGAAGATCCGCAACATCGCAAAGCAGAAGAATATCCCGGCACAGGTCATTTTGCAGAACTATATGTTCGAGCGTCTGCTGGTGCGCCTGTCCGTCTCCGAACACAAAGAGAAGTTTGTGTTGAAAGGCGGTATGCTGGTGGCAGCGATTGTCGGTCTGGACAACCGGGCTACCATGGATCTGGACACCACATTGAAAAACCTGCCCCTCACACCGGATGCGATCCGCAGTGCGTTGGAACAGGTCTGTGCCATCTTCTTTGACGATGGCGTGGTATTTGAGATCGGAAGCATCACTCCCATTCGGGAGGACGATATTTATGGCGGCTACCGCGTGATGCTGAACGCCAAATTTGACACGCTGCTGACTCCGCTGAGCATTGATGTATCCACCGGTGATGCCATCACGCCCCATGCGGTACAGTACAACTTCTCCGAGATTTTTGACGATGAGAAGTCTTACGAGCTGTGGGCATACAACATTGAAACTGTTATGGCGGAGAAAGTGGAAACCATCCTGCGTCGCGGCGTGTTCAACACCCGCCCCAGAGATTTTTACGATGCCTACATATTGACCACAACGCAGAAATTCGACAAGGCTGTGTTTACCGAGGCTTTGAGCGCAACGGCCAACCATCGCGGCACTGCGGGGCAGATTGCGGATGTACCGGAGATCCTACGCAATATCGAAGAAAGCCCGGAGCTGCGCGCCATGTGGGAGAAATACCGCAAGCAGTTTGCTTACGCGGCAGACATCAAATACGATCAGATCATGGACATTCTGAAAGCGCTGGTGGGGTAAGAGACAGCGACCCGGACTCGAAATAATAGCGCATATTCCACCTCAAGGGTGCGAATGGGCGCACTAACCCCTTGGTTTACAACGCTTCCAAAATCGTCTATTCACCAGACAAAAATTTATCTCTTCAAATTTGTAAGTTTTTATCAGTTATATGCATTCTTAAATTGAAACATCACGAGGAGGAAGCCCTAGTTCCGATAGTTATGTTGATGAGGATGAAGGTTTTGCGGTTGTTATCAAAGCTGGTAGTAATATTAGCCGGTTTGGTACATTAGTGCTTGAGGGCGCTGACTGGATTGAAAAATCTGCATACGATGAATATGTGGAAAAAGCCAACGCCGAAGGAATCAACCCAAACTTAATTCAAAAGGGCGATGTTTTGCTTGCTTCAACAGGTGATGGCACGCTTGGTAAAGCGTGTGTATATGATGCAGACCACCCCGCCATTGCAGATGGTCATGTAACAATAATTTGGGTTGATGTGCAAAAGATTGATCCATACTTCTTGGCAGATTATCTGCGGTACAGCTTTGGCGCACTCCAGATCAATCGCCTGTTTACCGGATCAACAGGTCTGATTGAGCTTACACCGGAACAAGTAGACAGCATCGTAATTGAACTGCCTGCTAATCTTGATGATCAAAAGGGTATATCTGCTAAAATCAGAAGCCTTGAAAACCAATACAATACCATGATTTCTCAGGCGCAAGAATTGCTGACACAGGCGCAGCAAGTAATCAAATAAATGTAAAAACAACAGGCATGACCGAAGCTGGTCATGCCTGTTGTCGTATGTTTTCTCTTGTGTATTGGTGGCCCTTTTGCTCTGTAAATCCGTTAAATTTTCTACTCCATTTTTACGCCATTGGCGTATGGGTCCGCAGTGAAAAGCAGTCGTTTTCATTCTGCGCGACCCCGCATAAGAGTCAATGTTTTCAAGCGTTAGCGGCATTCATTACAGAGGCGGAGATCCTTATAAAATCGGCTCGGACACGCCGATACAGTGCAATGCCGAAAAAAGATGCAGCGCAATGCAAAAGCCGCAGGGCCCCCCCTCCGGGGGGGTATGCCCTGCGGCCTGTTGGTTTGTCCGGGGCGCTGCCCGGGCTGCTTTAAAACACCAGCTCCTCCACCTGCACCAGCCCGGCGCTCTCCAGCTCCGCCGTCAGGCCTTCGGCTTTTTCCATGCGCCCTGCCATGGCAGAGGATACATCCACCGTAACATGCTTTTTCCGGGGTGTGATGTAGATGACCAACGGTTCCTTCTCAAGAGCCTCCCGGCGGTCATCCAGCCGGATGTCCCATGCTGCGCCGTTGGCAAAGTTGTCGCTGATCATCTGCCCGCCGATGAAGGCATGCCCCACGTCGCCGGTGTAGCGCAGCCGCAGGAGCACCTGTTTGCAGCCGGCGAGCTGCTCCGTGGCGATCTCCGGCACATACCGCCCCACGCCCACCTGCCGGAAGGCTACGGGCACGGGTTTGCGGGGGCTGCCTTGGGTACGGGTCTGCCAGCCCTCGCCGTCCCATGCGCGCAGGGTGGCGCAGCCGTCCTCGGTCTCGCATTTCAGCGTGTCTCCATCCATGTACAGGGGATGGTCGCACAGGTACGCCCTGCCGCCCAGCAGATAAAAGCCAAGGCTCTCTTTCCGGCTCAGGGTGACGATGGTCTGCCCGCCCATGCGCAGCACATCGCCGGGGCGCACCGGGTATTCCCTCCCGCCGAAGCAGTACACCGGCTCCAT
>JAZQHO010000077.1:0-1727 GCA_045540635.1 Candidatus Limiplasma sp.
GCGGGAGCAGCAGCGGGCTGGGCTGCGGGAGCAGCAGCAGGCTGGGCTGCCGTGGGTTTTGTCGCCACAGGCTGTGCCACCTTGGCCGGCTCCTCTGCATCCACCCGGCGGAGCTCGACTGCTTCCACCCGGCTCTCGGTATGCGTTTCTTCGTTCTGCTTCATACTGGCGTTTACTCTGGCAGCTGCTGCGGGGCTGATGGAGGGATACTCGATGCGCTCATGGAACACGCCCTTGAGCACCGTGGTGAACGCCTGACAAATGCGCTCGATATCCTGCAAAGTCAGCGGTGCTTCGTTGAGCTGGCCGTCGTCCAGCTTGCTGCGCACCAGCTTGTGGATGAACTCTTCGATCGCCTGCGGCGTGGGGTTGGCCATGCTGCGCACAGCCGCCTCCACCGTATCCGCCAGCATAATGATGGCGGCTTCCTTCGTCTGGGGACGCTTGCCGTCATAGCGGAAATCGGCCACATCCACACCACCGTCTGGGGCCTGCTGGGTAGCCTTGTGGTAGAAATACATGACCGGGGTATCGCCATGGTGCTCGGTAATGATGCTCTGGATCTCCGCAGGCAAGCGGTACTGCTGTGCAAGCACCAGACCGTCCCGGGTGTGAGCAGTAACGATGGCGGCGGACACATAAGGATTGGTATGCTCGTGGGGATTGTCCCCCAGCTGGTTTTCCTTGAAATACAACGGGCGCTTCAGCTTACCGATATCGTGGAAATAAGCGCCTGCACGGGCCAGCAGCTGGTTGGCACGCACGCTCTGGGCAGCAGCTTCTGCCAGATTGGCAACGATGATGCTGTGGTGATAGGTGCCGGATGCCTCAATGAGCAGCCGCCGCAGCAATGGATGATTGGGGTTGCTCAGTTCCATCAGCTTGGAGGGGCTGGCAAGGTTGAACATAGCCTCCACCAACGGATCCAGCGCAATGGTCAGAACCGCTGCACCCGCAGCCGCAGCGCCGCTCCAGATGGCATCTGCTGCCACGTCGTGCAGGGAGGTGTTGGTCATAAAGCCCACGATCAGGATCAGCGCCGCATTGGCAACAGCGGTAATGATGCCACACAGCAGGATCTGCTGACGGTTGGGCTTGTGGCGCACGATCATCAGCGCTGCCATACCGCCGATCAGCGTGGTGAGAATGATGTTGACCGTCTGGGCGCTGAAGGTGCTCTCGCTGCCGGTGGCGAGGGTGCCTACGATCACCGTCATGCTCAGGCAGGCCGCCAGACCCTCTCTGGCACCCAACAGGCCTGTGACCATCATCACGCACAGCAGGGTGGGCATCAGATATGCATTGATCAGCTTGGCAAGCACAGAGATGCCCAGCGTAAAGCAGACCGCCAGCATGAGGATGAGCATGCGGTTGGGCTGCCGGAGCACCTCCGGGCAGAACAGATGCAGCACCAGCAGCAGGATGCCGATAGCCACCAGCACCATTACAATGGCGCTGACATACATCATAATATCCACATTGTCGTTATCCAGCAGGCCGAGGCTGCGCAGCATCTCCAGCTGGTTGTAGGTAACTCTTTCGCGGGCCAGAACGATGTTCTGCCCCTGCTTGTAGATGACGGGCTCCACAGCGCTGCGCGCTTCATCGCGCAGCTTTTCCGTGGCTTCCTGATCGATCACCATGTTGGGCTGGATCACCTTGCGCAGAATGGGCGTAACCACGTTCTGCAATAGATTCATTTCCGTCTTGTAGGCGGTCATCTGCTG
>JAZQHO010000078.1:0-12850 GCA_045540635.1 Candidatus Limiplasma sp.
CCAGTCGATGATCTGTTTTCCACGGAGGAAAGCCGATCCAATACCAACCGAGAACGGGTTGTGGAGCTGCCCTTGTCAGAACTGCACCCCTTCAGGAATCATCCCTTCAAAGTGGTGGATGATGAGAAAATGCAGGATACCGCACAAAGCATCCGTGAGCATGGTGTGCTGGTTCCTGCCATTGTGCGTCCTCGGGAAGAAGGCGGCTATGAGATTGTTGCCGGTCACAGGCGGCACCATGCCAGCCAAATCGCCGGACTTGACACGATGCCCGTCATCGTCCGCGATCTGGATGACGATGCAGCCACCATCATCATGGTTGACTCCAATCTTCAGCGTGAGAGCATCCTGCCCAGCGAACGTGCTTGGGCGTATCGGATGAAGCTGGAAGCCGTGCGGAGAAAGGCCGGACGGCCATCAAAAGAAAATGCGGGCCAACTTGACCCGGATTTCGATAATCGCCGTTCCAACGTCATTGTCGCTGAACAAGCCGGTGAAAGCGTCAAGCAGTTGCAGCGCTTCATCCGTCTGACTGAACTCATTCCGCCCCTTCTGGATATGGTGGACGAGCGCAAGATCGCCTTTAATCCGGCGGTCGAACTCTCCTACCTCAAGCCGGAAGAACAGGTTGAGCTGTTGGACGCAATGGACAGCGAACAGGCCACACCATCCCTCTCCCAGGCGCAGCGGCTGAAGAAATTCAGCCAGGAAGGTCATCTGTCCATCGACGTGATGCGCGCCATCATGTCCGAGGAGAAGAAAAACGAGCTTGACAGGGTAACGCTCACCAGCGATAAGCTGCACAAGTATTTCCCGAAAAGCTACACGCCCCAGCAGATGGAACAGGTGATCCTGAAACTGCTGGAAGGCTGGTACAATCGTCGCCAGCACTCCCAGGAGAGATAACGCCCTCACGATTGTGTGATGGGCGTTTTTTCATACCCCGAAAGAAAGGAGGGATGAAATGTGGCTGTTTTCAGGATCGAGAAAACGAGGGATTACACCGTCATGTCCAACCATCATCTGAAAAACAAGAACCTGACACTGAAAGCCAAGGGCTTAATGAGCTTGCTGCTTTCTCTGCCGGATAACTGGGTGCATACTCTGGCGGGTTTGGCACAGATCAGCGTTGAGGGTGTAGACGCCATCCGCATGGCTGTGCATGAGCTGGAACGTGAAGGGTATGTTGTTCGCAACCGTATCCGCGATGAAAAAGGGCATCTGGGCGAAATGGAATACGTTGTCTATGAGAATCCGCAGAAGCCAGTCGTTGCAGAAGAACCTGTACCGGCTTCTCCAACGTTGGAAGAACCTATGTTGGAAAATCCAACACAGGAGAATCCAACGCAGGGTAATCCTACACAGGATAAACCTACATTGGGTCATCCTACGCAGGAAAATCCAATGCTATTAAATACTCATAGATCAAACACGCATAAAGAAAATATTGATTTATCAATTCCTTATGCAGCAAATCCTTATCAATCAATCCCTTATCAATCAATGCGTGAGCGCGAGCAACCCAGCATGGTGGCACAGTACAAAGCACTGGTGCAGGGTCACATCGAATATGACGTCATGTGCCAGCAGTATGAACAAGAACGTCTGGATGAAATCGTCTACCTGATCGTTGAAGTCCTTTGCTCCAAAGCGCAGTACTTCACCATTTCCGGCGAGGAGCTTCCTGCCGATCTGGTACGAGAACGGCTGCTCAAGTTCAGAAGTTCTCACCTGCAGTACGTCTTCGATTGCCTGAGCAGAACGACAAGCCGTGTGGGCAATATCAAGTCGTATCTGCTGACCACCCTGTACAACGCCACCGGCACCATGACCAACTACTACGACGCCCGTGTGCGTCACGACCATCCATATCTGTTTTGCAAGGAGGATTAAGTATGTCCCAGCATAAGCATCCCAAGCGTCGCTTTCCGATGGCCGCTGTTCTGGCGGTCATTTTGATTTTGGCAGGTGTTGCCGCCATTGCCGGTTCCCTGTGGATGCAGGAGAACGAAATCAGCACCGGTGCCGAGGTTTACGAAGCGCTGGTTGAACAGCTGAAGCAGCCGCCTACCACCGAGGAAAACCCTGAAACCAAGCAGGATGAACTGCCTGCTGATGATACCACCACCGAAGAGACGCCTGTCACGCAGGATGAACCCGACCAGGAGCAGCCGGTACAAGAGCAGCCTGACCAGTCTGCTGATCAGATCTACGAACCTGCGGTGACGGTGGTTCCGCCGCTGACTGTCCAGCCCACTGAACCGGAACAGCAGATCCTTCAGCCGGTGAACCTGCCCGAATCCCCCAAGGAAGCAGCACCTGGTTTCACCGGCGCAGATCTTGCTGCCTGTAAAGCGGCCAACAGCGATTTCGCTGCATGGCTTCAGATTCCCGGCACGGATATTGATTATCCCGTTGTGCTGACCAACGACGTGGACTACTACCTGGATCACACCTTTACCGGCGAGGAAAGCATCATCGGCTGTCTGTTCTCTCTGGGCCGCACGGATTACGCAGCACCCAGCGATAACATCGCCATCTATGGCCACCACATGCGCCGCAGCCGTTCCACCACCATGTTCCAGCCCCTGCACAACTACAAGAAAGCCTCTTTCCGAAACGAACATGCCACCATCCATCTGGATACCCTGCATGGCTCCCGCAGCTATACCGTGTTCGCCGTCATCAATAAACGCGAATCCGATTGGGATGCTTCTGCAGCGGATTTTGCCTCTGCAGATGAGTATCAGGCTTTCCTGGATCGTGCGCTGGAATGGTCGCTGTACAATACCGGCGTTTCTGTCACAACGGACGATCATATTCTCACCCTGATCACCTGTGACCGCGATTACAATTCCGAAGATGGTCAGCTTGTGGTGATGGCTGTCCAGCAGTGACCTACAACACAACAAGGAGGAACCCATGAGAAAAACAACTCTGATCAAGGCATTGGCGATTCTGCTGTCCTTTGCCATGCTGATGACTGGCCTCCCGGCTCCGTCCATCGCTGAAACGATTGCCACTCCTACGGACACGGTGATCGAGCAGAGCGAAGAAATTGTTATTGAGGACGAGCAGCCTGTTGAAGAAGTCCCCGACGAGCCGCTTGTGCCTGATGAAGAAACAGAGCTTCCACCCATTGAGGATGAGATGGCAACTGAACCTGAGATTCCCATGGAGGATGACGAAGATGCCACCTTTCCCGAAGATAATCCGCCCGCTGATGACGGTACTGGAGATCTTCCAACTGATGACGTCGATCCTGAAACGGAAACCGAGGAACCCTCCGGCGACGAGCCCGTAACGGATGATGAGCCGCTTGAGGAACTGCCGGAGGAAACACTGCCGGACGAAGAAATCGAGATTCCTGATGTTCCGACAGAAGACGCGGAAACAGAGATTCCGCCCGTTGAAGATGAGCCGATTGTGGATGACTTTCTCCCGGAAGATGAGCCTATGGATGAACCCATCATGATTGAAAATCCCGTCAAGGCGGCGATTGATGCCAATGGTTATGCCTACCTGCTGGCTGAAAACAGCTTTGACGCATACAACACGCCGGATATGAGTGAACACATCTTCACCGTTCATGCCGGTGTGCTGCTGGCTACTGACTTCATGGACGAAGGCGACTGGTGCATCATCGAAGTGCAGTTCCTGACTGCGGGCGGCGAAGCGCTGACGGCTTATGCCTATGCCGATGATCTTCCCGATACCCTTCTGGAACGAGCTGTTCTGGACGAAATCGCACTGACCACAGATTTCGCGCTGGTGTTTGTGGGTGATGGTAAAGTGGCGATCTTTGAAGTAGGCGGTGAGACTCCCTATGTGGAAGAACTGCCGCCCGTCGAACTTCCCGAAGAACCCGAAGTACCTGTTGAGCAGCCCACTGCGCCTGACGAAGAAGAACTGTTCTTTGAGGATGAGCTGCCCGATGAACAGGTACTGGCTGACGAGGGCGCATTTGTGCTGGTTTCTACCGACACGCGGGCTTTCCTTGGCGTAGATGACAGCGCTGCAGATGATTACGAAGGCGATCTGTGCCTTGGTTATTTTGTCAGCGACGCCATTGTGCAAGTTGAGTCCATCGAGCAGGATGCCCTGGGTCACAACTGGTATCTGGTACGCTATCTGTACGGCGACACGCATGCGAATGGGCAACTGAAATGGACGGAAACTGACGTGATCTATGTGCTGGTGGATGAGACATTCAGCACAGACGGCACGGAACTGACCATTACTGATTTCGCATTCCCTTTTGCTCCGATGACCTTTGCGCTGCGGGCGACGCCTATGAACGGCTTTTCCCTGCGTGACATCAGTGCATCTCTGGGCAACTTCTATGTCGGTCAGACCGGTTTGCATGGTAGTTCCGGCAGGGACAGCGAATATCTTCAGATTGCAACCTTGCCCGGTCACGGCAAGATTTACGCCACTCCGCACTATCTGGAAGGATACACAGTGTACTGCCTGGAACATCTGCTGCCTGGTCCCGGTGAGCGAGTATCAGGTGGCAGCAATCAGCCTACAGGCCCTTACACCGTGGTAGACCTCGCTTCCTACATGAATACCCCCGGTTATTCCGGCGTCATGTATAAGGAATCCACCATGCATGCTATTGGCTGGGTGCTGCGCCATACCGTTCCTTTCATGGAGCTTGACCGTTCTGATTCCGACAACCGCACCTGGAGCCGCGTCGCTGGGCAGTTTGCGATCCGCGAAGTGATCAAACAGCTGGAAGGCTCGCAGTATGTGCGCGATTATTGGGATATGGATGAGTTCTATGCAGCAAGCAACAACGCTCCGGCTGTCTATCTGGAATACGCCCGCTGGCTTGCTGCCAATGGTATTGCCCGTGGTTCCATGACTGGCAAGATCACTGTGTCAAACAAGAGTGTTTCATCTGTCGGTGGAAAAACTGTTGGCACGGTCACGCTGACGACTGATGCCGATCTGATTCGTATCAGTAAATCCTATGGCACCGTCACCGGCAATACTTACGGCTCGGACAGCAGCTATTACTATCTGAACAGCGGAGACACGATCACCATTTCCTCCTCTGTTTCCTCTTTCAGTTTCAAAGCAGAATCCATGTCTTCACCGGATGAAGAAGCTGGATTTGTGGTTGGCGTCCCGTATGAGGCAATCCAGAAGCTGTTGATTCCCATCGAGGGACTTCCGTATCCGATCAAATCCGTAACGGTGTCCTTTGATATTCCTTACGGCTCTGTTTCAGTAACGAAAACGGACTTCAATACCGGCAAAGTGCTGGCTGGCGCTACCTTTGATCTCATCAGCGGCAGCACCGTCATCCAGTCCATGACCACCGGTGCAGACGGCGTTGTGACCTTTACCAATGTGCCGCCCGGAACCTACACCATCCGTGAGCGGACATCCCCCGAAGGGTACACCCTGGGTTCCGTGAATGTGCAGACGGTGAATGTGTCCAACGGACAGACTTCCCGTGTTACCTTCGCCAATGAAAAGATCACCGCCCGGATCAAGATTGTGAAGAAGGACTCGCTCACCGGCGACAAGCTGGCTGGCGCAGCCTTCAAGATCACCCGTCTTTCCGGTCCTGCGGTGGTATCCGGCATGGCGATTGGCGAAAGCATCACCATCGTAACCGATGTGAACGGCGTCATCGAAACCGGCTGGCTGGAATGGGGCCGTTACCGCATCGAAGAAACCGCTGCACCGGAAGGTTTTCTGCTCACCGGCTACTCCACGGAAGTCAATGCCTATGAGAATGGCAAAACCTACTCCTTTGAGGTCGAGAACGAGCCTATGACCGGCTACATCCACTTGGAAAAGACAGATCGACTGGATGGCCGTCCCATCAGCGGCGTCACCTTCGACATCTACCATAATGATCAGTACAGTTCTGACTACGCAGGCTCCATGACCACCGGCACGGATGGTGTTGCTATTTCGCCCCCGCTGCGCAAAGGCGACTATCTTGTGATGGAGCATGAGAATCCTACCGGCTATGTGTATGAACTGGTGGAACTGAACGCCACGGTAAAAGCCAGCGAAACCACCTGGTTGGATGCAGACAATCAGCCCATTCAGGGGCGCATCCGCATCGTGAAGAAGGATGCACTGATCGGCGATCTGCTGGCTGGCGCGGAGTTTACCATTACCCGAATCAGCGGTATCCCTGCACATAACGGTGCTGGTGACGGAGAAGTGGTCGCCACCCTCACCACTGGCACGGATGGTACTGCTGAATCTCCGTTGCTGACTTACGGCACCTATCGCATCACCGAAACCAAGGCTCCCGATCACTTTGTGCTTGCTGATTTCTCCACAGATGTGACGATTTCTGAGGATAACATGCAGCCTATCGAGGTCGTTGTGGAGAATGAACCCACCAGGGGCTACATTCGCCTGACCAAGACGGATAGCCTTGCCGGAATGCCCATCGCTGGTGTTCAGTTCGACATTTTTGATGCCTCCGGCAATCTGGCTGGTACCATGAGCACAGATGATAACGGTGTTGCTGTTTCTCCTGCACTGACCAAGGGCAGCTACACCGTCCGGGAACATGAAAACCCTACCGGCTATGTGGCTGCACTGGCTGAGCTGCCTGCTGTGGTATATTCGGACGAAACCACCGATCTGGCTGTGACCAACGACCCTATCCAGGGCAAAATCCGCATTACCAAGAAGGATCAGCTGACCGGCGATCTGCTGGCGGGTGCGGAATTCACCATCACTCGCATTTCCGGCATTCCTGCCCATAACGGTGCTGGAAACGGTGAAGTGGTCGCCGTGATCACCACCAACGAAAACGGCGTCGCTGAAACGCCCCTGCTGACCTACGGCACCTATCAGATCAAAGAAACCGTTGTCCCTGAACATTTTGTGGACAACGGTTTTTCTGTGGAAGTCACCATTTCGGATGACAACTTGAAGACCTATGAGGTGGTCGTGGAGAACGAGCCTGCCAAGGGCTGGCTGAAGCTGACCAAGACCAACAGCCTGGACGGCCATCCCATCGCAGGGGTCACTTTCAACGTATACTACTACGATGATTACGGTACCGGCCTTGCCTGCACGATGACCACGGATGAAAATGGCGTCGCGGTTTCTCCTGCGCTTCGCAAGGGAAGGTATCTGGTGCAGGAAGAAGATGCGCCTGTCGGCTATGTTCACGATCTGGCAGAGCTGACCGCCATCGTCAACCCGGATGAAACCACCGAGCTTTCTGTTACCAACGAACCCATCCAGGGTATCTTGCGTATCCGCAAGCTGGATGAGTTGACCGGAGAAGCCCTGGCGGGTGCAGAGTTCACCGTCACACGGATCAGCGGTCTGCCCTCCCACAACGGCGAGGGAGACGGCGAAGTCGTCGCGGTCATCACAACGGACGCCAACGGCATCGCTGTAACGCCGCTGCTTCCTTATGGCGTGTACCAGGTGGCTGAAACCAAGGTTCCGCCTCATTTCGTGGACAAGGACTTCTCCACGGAGATGGTCATCAATGAGGAAAACTTCTGCACCTACGAAATCGACGTGGAAAACGAACCCACCAAGGGCTGGCTGCGCCTGACCAAGACAGACCGTGAAAATGGCAATCCCATTGCTGGCGTGGTGTTCGATGTTTACTACGCCGACCAGTACGGTCAGGGCCTTGCCACCACGATGGTTACGGATGCAAACGGCGTCGCCATGTCTGAACCGCTGCGCAAGGGACAGTACACTGTTCAGGAGCGTGGCGCAACCGAAGGATATGTGTTTGAGCAGGTATTCCTTGAAGCCACCGTCCATTCCGATGAAACTACGGAGCTGACCGCCACCAACCAGCCTGTGTTGGTGCAACTGAAGCTCTACAAGCGCGATGTCGATGAATACTCCGGCAATCCCGCTGAAACTCCCGGCACTCGCGGCGACGGCGTTCTCACCGGCGCAGAGTTCCAGGTACTTGCCGCCGAGGACATCACAGACCGTCAGGGCAATGTGATCCACACCAAGGGAGATGTAGTCATTGCTTCCATCAAGACGGCTGGCGCAGATGCTTCCATCACCACGGACAAGCTCTGGCCCGGTCTGTATCAGGTGGTGGAGCTGACGCCGCCTACCGGCTATCAGCCAAGCGACCAGCCCATCATCGTGGATGCCCGCGATGCTGCCAAGCAGTCCGAGGAAGCCGTCATCACCTATGAGGGCGTCATCACCAACGAAATCAAGTACGGCGCACAGGCTATCGTCAAGCTGCTGGGTGACGGTACTGCTTCAGCAGATCCCACCCGCGTGGAAACACCTGAACCTGACGCTGAGTTCCGCGTGTATCTCCAGAAGGCTGGCTCCTATGACAACGCCCGCGACATTGAGCGCGATTACCTCGTCACCGATGCCAATGGCTATGCCATGACAAAGGCATTGCCCTATGGTGTGTATGTGCTGGAACAGGTGAAGGGTAAGGAGGGTTACGAGATCAAAGGCCCGATCACCTTTGAGATTGACGGCACAGAAAGTCTTGTGAACCCGCCGCCCCTAACGCTTTCTGACCAACCCATCCTGTACCGGCTGAAGTTCATCAAGACCGATTCCGTCACAGGCAAAACCATCACGCTTTCCAATGCCAGCTTTAAGCTGAAAGACGCCAACGGCGAATATGTTAAGCAGACTGTGTACTATCCCCGCGAACAGGTCATCGATACCTTTACCACGGATGATACCGGCTCCGTCACCCTGCCCGAAACCGTCACCTGGGGCCTGTACTTCGTCGAGGAAGTCAAAGCCCCGGAAGGCTACCTGATCCGCACCGAATCCCTTTCCGTTTTCGTCGGCCATGAGGGCGATCTGCCTGGTCAGACCTACGAGCTGGAAATCGAGATTCCCAATGATCCTGTCATGGGGCGCATCCTGCTGGATAAAAAGGGCCTGCAGCTGACGGATGTGAAGATCACCACCGACGCCTGGGGCAATGAAGTCCATACGCCCGTATACGAGGAGGATTATCTGGCGGGTGCTGTGTTTGAGATCCGCGCTACCGAGGACATCACCGGCAAGGACGGCACTGTATGGTATCAGGCGGACGAGCTGGTGGATACCATCATCACCACGGCGAATGGCAGCGACGCCTCCAAGGAACTGCCCCTGGGCAAGTACAACGTAACGGAGGTTTCTGCCCCCGAAGGGTACTTCTTCACGGATCGCGCCTACATTGTTGATCTTAACTATCAGGATAATCAGACCGCGCTGGTAGAAGTCCACGTCAATGCGCAGAATGACTTCCTGCCTGCGGAGATCTCCCTGTTCAAGGAGAAGGAAACGATCAACATCGTCGGCAGCGGCAAAGACGGCGTGAAGTCTGTCCTGACCGACGAAGCCGGTGAAGGTTTCGTCTTCGGTCTGTTCACGGCAGAGGACATGCCCTATGCCTACGGCACACTGATGGCGGATACCCTTGTCGCCACCGGTGCTACCGACAAGAATGGTATGCTGACGCTGACCGGCACCTTCCCACATAACGATTACTACATCCGCGAGCTTGCTGCTCCTGACGGCTGGAAGATCACCGCTGATCGCTTTGATCTCTCCATTACTCCTGACCGAAAGGCAGCTGATGAAAACGTGCTGCGTGTGCTGATGGTGGACGCCATTCACAATGAGCTGATCCACACCAAAGTCACCCTCACCAAGACCGATATCACCGGTGAAAAGACGCTGCCCGGTGCCATCATCGAGGTGTACAACGAGGCTGGCAAGATCATCTACCGCAATACCACCGATGCAATGGGCAGGATCGCCAACATTCCCGTGACGCCCGGACGCTACACCTTCCGAGAGGTATATGCCCCCGATGGCTATTCTCTCAACGATGTGACCATGAGCTTCACCGTCAGTGCAGATGGCGTTGTCACCGGCGATACCACCATCCGTGATGATTACACGCGCTTCTCCATCGAAAAGCTGGATGAAGCAGAGAACCCGCTGTCTGGCGTCGAATTCAGCCTGGTTGCTGCCAACGGCACAGCTATCATGACGGTCCGCACTAACCGGGATGGTATCGCCACCTTCGAGAAGATTCCCTTCGGTACCTATCGCATTGTGGAAGCCAAGCCTCTGGCGGGTTATCTCCCCGCTGAAATGGAAGTGGAAGTGACGATTGACGGCACTTTCATCAACCCGGAGCATCCTATCGCCACCATCATCAATGTTCCCAATGAGATCGTCATCCGTAAGGTCGATCAGGACGGCAAGCCTCTGGCTGGCGCATCCTTTGGCCTGTTCGACGCCTTCGGTGAGCGTTTCGCAGTCGCTGAATCCGATGGAAACGGCATGGTGCGCTTCACCAAGGTTCCCTACGGCAGCTATACCATTCGTGAACTTTCCGCCCCGGACGGCTATCTGGCCAGCAGGGAGGAAATCACCGTTACCATCGACGCTGATTACCGCAGCAGCGATAAGCCCATCGCCACGGTGAAGAACCACTTCAAGCGGGTGCAGTTCATCAAGGTGGATACCTCCGGCAAGTACCTGCCCGGTGTGGAGTTCAGTCTGATCAACGCTGTCACCCATGAGGTGGTCGAAACCGCCGTCAGCAACGATAAGGGCGAGTTCATCTTCACCAAGTTCGACTACGGTGATTGGATCATCCGTGAAACGGAGGCTCCCGAAGGTTTCAACCGTATGGAGGACTATCTGCTCCATGTGGACGAAGACTGGACAGAACCCAAGCCGATCACCCTCATCAACATCCCTGACACCTACATGTTCTTCAAGTCCGACAACAAGAAAAACGCCCTTGCAGGCGCGACCTTCGCTGTTGAGGACGAAAACGGCAATGTGGTACAAGAGGTTGTGTCTGCTGAAAACGGCGTAGTCACCATCAGCGGCCTAACGCCCGGTAAGTACACCATCCGCGAGATTGCCACAGTGGAAGGCTTCACGGTCAGCGATGATACCATCACGGTGGAGATTAACGAGAAGTACAAGGTACCCACCAAGCTGAAGCGCTTCGTCAATTACCCCAGCATTTCCACCGGTGTGGATGTATCGCCCACGACGATGACCTGGGTGGGTATCGGTCTGGTCGGTATCGCTGGCCTGATCGTTGTCCTGAACAGCGTTATCAGCGGCAAAAAGCATCCCAAGCGCAGGCGCAAGTAAGCGTCGGAACGCCCTTTGTGAAAGCAGAGGGCGTTTTCCTTTTTCCTGCTGAAAGGAGGGATCATCTTGCAGGAAGATATTGAAAACAGAACCGTCACCCTGATGGTGAACAGCAGCAAGTTCACCGGCAGAACCATGCTTTCTGCCATCCGTAAGTTCCTGGCCCACATGAAGAACCGTTCTCCTCCCGCGCAAAAGCAAGAAGTCATACCCCACGGCAAGCAGACCGTGAAGCAGCTGATCCAGAAAGATCAGGGTGTCACCAGTGTGGAGCTGAACGACCCGCACATCCGGGACTTTGAGCGCGTCGCCCGTAAGTACGGCGTGGATTATGCCATCAAGCGAGTGAAAGGCGAACCGAACAAGTACCTGATCTTCTTCAAAGGCAGGGATGAGGACGCCATTACCGCAGCCATGACGGAATACGCCGACAAGCGGCTGCGACGGGAGGAACGCCCCTCTGTCCTGAAGCTACTGAAGAAACTCAAGGAGCTGGTTGCCAGCCGTAATCCTGTGAAGAACAAGGAAAAGGAGCGGAGCAGATGAACCTGAAAAAGATCATTCTGCAAAGCGTCCCGTATGTTGTGATCGGGCTGCTGGCAACCAAGCTGGGGCAAGGCTGGCGGCTGGCTGAAGGTGTCAATGTATCTGAAAAGGTTCTGAACCTGATGGCTGGCATCGGGGCGGCGTTTCAGTCGCCCTTGCCCAGCTTTCATCCTGTGGACTTGTGCATTGGTCTGCTGAGCGGCGGTTTCCTGCGGCTGGCTGTTCATCTCAAAGGACAGAACGCCAAGAAGTACCGTAAAGGTATGGAATACGGCTCTGCCCGATGGGGTACAGCCGAGGACATCAAGCCCTTCGCTGATCCCGTGTTTGAGCAGAATGTGATCCTAACTCAAACCGAACGCCTGATGATGAGCAATCGCCCCAAGAATCCTGCTCATGCGCGAAATAAGAACGTGTTGGTAATCGGTGGTTCCGGCAGCGGCAAAACCCGCTTCTTTGTAAAGCCGAATCTCCTTCAGTGCCATTCCAGCTATGTGGTTACGGACCCCAAGGGCAGCATCGTCGTGGAATGCGGCAGGCTGCTGCTGAAGAAGGGCTACAAGCTGAAGATTCTCAACACGATCAACTTCCGCAAGAGTATGCATTACAACCCCTTTGCGTACATTCACTCGGAGAAAGACATCCTCAAGCTGGTTACTTGCCTGATTGCCAATACCAAGGGGGATGGCAAGTCGGGCGACGAGTTCTGGACGAAGGCTGAAACGCTGCTTTACACGGCGCTGATCGGCTACATCCATTACGAAGCACCCCAGGCAGAGCAGAATTTCAGTACCCTGATTGATATGCTCAATGCGATGGACACCCGCGAAGATGATGAGGACTACCAGAATCCGGTGGACATCATGTTTGAACGTCTGGAGAAGAAAAAGCCCCAGCACTTTGCTGTCCGGCAGTATAAGAAGTACAAGCTGGCAGCGGGAAAAACGGCGAAATCCATCCTGATTTCCTGCGGTGCGCGCCTTGCGCCCTTCGACATACAGGAGCTGCGCGACCTGACGGCCTATGATGAGCTGGAGCTGGACACCCTGGGTGATCGCAAGACGGCGTTGTTCATGATCATGTCCGACACGGATGACACATTCAACTTCCTGCTGTCCATGTGCTACACGCAGCTTTTTAACCTCTTGTGTGAAAAGGCGGACGATGTATATGGCGGCAGGCT
>JAZQHO010000079.1:0-22079 GCA_045540635.1 Candidatus Limiplasma sp.
TGCCACCTGCACCAGCGCAGGCAGCTACGACAGCGTCACCTACTGCACCGTGTGCAAAGCCGAGGTGAGCCGTACCGCCAAGACCATTGCCAAGCTTGCCCACACCCCCGGCACGGCAGTGGAGGAAAACCGCAAAGCTGCCACCTGCACCAGCGCAGGCAGCTACGACAGCGTCACCTACTGCACCGTGTGCAAAGCCGAGGTGAGCCGTACCACCAAGACCATTGCCAAGCTTGCCCACACTCCCGGCACGGCAGTGGAGGAGAACCGCAAAGCCGCCACCTGCACCGCCGCAGGCAGCTACGACAGCGTCACCTACTGCAAGGTCTGCCGCACCGAGCTGACCCGTGTATCCAATACGGTGGCTGCGTTGGGGCATACCCGCACAGAGATCGCAGGCACTGCGCCCACCTGCACCAAGCCCGGCCTGTCTGCCGGTGCCCGCTGCAAGGTCTGCGGCAAGACGCTCACGGCGCAGCAGCAACTGCCCGCCACGGGTCATACCCCCGAGCCGTACCTGACCATCCCTGCCACCCACATCACCACCGGTCTGGGCGGCGGCAGCTATTGCTCCGTTTGCAATATCATGCTGCAGGCACCCCAGCAGCTGCCCATGGTGGAGGTGCCCATGCTGGTGCTCCCTGCTTTCCTGACTGCTGTTGAGGAGGAGACCTTCTGCGGCAGCGATGTGGTCTGCGTGGTCATTCCCGAGGGATGCACCCGCATTAACGCAAGAGCCTTTGCCGATTGCACGGAGCTGCTGTTCGTGGAGTTTCCCAATTCTGTCACCGCCATTGCCGCCAACGCCTTTGAAGGATGCAACGAGGCACTGGTCTTTGTGGCGGAGGACGGCAGCTACGCCCTCCGGTATGCCACCGAGCACGAGATCCCCTGCGTGATCAAGTGAACAACTGTAAACGATCCCAGCCGCCGTAGCTGATCCGTCTGCGGCGGCATCGTTTTTCTTGCACGCATAGCCGCCTCCGTGCTACAATCCCTTCAGGCCGATAGGGCCGCTATGGGAGGAAACAATGAACTATCGCAACGACAAATACGGCAATCCGCTGTCCATTCTTGGCTATGGCTGCATGCGCTTTCCCCGCAAGGGCAGCCGCATCGATATGGAGGCTTCCGAAAAGCTGATCCGGCAGGCTGTGGAAGCAGGCATCAACTATTACGATACCGCCTACATCTACCCGGGCAATGAGGCCGCTTTTGGCGAGATCCTCGAAAAAACAGGGCTCCGGGATCGGGTTCACATCGCCACCAAGCTGCCCCATTACCTCATCCGCAGCCGGGAGGGCATGGAAAAACTGTTTCAGGAGGAGCTGCGCCGCCTGCGTACCGATCATGTGGATTATTACCTGATGCACATGCTCAATGATGTGGAGAAGTGGCAGCAGCTCCGTAAGATGGGCGTGGAGGAATGGATCGCCGAAAAGAAAGCTTCCGGTCAGATCCGCCAGATCGGGTTTTCCTACCACGGCGGCACGGATATGTTTCTGAGAATTCTGGATGCCTACCCGTGGGATTTCTGTCAGATGCAGTATAACTATCTGGATGAGCACTCGCAGGCAGGGCGCAGGGGCGTGGAGTATGCCCACAGCAAGGGCATCCCGGTCATCATCATGGAGCCGCTCCGGGGTGGCAGGCTGGTGAATATGCTGCCTCAGAAGGTAAAGGATCTTTTTGCGGCCTACCCGGTCAGGCGCAGCCCTGCCGAATGGGGCCTGCGCTGGCTGTGGGATCAGCAGGCCGTTACGGTGGTGCTCTCCGGCATGAGTGATGAAGCCATGCTCACCGAAAACCTGCGCATCGCCTCCGAGGCGGGCGTGGGGGAGATGGACGGGCACCGGGCGCTGTATGCGGATGCGGTACGCCTCATCAACGAGAGCGTGCGTGTGGGCTGCACCGGCTGCGGCTATTGCCAGCCCTGCCCCAAGGGGGTGGATATCCCCGGTGTGTTCGCTGCTTTCAACCGCTGGCATGGCGAGGATAAGCGCGGTGCTTTTTCCGATTATCTCAAATGCACCGCCTTCCGCAAAAACGCCACCGGTGCGGGCAACTGCATCGGCTGCGGCAAGTGCGAAGCCCACTGCCCCCAAAACATCCCCATCCGGCAGGAGCTGGCGGAGGCGGGCAAAGCACTGGAAACGCCCCTGTATAAGCTCATCCGCTGGGGTGCCAAAAAGTTTGTGAGATTCTGATCGTTGCGGTCTCCATATTTCCCGCAGAAAGGATGTGAAGCGATGAAGGATGCGAGTTGGTTTGCACCGCCGTGGATGGTATTCCCTGCGCTGGAGTGCGCCTCCATGGGCTGGCGGATGGGTGCCGGAGAGTGTTTTCTGGAGGAATGGAGCCGGTGGTGGCACAGCCTCCCTCCGGAGGGACAAACGGAATACCGGCAGCTGTTCCCGGAGCCGGTGCCGTGGCGGGTCAGAAGCAGCAACCCTGAGCTGATGTTCCGACGCCGCCATCTGATTCTGCCCCTGTGGCGGGAGGGCGGTAAGCCCCGCTATACCCGTCAGCTTGCCCTCACAGCCGAAGCCGCGGGCACGCTGCCGCAGGCTGTACCCTTCTGGGGGCATACCCCTGCCAAGGACGGCAGCATGACCAAGGCCTGCTTCAGCCAGTGGTGGCAGAGCGAGTTTGTTTTTGGGGGCGTTACCTACACCTCCATGGAGCAATGCATGATGGCGGGCAAAGCCCTGCTTTTTGCAGATCTGGAGACCTGCGATGCCATTATGGCGGCAAGCGACCCCAAGCAGATCAAGGCGCTGGGGCGCAAGGTAACGCCCTTCATCGAGGGAGAGTGGAACGAGGTGAAGCATTCGCTCATCGTAAACGGCAACTATGCCAAGTTTACGCAGAATGAAGCTCTGCGCCGGTTCCTTCTCTCCACCGGCGACGGCCTGATTGTGGAAGCCAGCCCCTACGACTGTATCTGGGGTATTGGCCTTGCCCCGGACGACCCGGATGTGCAGCATCCCTCCAAGTGGCGGGGCGAGAATCTGCTGGGCTTTGCCCTCATGGAGGTACGGGACGAGATCCGCCGGGTGTATGCCAATGCCGCGCTGTGCAATGGCAGCCTGCAGCGCTGGCGGGGGTGACGGCTATGCAGGAGCATGTACAACTGTCCGTATACCTTTGCCGCCTTCTGCGCCACCAGCCGCAGGCCGCTGGGCTGGAGATGGATATCCACGGCTGGGTCTCCGTGCAGCAGCTGATCGACGGGGTCAACGCAGGGGGCAAGCATCATCTGGATGAGGCGCTCCTTCGGCAGATCGTGGCGGAGGATAACAAGGGGCGCTACCGCATGAAAGATGGGCGCATCAAAGCCTGTCAGGGGCATTCCATCCCGTGGGTGATCCCGGAGCTGACTGTGACCGAGCCGCCGGAGTACCTGTACCACGGCACCACCACATGGGCGGATGAACAGATCACTCAAAGCGGGGCCATCAGCCGTATGAAGCGCCATGCGGTGCATATGCATGCCGATCCGGCCTTTGCATGGCTGTCTGCCACCCGCAGAAAGAACCGGGAGCCGGTGCTTTTGCAGATCGCCGCCGGCGAGATGCACCGGGCCAGGTATACCTTTGGCGTAACGGAAAATCAGGTCTGGTGCACCGAGGAGGTCCCGGCAGCCTATATTGTCCGGCGGCTGTATGCCCTGCCGGAAGAACAGAGCGGCGATCCATTATCGAAAAACACTGCCCAATAAAAAAGGCTCCCCGCCCCCGGAAGGGCTGAGAGCAGCCACCCGAAGGGGAGACTGAGGGCGGGGCAACTCCGCTGCAGCTCGTCAAAAAACACGCCTGCGGCGGCTTTTTTGACGACTTTTGCACCGTTTGCCTAGGAGCCTACGGCTCCCCGGGCGGCAAACGGCGATAGGAACCCCTTGCTACGCAAGGGTTGCGAAACCACCGTACACGCCGCTGGTTTCGGATTGACAATCGGAGGGCTGCGGCCCTCCGATACCTCTGGGACTTCTTTGAAAGTCTGGAGCATCCTGCGCAGTACGGAGAACCTGCGCAGGATGCTCTTTCAATACTGTTGTACCAAAGGAGCGGGGGAGATGTGGAAATGAGGATCATTCTCACCGGCGGCAACGGCGCAGGCAAAAGTACCCTTGGCAAAGCACTCGCCGGTGCGCTGGCGCTGCCCTTTCTGGATATTGAGGACTACTACTTTCCCAAAGAGGATGCCTGCTATCTCTATGCATCGCCAAGAAGCGAAGCCGAGGCGGTGGCGCTGCTGATCAAGGATATGCGGCGGATGAGCGGTTTTGTGTTTGCCTCCGTAAGGGGCGATTATACCGAAGAGATCAACAGCCTGTTCACCCATGCCGTATGCGTGGATGTACCCAAGGAGATCCGTATGCGGCGGGTGGAGGAGCGCTCCTTTGGCAAGTTTGGCAGCCGTATGCTGCCCGGCGGCGATCTTTACCAGCAGGAGCAACGCTTTTTTGCCATGGTCCGAAACCGCTCAGATGACCGCTTCCTTCGCTGGCTCGATGGGCTTACCGTTCCTGTTCTCCATGTGGACGGGCTTCTGCCTGCCGGGGAGAATGTAGAGAAACTGCTGCATTGGCTGGCTTCCACACAGCTATAGCGGCTTGCGCACCAGATACAGCGGTATGGTATCCCGGATCTCGATCTCGCCGCCCGCTGCCAGCACGGCCTCCCGGATGCCATGATAGAACCGGCTCCGGTAAGGTTCCTCCAGTGTGATGTGAGCGCAATGGGTGCTTATGTAGCACAGGTATTCCTCTGCGGAGAGCCTGCGCACTTTCTTCCATTCGCTGTAGCGCAGGTCCTGAAAACCGTAGTTCAGCGCCGCTTCGTAGTCCAGCCTGCATGCGTAGGACTGCTTGACCCGGAAGTGCGCATCGTATACCTTGTCGATCTCTGCCCTGAGCGACGGGTTTGCGCTCACCTCATCCGAGCGGGTCATAAACATGGCAAGCCAACCGCCGGGCTTCAACATCCGGTAGGTTTTGGAAAAAGCGATCTCCTCCGGGATCCACTGAATGGTGGCGGCAGAATAGATCAGATCGTATTCGTTATCCGGAAAACCATAGGTCTCAAAATCGCCGTTGATGATGCGGAAGTTGGGGTAGTGACCGAAAGCCTTCTGCATGTGGGCGGTAAAGTTTTCGCCCAGCTCTATGGCGGTATAGTCGCATCCGGTATTCAGCACCGGCTCTGTGGCCTGCCCGGTGCCCGGGCCGATCTCCAGCACCTTTTTTAGGGCATCCAGCCCGCATACGGTCTCCAGCTCCAGAAACAATTCCTTGCAATATCTGGGGCGGTATTTGTCAAACGCATCGGGGATTTTGTCAAAGGTTTTGCGGAAATCTGTCATTTTCTTCACCTCCGGTAATGGCTGTGGTGCAAAGCATAGCAGAAATATTCCGCAAAAGCAAGGTTTCTCCCCGGCGGCGGCAGGAAAACCCGGATGGGGAGCGAATGATAAAAAGCATCAAATACAATCACACAGGAGGAAAACTCCCATGAACAACACCCGCAAAACCGGCTCGTCCGATGTGATCACCCGTGCTTATCTGGACAGCCTGCTGGTGGAGATGCGCCACATCGACAGCGTGCTGCCCTCCACCGAAATGACCCTGTACGGCAAGACCTTTAAAACCCCGGTCATGACCGCCGCACTTTCCCATATGGGCAATGTGTACCCCGACGGCATGGCGCAGATGGCAAAGGGCGCATACGAAGCCGGTGCTGTCTGCTTCTCCGGCATGGGCGCAATGGAGGAGCTGGACGGTATGATCCGCACCGGCGCTTCCGTGGTCAAGATCATCAAAACCTATGCCGACAGAGACAGCGTGTTTGCCAAGATTGCTCACGCCGAGAAGGCAGGTGCACTGGCCGTGGGCATGGATATCGACCACGCCTTTCACCATCAGAACGATTACGACTGCATCGAGGGCATGGAGATGCGCCCCATCACCCGCACCCAGCTGGAGGAGTATGTCAAGTCCACCAAGCTGCCCTTTGTGGTCAAAGGCGTGCTCAGCCGTCAGGATGCCCGTAAATGCGCAGAAGCCGGCGTGCAGGGCATGATCATCTCCCACCACAACGGCCGTCTGGACTATGCGGTTCCGCCGCTGATGATCCTGCCGGAGATCCTCAAGGAGACCGAGGGCAAGATCCCGCTGTTTGTGGATTGCAGCCTGCAGACCGGTATGGATGTGTTCAAGGCGCTGGCACTGGGTGCAACGGCCTGCTGCATTGGCCGCCCGCTGCAGAAGCGGCTTGGTGAAAATGGCAGCGATGGGGTAAAGACCGGTATTGAAGAGATTACCCGTCAGCTGCGCTATACCATGGCAATGACCTGCTCGCCGGATCTGCACTCCATCGATCCCTCGGTGGTGCGTCCCGGCTCCTTTACCTGGTAAAGAACAGGAGGAATAAGCTATGAGACTTGGCGGTTCCGTAATGAAGCCCTACAACAGCCCGGAGCAATGGCTCGCGCATGTACGGGAGCTGGGCTACAGCGCTGTCATTTTTCCCGTAAATTCCGATGCTTCCCCCAGTGTGCGCAAGGCGTATCTGGATTGCGCACAAGAGAATGATCTGCTCATCGGTGAGGTGGGTGTGTGGAAGAACCTGTTTTCGCCCAACAAGGCGGAAGCGGATGAAGCCTTTGCCTATTCTGTGAAGCAGCTGGAGCTGGCAGAGCAGGTAGGAGCACGCTGCTGTGTCAACATCAGCGGTTCCTTCGGTGAACACTGGGACGGCTACCACCCCGATAACTATTCCAAGCAGACCTACGAGCGTATCGTGGAGATCTCCCGCCGCATCATCGATGAGGTCAGGCCTGTCCATACCACCTATTCTCTGGAGCCCATGCCCTGGATGGTGCCGGACAGCCCGGAGGCTTATCTGCAGCTGCTCAAGGATGTGGATCGCAAAGCTTTCTCCGTCCATCTGGATTTTACAAACATGATCAACAGCGTGCAGCGCTACCATGAACGGGATGCCTTTGTTCGGCATTGTTTCGAACTGCTGGGGCCCCATATCGTCAGCATCCATGCCAAGGATGTGCGCATGGGCGCAGGCGACCT
Organism: Candidatus Limiplasma sp.; assembly: GCA_045540635.1. Classification (GTDB taxonomy): domain Bacteria; phylum Bacillota; class Clostridia; order Christensenellales; family Aristaeellaceae; genus Limiplasma. The sequence goes on from JAZQHO010000079.1 coordinate 7,085, forward strand.
GCCCTGCTCCATTCTGGAGGTGCAGCCCGGCGAGGGTGTGATCGATCTGGGGGCTGTTACCCGTATGGCACATGCACTGGGCGAGGATACCCCCGTCTTTGTGGAGCATCTGCCCGACCATGCCAGCTACATGGCAGCTGCTGCCCATATGCGCAGCGTAGCCACCGCGGCGGGCGTTCCGGTCAAGTAAAAAAGCAATGGGCATGCGGCTGTTTTGCGACGCCGCATGCCCATTTCGCTGTTATTCCCTTACACTGCTCAGCTGGCTCTGCACCGGGTACCGGGGCGGTATGGAGTGGAATTCCCGGGTCAACTCCTGCTGCAGGTCGTAGCCGGTCTGTTCCTCCTCACGGATGGCATTGAGCCTGCTGACGCTCACTTCGTAAGCTACTTTGGTGATCACTGCGCCGTCCGGCAGCTGCTTCTGGTAGTTGCGGCTCTGAAACCGCCCCACAAGCTGTATCTTATCGCCGGTCTTGAGTCCTGCGGCATAGCGTGCGGTACGGCCCCATGTGATGCAGGGTATGTAGTCGCTCTTGCCATAGGAGCGGTTCACCGCCAGCATCAGATCGGCGATCTCCCGCCCGAAGGGGGTGGTGCGGTAGCTGGGTGGCTTGCAAAGCGCACCGGTCAGCTGCACCCGGTTGGGGTTTTCGTCATTGTCCTCCGGCAGCAGCCGCTGGGCAAAGGCGGTGATCAGCAGCCTGCCGGAGCCCTCCACCACTTTATTGTAACTGCGCAGCTGCCCTTCAAGGCAGAGGGTGCTGCCTGCTGTGATGGGTGCATCCAGCAGCAGCCGTTCGCTGAGGGTGATGGGCAGAAAGTCCTCTGCGCCGCTGAGCCGCGGCACCCGCAGAATGGTGGTGTAGAACTGCTCACCGAACAGCTCATGACCGAATTGAAGGTTCTGGCATACGTGTCCCCGGAGATGGATGATGTTTCCCGTTTCTTCCATGTTTCTCACCTCATGATGGCTTTGGTTAGTCGGTTGCCTTCGGGTGCTGCCTGCCCTGTACATCGATGGTATACTCGCCATCCAGCAGGATCTCGCTTACCGGGATGATGGTATACCCCAGTTGCTGATAATGCTCGATGACGGTGGGCAGGGCGTTGACGATATCGTTGGAATCGTTGTGGAACAGCACGATATCGCCGTTATCCACCCGATAGGTGCACTGTTTGATGATGTCCGCGGTGCCTCTGTCCTTCCAGTCCAGGCTGTCGATGCTCCACTGTACGCATTCGTAGCCCTCAGCCCGGGAGACCACCACCACACGATCGTTGTAATCGCCGTAGGGTGGCCGGAACAGCGTAGGACGGACACCGGTTAGGTTTTCCACCTTGTCGGACATGTTATGCAATTCTGTGCGGATGGCTGCATCGGAAAGCTGGCTCATATGGGGGTGCGTATCCGAATGGTTGCCGATCTCGTGTCCGCGGGCGACGATCTCCCGGAGCATATCCGGATACTTATCCACCCAGCCGCCTACCAGAAAGAAGGTGGTCTTTACCCCGTAAGTATCCAGAATATCAAGGATGGGAATGGTCTTATCCGCTCCCCACGAGGCATCAAAGCTGATGGAAAGCACTTTGTCTTCCCGCGCCACGCTGTAGATGGGCAGCTCCCGCTTGCGTGCCACCACTGCGGTCGCCGGATCGTTGAGACCGATCACGTACAATGCGGACAGGATCAGCATACACAGCGAGAGGGCTGCCTGCCGCCACAGAGCGTTTCGTTGTGGCGGTTCCGGCAGGAGCGGAGGCTCCTCCCTTCTTGGCAGGGCGATCTCCCGACCTTTGGTGCGTACCCTGATGGGGCGGCTGCTCATGCTGGCTTCCTCCTTACAGAAAGGCATATCATAGGATCATTGGTACTTTATGCAGGGGGTCAAACACGATAGACCTGTGGGGGACAGCTTTCGCCAAAGCTTGTGCATAAAGGAGAAAAGAAGATAAAAAACCCGTTTTCTCTGCTGCTTGGGGCAGAGAAAACGGGTTTGTGTATGCGGTTGCAGAGGGGCTTTACTTCAGCAGCGCTTCCGGATTCAGCAGGTTTTCGGGGGTCTCTCCCGCCAGTACGGCCTTGATGCGCACGGCGGCCTGCCGTGCCATCTCATAGCGTGCCTGATGGGTGTTGCTGCCGCAGTGGGGGGTCAGTATCACATTGGGCAGGCTCAGATATGCCGGGTTCACATTGGGCTCGTCGGGGTACACATCCAGTGCTGCACCGGCGATCCGCTCCTGCCGGAGGGCATCCAGCAGTGCAGCCTCATCCACCACTGCGCCACGGGCGGTGTTCACCAGACAGGCGGTGGGCTTCATCAGATCGATCATGCGGGCATCGATCAGGTTTTTGGTCTCCGGCGTGGCGGGGCAGTGAAGGCTGATGTAGTCGCTCTCCGCCATCAGTTGGGAGAGGGGTACCTTTCTGTCGCCCAGCGCATCCCGCTCCGGCTTGGGTGTGCGTGCGTGGTAGAGCACCTGCATGCCCATCAGCCGTCCGAAATCTGCCACCATGGAGCCGATGCGACCCATGCCGACAATGCCCAGCGTCTGCCCTGCAAGAGAGGAGCCCATGTGCTTGCCCATGCCGAATACCTGCTGCGGGGGCATGGTGCGCAAGAGGTCATCCAGATGCACGATACGTCGTGCGATGCCGGTAAGCAGTGCAATGGCAAGCTCGGCGGTGGGGGCGGTAACGGCAGAAGGGGTATTGCATACCATAACACCCTTGCGGGTGGCGGCTGCCACATCGATGGCATCATAGCCCGCACCGTAGCAAACGATCAGCTTCAGCCCGTCTGCTGTGGCGATCATGTCCGCATCAACGGCAGTACAGGCTACTACTGCATCTGCATCCCGCATGATCCGGATCAGTTCGGGTTTGGTGTAGCCGGTCAGTGCTTCGGGTATGCAGATTTCATGCCCCGGCAGGTGTTCAAAAAAGCCTTGCGCCGGCACGCCATAGGTAACAACGATCTTCGCCATGGGTCTCATCCTCCGTCCATGTTTTGCAAATGATGATAGAAGCATAGCAAATCGGAGGACGCTTGGCAAGTATGGTGCGCCGCTTTTGTGCAAATCCTACCCTGTAAAACGCGCAGGGAGGGCTATGGATGCAGGGTGTTTGGCCAAAGGAAAAATGGGGCACGTTTCCACGTCTCAGGGGTCCAAACGAAGCAGATGCAGTGATCGTCGGCGGCGGGCTTACCGGTATGACCACTGCCCTCTGGCTGTGCCGTGCCGGGCTCAGGGTGACTCTGCTGGAAGCAGAAACGCTGGCTTGTGGTGCTACTGCACGCTGTGCCGGTATGCTCACTCTGATAGACAGGGCAATGCTTCTCTCGTTGGAAAGAAGCCGGGGTCAGGAAACCGCCGGGGCTTATATACGCTCCAGAATGGCGGCTTTCAGTGCCATCCGCACCATCGCTTTGGAAACAAAGGGGGCGCTGGAGTGGCAGGATGCCAATGCGCATTTGCTGCTTACCGGAAAGATACAGGATCTGCCTGCAGAGGCGGAGGCGCTGCGCAGGGCAGGGGTATCGGCGGAGGCGCATAGCAGCGGGAGCGCACCGCTACCAGCTGATGCCATCCTTACTTTAAAGAACATGGCCTGTTTGAATCCGCTCAAGTATTTTCACTATCTGACCGAGAGTGCTTTGTCGCTGGGGCTTGAGATTTATGAGCATTCCCGGGTTACGGAACTTGAAACCAACATGGCCTGTACTGCCTCGGGGCAGGTTCGGGCTCCGTATGTGATCATCGCCACAGGGTATCCGCTGGTCAATGTGCCGGGGTGGTATTTTCTGCGGCTGCGCCAGCGTCGGAGGGGTGTATTTGCCATCCCCGGGTGCACTTCGGCAGATGGTATGTTTTTCGATGCTTCCGGTGAGTACGGCCTGCGCAGGTGGCAGGAAGGCATGCTGCTGCAGCTGGATCTGGGCGGCACAGGGGAACGGCGGCGGGAGGACGCCAGACGGTATTATGATCACACACTGGCTGCCTATCTGGGCAAGGCTGAGCAGATTGGTGAAGGCGTAGATACGTTTTCGGCAGACGGACTTCCGTATATTGGTGCATACAGCCACAAGACCCCGAATCTGTTCGTGGCCACCGGGTATGGCGGCAATGGGCTTCTCGGCAGCATGACGGCTGCACAGCTGATCAGCGCAAGAGTGCTTGGGTTGGCGGCAGATAGTGCCTATGTGTTCTCCGGGCAGCGGGGAGGCAACAGCGTAGTGCGCCGTGAATTGTCATCAACCGTAGCCATGGCGGCAAGATATGCCGCAGGGCTGATACATACAACAGCGCCGCGTTGCCCCCACATGGGCTGCAGGCTGGTTTACTCAAGAACGCGTCGCCTGTGGGAGTGCCCCTGCCATGGTTCCCGCTTCGATGATATCGGTCACTTGCTCAATGCTCCGGCGGTAGAGGATGCCGATATCCGTCACAGGCATTAAGGCGACACATGTGTTTTTTGCATACAAATTCCACCAAATCGTAATTGTGAAAAAAGATCAATAAATAATTATCAATATTTTTTTAATTACGGCAGGAGAAAGCAAACAAAAGCAGAACAAAAACAGAACCGACTGAAAAAAGAGCGTCGGCAAAATATGCGGAGGCATTACGGACATGCAACAGATCAAATGGTTATGGTCCATTATGGACAAGAAGTTTCACCGGAAACACATAGCCGCACTCAGTATCAGTGTTATCACTTCCATCATGCTACTCATCAACCCCACCCTTACAGCTGCCATTGTGGATAGGGTCATCATTGCTCAGAACCCCGATCCGCTTCTGCCGCTGCTGTTTACCATGCTTATCTTTAAGCTGCTGCGTGAGGGGCTTCGGTATCTGATGGTCATCACGCTGGAAAAATGCTCTCAGAATACGGTATACAACCTGCGTGTGCGCCTGTTTACCCGGTTGCAGTATCAGGATATGCGCTTCTTTGACCGCAACCGCACCGGCGATCTGATGACCCGTCTCTCTGCCGATACGGACTGGTGCCGTCACTTCCTCAGTTATATCGATTATGTGGTGGTAGACAGCATCACCATGTTCCTGTCCACCTCCATCTATCTGTTCTTTGTCAACTGGAAGCTTGCACTGGCGCTGGTGGCGGTCACTCCGCTGCTCACCATCATCACCAAGTTCTATTCCGGCCATGTACGTCCCCTGTTTGTTGAGATGCGCGACAAGCTGAGCGAGATGAACGCCGCCGCACAGGAGAACATTGCAGGCAACCACGTTGTCAAGGCCTTTGCCCGCGAAGAAAAGGAAAAAGAGGATTTCGACAAGCGCAGTCAGAATTTCCGCGATGCTCATCTGCGCATCAATAAGCTTTGGCTCACCTTCTATCCCTTTATCGAGATCCTTGCCCACGCCATGACGCTGATCACCATTTTCTTTGGTGCTTATCTGATTATTAACGATGAGATGACCGCCGGCGCGCTGTCCATCTTCGTTAACCTGAGCTGGGCGCTTAGCGTACCTATGCGCAACATGGGCAACATGCTCAACGATGTGCAGCGCTTCATCACCTCTGCCAACAAGGTAATGCAGGTGGATATGAGCCGCCCCGCCATCTGCGACAAGGAGAACGCGGTCTCCCACGAAAAGCTTCAGGGCAGGATCGAGTTCAAGGATGTTTCCTTCAGCTATGACAAGCAGGAGGTTCTTTCCGATATCAGCTTTGTGGCCGAACCCGGGCAGACCATCGCCGTGATGGGTTCCACCGGCTCCGGCAAGACCACACTCATCCAGCTGCTGGCCCGTTTCTACGATGTAAGCAAGGGCGAGATCCTTGTGGACGGCTGCAACGTGAAGGATTGGAAGCTCAACGAGCTGCGCGGCGGCATCGGTACCGCCATACAGGATGTGTTCCTGTTCTCCGATACTGTAGAGGGTAATGTGGCTTTCGGTGCGCAGGATCTCACCTTTGAAGAAGTGCGCGATTTTGCCCGCCGTGCTGCTGCCGACGATTTCGTGATGAAAATGCCCGATGGCTACGATACCATCATCGGCGAACGCGGCGTGGGTCTCTCTGGCGGTCAGCGGCAGCGTATTGCACTGGCCCGTGCACTGGCGGTGCGCCCCGGTATCCTCATCATGGACGATACCACCTCTGCAGTCGATATGGAGACCGAGCAGTACATCCAGCAGCAGCTGCGGGAGCTGCCCTATGAATGCACCAAGCTGATCATTGCCCAGCGCATCTCCTCCGTGAAGGATGCGGATCAGATCCTGATCCTGCAAAATGGCCGCATCACCGAGCGCGGCACACACGAGGAACTGCTCAAGCAAAAGGGATACTACTACGAGACCTACTGCCTGCAGAACGGCATTGAAATGGAGGTGGAAGGCTAATGGCACGCAACAAATTTGACGTTGACGAGACTTTGGAATCGCCGTTTCAAGCAAAACACTTAAAGCGTACCTTCGACTATATCAAGCGCCACAGCTACAAGATGCTTCTGGCGCTCATCCTCAGTGCATTGGCCAGCGTCAGCTCCATGTACATCCCCAAAGTGACTCAGAAGGTTCTGGACGAGGTGGTGCCCAACAAGGATCTGCACATGCTCTTCCAGCTGGCGGTGCTGTTCCTTTGCATCGTTATCGTCAGTATTATCTTTACCATAATCCGTTCCCGCATCATGGCGCATGTCAGTCAGGAGATCATCTACGATATCCGCAAGGATCTGTTTGCCCATCTGCAGCGGTTGCCCTTCAGCTACTACGACAGCCGCCCCGCCGGTAAGATCCTTGTGCGCGTGATCAACTACGTCAACTCTGTGTCAGATATCCTTTCCAATGGTATCATCAATATCATTCTGGAGCTTATCAATCTGGTGTTCATCGTCATCTTTATGTACACCACCAACGCCACGCTGGCCACCATCGTTGTGGCGGGTCTGCCGCTGTTCCTTGGCTTCATTGTTTACATCAAGCCCCGGCAGCGCAAGGCATGGCAGGCACAGAGCAACAAGAACTCCAACTATAACGCCTATCTGGCCGAATCCATCGACGGCGTAAAGGTAAGTCAGTACTTTACCCGTCAGGAGGTCAACAAGACCATCATGCAGCGGCTGGCCACCGCCTGCCGCACGGTGTGGATGCGTGCTGTCACCATCAGCAACACGGTGTGGCTCACCTCCGAGACCATTACCCAGATTGTGTTCACCCTGCTGTATATTGCCGGCGTGTACTGGCTTACCGGCGGTGAAATGGTCTCCTTCGGCGTTATCCTTGCCATGAGCCAGTACGTGGGCCGCTTCTGGCAGCCCATTACCAACCTTGCCAATATCTACAACAACTTCGTCAACAATCTGGCGTATCTGGAGCGTATCTTCGAGACCATGGATGAGCCTGTCACCGTTGACGATGCTCCCGATGCGGCTGTGCTGCCCGAGATCGACGGACGGGTGGACTTCAACAATGTTACCTTTTCTTACGAAGAGGGCATCAACATGCAGGAAAACATGGATCTGCGTGTAAAGGCGGGCGAGAGCATCGCTCTGGCGGGCCCCACCGGCGCGGGCAAGTCTACCATCGTCAATCTGCTTTGCCGTTTTTATAACATCAACGATGGCGCTATCTGCGTCTACGATGCAGACGGCAACAGCTACGATATCTCCAAGGTAACGCTGCACAGCCTGCGCACCCAGATGGGCATCATGCTGCAGGAGAGCTTCATCTTCAGCGGTACGCTGCTGGATAACATCCGCTACGGCCGTCTGGATGCCTCTGAAGAGGATGTGATCAAGGCTGCTAAGGTTGTGCGTGCCGACGACTTTATCCGCGAGATGCCCGATGGCTACCAGACCACCGTCAACGAGCGCGGCAACCGTCTCTCTCAGGGTCAGAAACAGCTGGTCTCCTTCGCCCGCACGCTGCTCAGCGATCCCCGTATCCTTATTCTGGATGAGGCTACCTCCTCTATCGACACCAAGACCGAGCGGCTTTTGCAGGAGGGCCTCAACGCGCTGCTGAAGGGGCGTACCTCTTTCATCATTGCCCATCGTCTGTCCACCATCAAGACCTGCGACCGTATTCTGTACATCTCCAACAAGGGGATCGCAGAAATGGGCAGCCACGATGAGCTGATGCAGAAGAAGGGTCTCTACTACGACATGTACACCGCACAGGCCAGAGAACAGGGTCTGGATGTGTAAGCATAAAGGAGAGAACGGTATGGCACAGGGCGCATGGGCAACGGGGCAATACCCCAACTTTTTCAGCCGCATCGGTATCGATGACGAAACCGCCAAAAAGCGGGTGGAGGAATGCTTCCAAACCATCTTCTTCGATGCTGAGAACGGTTTTTACCACGATGTGGATGCTGACAGCGGCTGCATGGAGGATACCGGCAACATCGATGCCCGCACCGAGGGCATGAGCTACGGCATGATGATGACCGTACAGATGAACCGTAAGGATCTCTTTGACAAGCTGTGGTGCTTCTCCCGCCGCTACATGTATCACGAGAGCGGCAAGTATCAGGGCTACTTTGCGTGGTCTGTGCAGCTGGATGGCACTCATAATGCAGAAGGCCCCGCCCCGGACGGAGAGGAATACTTCGCCATGGCTTTGTTCATGGCTGCTGCCCGCTGGGGCAACGGAGAGGGCATCTATAACTACACCGAAGAAGCCCGGGCTATCCTGCGCCACTGTGTGCACCAGCACGAACTGGTGGAAGATGGTCAGCCCATGTGGGAGGCCTCCAACCACTACATCAAGTTTGTGCCGGAAACGCCGTTTTCCGATCCCAGCTATCACCTGCCGCATTTCTACGAGCTTTTTGCCATTGCGGCAGACGAGCAGGATCGTTCCTTCTGGGCAGAGGCTGCCAAGGCCAGCCGGGAGTACATCATCCTCAGCGCTCACCCCGAGACCGGCATGAGCCCCGAGTATGCCGAGTACGATGGCACGCCCAGACTTATGTTCCGCAAGCCCTATGCCTATTATTCCGATGCCTACAGGGTGGCGATGAACATTGCGCTGGATCACCTCTGGTTCGGCAAGAACCAGCAGATGAGCGATGTGGTCACACGCCTGCAGAACTATTTCTCCGAGAAGGAGCCGGAAGGGAACTACCGGGCTTACGATCTGGACGGCACGCCTTACGATGAGCCCGCTATGCACCCGGTGGCCATCACTGCGGTGCTGGGCGCAGCCTCTATCGCCAGCGAGAGCAGCTATGCGGATCAGTGCCTGCAACACTTCTGGGAGACCCCGCTTCGCACCGGCAAGCGCAGATACTACGATAACTGTCTGTACTTCTTCTGCCTGATGATGCTCTCCGGACAGTACCGTATCTATCTTTGATCTTCATTCCCAAACAAAAGAACAGGAGGCAACCCCATGGAACGTCTATTCAACGACAACTGGCGTTTTGTGAAACTGCCCTTCGGCAGCACACTGGAAGAAGCAAAAGCTGCTGCTTGGAATCCTGTCGACATTCCTCACGACTGGCTGATCGCTCAGGCCGATAACCTGTACGAAACCAGCGATGGCTGGTATCAGCGCAGTATGTACATCGAAAACGCAGCGGACGGGATGACCCGTCTGCTGCGTTTTGATGGTGTTTACATGGATTGCAACATTCTGGTGAACGACCGTGTCATTCTGACCCATCGCTACGGCTATACCGCCTTTGATGCAGACCTGACGGCGCATCTCCATGATGGTGAGAACACCATTATGGTGCATGTACGCCACCAAAGCCCCAATAGCCGCTGGTATTCCGGCGCGGGCATCTTCCGGGATGTGGTGCTGCATACCCTGCCCGCCCGCCATGTGGCCATGGATGGCATCTATGCCTATACCCGCAAAGGGGAGGAGGGCTGGAGCCTGACGGTGGAAACGGAACTGACCGGCCCCGAAGGGGGCGAGACCCTTTGCCACCGTTTGCTGGACGCAGAGGGCAACTGCACAGCAGAGACGGCTGTGGCTGCAGCCGGGGGGAAACAGACCGTTGTTTTGCTGGTTCGGGAACCTGAATTGTGGAACTGCGACCGGCCGTACTGCTACACACTGGAGACTGTGCTGGGCAGCCAGTGCATCCGGCAGTATGTGGGCTTCCGTACCGCCGAGCTTACCACCGATAAGGGTCTGCTGCTGAATGGCCGGCATGTAAAGCTTCATGGCGTGTGCCTGCACCACGATCTGGGCGCTCTGGGGGCGGCCTTCAACGAGAAAGCTGCCCGCCGCCAAATGCGCATCATGCAGAGCATGGGCGTCAATGCCTTGCGTACCTCCCACAATCCGCCTGCCAAGAAGCTGATGGATATCTGTGATGAGTTGGGCATCCTTGTGTTGGACGAAGCCTTCGATATGTGGGAGCGCTGCAAGACTACCTACGACTATGGCCGTTTCTTCAGCAAATGCTGGCAGGAGGATGTTGCCAGCTGGGTGCGCCGGGATCGAAACCATCCCAGCCTGCTTATGTGGTCCATCGGCAATGAGATCTCCGACGTGAACGATCCCCGCGGCGAAGAAGTGACCCGTATGCTCTGCGATGCGGTGCGGATCCACGATCCTGAGAAGAACGGCTTTACCACCTTCGGCTCCAACTACATGCCGTGGGAGGGTGCGCAGCATTGCGCCGAGTGGATCGAGGCGGTAGGCTACAACTATGCTGAGAAGTATTACGATGCTCATCATGCCGCTCACCCGGGCTGGGTCATTTACGGCAGTGAGACCTCTTCGCTGGTGTTCAGCCGCGGCATTTATCACTTCCCGTTGCATACCCCCATCCTGTCGGATGAGGATCTGCAGTGCTCCAGCCTTGGCAACAGTGCCACCAGCTGGGGCGCCAAGGATCTGCGCATCATGTTTACCGAGGATCGGAATACCGAGTATTCGTTGGGGCAGTTCGTATGGACAGGCACCGACTACATCGGCGAGCCCACGCCCTACCATACCCGCAACAGCTACTTCGGTTATGTGGATACCGCCGGTTTTCCCAAGGATGCCTTCTATACCTGCAAGGCCTTCTGGAATGATGAGCCCATGGTGCACATTGGCGTGTACTGGGACTGGAACCCGGGGCAGCTGATCGATGTGCCTGTATCCTGCAACGGGGCTGCAGCAGAGCTGTTCCTCAACGGCGTGTCCCTTGGCAGAAAACTCATCGATCTGAGCCACAAGGATCATTGTGTGCCTGTGTGGCAGGTACCCTACCAGACCGGCGAACTGACCGCCGTTGCATACGATGCCGCCGGGCAGGAGATCGCCCGGGACAGCCGCCGCAGCTTCGGCGACAGCGCTGCTGTTGTGCTCAAGGCCGAGGATGCATTTATTCAGGCTGATGGGCAGGATATGACCTTTGTGGAGATCTCCATGGCGGATGCAGAGGGCAACCCTGTAGAGAATGCAGTGGATCGTGTGTTCGTCACTGTCAGCGGCGCAGGCCGTCTGGTGGGCATGGATAATGGCGACAGCACCGATACCGATGCCTACCAGAACCAAAGCCGCAGGCTTTTCAGCGGCAAGCTGCTGGCCATGGTGGCTTCGAACGGCGAAAGCGGCGATATCGTGATCGAAGTGGCTTCTGAAGGCAAGCAGACAGCCAGCCTCACCCTGCAGGCGGTGGCTGCGGATGTGCCGGATGGTGTGTCCTGCACGCTCTGCTGTACCGACGATCAGCCCAGCGGCAGCGACATGCCCGTTCGCCGCATTGGTCTCATTCCCCGGAATGGCGTTGTTATTACCCCCGAGTGTCCCAGCCTGACCTTTGATACCTGTCTTTATCCCGAAAATGCAGCTCAGCAGCCCATCACCTTCCGGGTGCTGAATGCGGCCGGTATCGAGAGCAACTGCGCCGTAGTGGAGCAGCAGGGCAGCACCGTGACCGTGACCGGCAAATTCGACGGCGAGGTATACCTGCGGGCTACCTGCAACAACGGCAGCAACCACGCCCGCGTTATTTCCCAGCTGCTGATCACCGTGGAAGGAATGGGCGCCTCTGTGCTGGATCCCTACAGCTTTATTGCTGGCGGTCTGTACGATCTGAGCTATGGCGAGCTGGGTGCGGGCAACGAGCATGGCGTATCCTTTGCCCGGGACGGCGAGAGCATGGCTGGCTTCAGCAATGTGGACTTCGGTCTGGCCGGTTCGGATGAGATCACCCTGCCGGTGTTTGCTCTCAGCGGCGATGAGTACATCATTGAACTGTGGCTGGGTGATCCCCGCCACGGCGGCGAGAAGCTGACAGATCTGGTGTACCACAAGCCCAGCATCTGGAATGTGTACCAGCCTGAGACCTATCGCCTGCCCCGCCGCCTGACCGGTATGCAGGATCTGTGCTTTGTACTTAACAACAAGGTGCATCTGGGCGGCTTCCGCTTCACGAAGCAGAGCCGGGCATGGCAGAAGCTTTCTGCGTTGGAAGCCGATGCACTGTACGGCGACAGCTTTGTAAAGACCGGGGAGGGTGTTACCGGCATCGGCAACAATGTTTCTTTTCTCTACAATGAGCTGGACTTTGGCGAGTTGACCGAGGCGGTGCTGGTCATTGACGGCTATACACCGCTGGAGGAGAATCCTATCACCCTGCGCATGCAGAACGCCGATGGGGGAGAGCGCACCGAGATGGTCACTTTTGCAGGCACCGGCAAACGCGGTGAACAGCGCTTTGCGGTGGCGGTGGAAAAAGGCGTTTCCAGCCTTACCTTCGTATTCCTGCCCGGCAGCAATTTTGATTTCTACTCCTTCCGCTTCGAAAAACCGTAAAAACGATTTCTGCGCCTGCTTCGGCAGGCGCATTTTGTCGTGATGCGCACTGTTGACACTGACAGTATTTAAATAAGTGTTAAGCTATTGTAACATAAGCGAAATGGACAATTTTTGAGTGGCTGGTATAATGGAAAATGATAGTATATTGTGTTCTTGAAGCATGAAACATCAAGAGGGAAAGGGTCAATTCACTGCTTTTTCCCGTATTGACATACAGAAAGGATGGACACTCGTGAAACGTATGATCCGTACTGTTGCTGCATTGCTGCTGGCTCTCTGTCTGGTGATGGGCGCCACTGCATACGCCAGCGAGATCACCTCCAACGGTGTATCCGTCGGCCTGACTACCGATCGGGATTCCTACAACAGCGGTGATTCCGTACTGTGTACCCTGAATGTAAGCAACACCGGCGAGCAGGAAATCTCTCTTGCCTACGATACGGTACTGCCCGACGGCTTACAGCCCGCCACCGGCGAGAAGTCTGTTATTCTTGTGGGCGCAGGCGAAGAGACCAGCGGCAGCTTTTTGCTGCAGGCTGTGCCCTGCGGTGCCGATCAGGTACCCAACACCGGCGACAGATTCCCTGTAGAGTTGCTGCTGGTGCTGTTTGCCGCTGCCTTTGCAGCCGCTCTGGTGCTGTGCCGCAAGAATAAGCGTATGATGCTTTTCATGCTGGTGTTCGTTATGCTCTTTGGCATGGCGCAGCCTGCGCTGGTTGCCGCCGCAGAGGAAGTTGACCCCGTCATCGATGAAGAGGGCATCTATCTGCCGGAGATCGAGGAGCCTGTCACCTACCCCGAGGATGCCTTCCAGGAATCCTTCGAGGATGAGGATATTTCGGAAGATGACCATCTCCTGATGCTGGACGAAGCCGAGATCGAGGCGCTTGCCCGCGAGTTGGATGCGGAAGAGCTGCTGGCCGGCGAAGTGCTGGATCAGTTTACGCTGAAGAAAACCGTCATGCTGGATGGTCAGCTTGTCACCATTGCGGTCAACGTCACCCTTTCCACCGGCGGAGACGATCTTGCCGATGTCAAGGCCACGCTCAAAGCTCCCAATGTAAAGGCCATCACGGTTCTGGGTGTTAAACGCTTCCGTCTCAACTGGTCTGCGGTCAAGGGTGCTACCCACTACGAAGTGTGGCACAAGCAGCCCAGCGGCAAGTATCTGAAAAAGACCACCACTACCCAGCTCACCTACTATACCAACTACGGTCGGCAGGGTTATGTGAATACCTACAAGGTGCGCGCCATTCAGAAGGTGAATGGCAAGGTGGTCGCAAAGAGTGGATATACCACCCGCAGCACCTATGGTATGGCAAAGCCCACCATCTCCAAGGTGGCATATATCTCCAAGAAGAACAACCATATCCGTCTCAGCTGGAAGGCTGCCAGCTTCTGCACCGGCTACAACATCTACCGCAGCTATTCCGGTAAGGCCGGTACCTATAAGTGGATCGGCAAGACCACTGCGCTCAGCTATGTGGATAAGTACCACAACGCATACTATAAGATCCGTCCCTACTATGTGGCAAAGAACGGCGCTACCTATTCCGGCCCGGCTTCTGCCATGGCCAATATGGCCAATCCCTTCGACATCATCACCCAGCCTGCGGATACCGGCGCCCGGAAGGGCACCAAGGTCTCCGTCAGCGTAAAGGCTATGGGTAAGGATCTTACCTATACATGGTACTATGCCGATAAGGGCAAGACCAAGTACCAGAAGTCCAAGATCAAGACCAATTCCTATACCACCACCATGAAGCCGGAGCTGGACGGCCGCAAGCTGTATTGCGTAGTGACGGATGCCAGCGGCCGCAAGCGCACCACCAAGACGGTCAAGATCACGCTGCAAAGCGACTACACGTACACGATCACCGGCGGTAAATGCTACATTACGGCGTACTTGGGCGTTGATACGGCGGTCGCTGTGCCTGCCACGATGGAGAACTGTCCCGTGGTGGCCATCAATGCCAATGCATTCAAAGGCAATACAAAAATGACCTCTGTCACCCTCCCCGCCAGTGTTACCAGTATCGGCGACTATGCCTTCGAAGGCTGCACCGCACTGAAATCGGTCACGCTTTCCAACGGGGTCAAGAGCATCGGGCGGGGGGCATTCAAGAACTGTTCCAGCCTGAACAGTATGATCACCAAGTAACCTTTCAGCCGCAGTAAGCTGCGGCATACAGAAATCCTCCCGGGCCCCCACTCCCCGGGAGTTTTTTGGGTTATTTTCGCCCCTGCCCCC
>JAZQHO010000080.1:0-13997 GCA_045540635.1 Candidatus Limiplasma sp.
GGCTGAACTACATGGTTTATCAGACGACGCCCTATGATCTGGGGAAAATCAACCAGGACGGCGAATTCCGGGCGCTCTGACAGGCTGGGGCGGGCAGACGTTTCGGCGCCGTCGGCATCGTTTTTTTCAGAAAAAACTGCTTGACAAAGACAGGGTTAAAGCATATAATTCATGTGTTGCGTTTAGGGGCATGGTGTAATGGTAACACGTGGGTCTCCAAAACCTTTGTTGAGGGTTCGAGTCCTTCTGCCCCTGCCAAAGGAACCGATTTCGAAAGGAACTGGTTCCTTTTCTATTTTATGCTCCGGAAGTTCTTGCAAGCGGACTTTTGAAAAAAACACATACAGTGTATAATGATTTGTATAGTGAGTACGCTGAAAAGATAATTTTAGGAATCGAAGGGGAGGATAAGACGATGTCTTCAAATTCGGATCAGAGCGTCTTTGAAATCAGCAACGGCGAATTGGTAAAATATCATGGCGATCAAGCTATTGTGCATGTACCGGATGGTGTGATTCGCATTGGCGAAGGGGCGTTCACCAAACCTGTTACCTTTTTAGGTTATGGCGGTCCGCCGCCGATGTGCTCATGGGGCAGCATGGAAACATCTGAGACCAACGTGGGAACTCACGAAGAATTATGTGGATTTGAGTTTATCCGCGAGGTTTATCTGCCTGCAAGCGTCGAGGCGATCGGAGCGCATGCATTCCAAAGCTGTGTTAATCTGGAATGCATTCACTTGCCCGGCCGTATCCGCAGCATCGGCACGCATGCCTTTGCCCGCTGTCACAGCCTGAAGCAGATTGAAGTTCCGAAGGATACAACAATTGAGTATCAGGCATTCTTCATGTCAAGAACCAATGTTATTCGCGTTTGAGAAGCGTTTTCTATCGTCGTTGGCGTGCATGAATGCCTGTTCTGCGCTCTCCAAAACCTTTGCTCTGGGTTCGAGTCCTTCTGCCCCTGCCACTTAACTGTGTAATTGCCAAACGCAATCTACACAGTTTTTTCTTTTGCCGCAAAGGCTTTTTTCGCTTTTCTACAGATCTGCAATTTCGGTAATTGTGTTTAACTCTGCAAGGTAATGCTCTACTCTATGAGTAACGCTACGAGCTACACGAATTCAATAATACAACCTTGAGCCGGTGCTTGTCTGAATTGCGCTGAAATCGCTCTCGACTAACCCCGATCACCAGCCACCACGGCCCCGGATGAGGCTGATCCGAAAGAACAAAAACCACTCTATGTGCAAGCGAACATTCTCGCACACTCTATAAATACGCCTGTACGGCTCTGTGAGGGGTCTATTTTGGTTTGAATAAATACTCATGTACAAAAAGAAAACGCCTTAAAAGGGCGTTAGAAGCGGAAAATGATATCGAGGTGTTTTGATGGCATAAAAGAAGGCCCCGAGGTACGGTTGTAGTGTGTCATTATTGATATAATGACACACTACAGCGATAGCCGACAATGGGCCTGTTTGATCGTTCCGGGCATACAGACCAAGGTTTTTTGTGTGAGTTAGTCATGCATAACTATAGATAGTTGCTCCATCTCCCTCTCTTAATCACCTTGCTAACCATCAATCACAGCTTGCTTATAGTCCTATTTACCAATTTTTGTTAGGGCGATAGCTCTATAACGGCTATAAACAGTATTATAAAGCTATACAGATTATTTTTTGCTCTATATATATTATATATATAAAATGGTGCAATCTTAGAGCGAGCGCAAGCAATGCAGGCTGTATGTGGCTGTTGCCGTGTGCAGCTTACCTTCTCTGGCTCTGCTTTTCGGATCGGGACCAGTGCGGCGGGGCTGTCTGCCCTTCTGCGCTGCTTGCCGGCAGTCGCTGCTGCTGCTTGCTGCTGCTCGGCGTGGCAGATGTGATCGGGACCGGCTGCGGCGGCTCCCGCCGGCTTTTTCTTCTGCCCGTTGCCCGCTTTGGTCTATATTCTTTGTGCATACTGCACAAAAAACGGCCGTTTTGTACTGCTTTGTGCCTTTTTGGTGCTTGTATTGGTGCCGTAGCTCTTATATCATAAGGGTTTGCGGTTCGAAAGTACTTTGCAATAACGCTATTGTCAATTTGCTAAAAGATTTGGGGCGGCTGAAACCTTTATGATATAAGGGTTTGCGGTTCTTCTTCTCTGCAAAAAAACGAGAAATCGGTTATAATATCATTGTCGGAAGAGGAAACCCAGAACGACAACAGCTTGACAAGGGGGGAAGGATATGGACGAAATGCCCAACGCAGCGGAAACAATCGAACGGCTTGCCAGAGAGGCCGAAAGGCTTTCGATTGAAAATGAAGATTTGCGCAAGGAAAATGCAGAGCTTAAAGCCCAGATCGAAAAACTGAGCGAAAGCGAAGCAAAATAGCGCAAGCAAAAAGCCGCCCCCAACTCTAACACGGACGGCTTGACCCAGAACACCGGGCAGGGCTTCCCTTGTAGCCCTGCCCCAATGATACCACAAGACAAGGGAAAACGCAAGCAATAAAAAATGCTTGTGGTGATGCTGCAACATCACCACAAGGAACCATCGCCACAGTAGGAAGACGGCAGCCCGGCCCAAATGGACCCGTTGCAAATATAACAAATCCTCCGTTCGTTTGCAAGGCAAAAACGAACGGAGGATTCTATAATGAACGTTATTATTAACTGGGAAATGGAAGAACTCAAGGTTAATGCCGCCGAAATCAGCGCCGCAGAAGCAGAAGAAAAGAAGCTGCACAACGACTGGATCAACGTTGATGACTATCAGACCATGCTCGAGCAGTTCCACGTATTGAAAGAATAAGCAGAGTTCGATTTTTTATCACAATGTTGATTGATAAATTGCGTGTCAGTTTATAAAGAAGGATGCCTATGTAGCATTGTTTTACGGTACATTACCCGTAGCACTGAAATTCGACGGCAAACCCTGCAGCTAAAACCAGAATAGATAATTACTGATGAAATCAAAGAGAAACTACATCTTATTTCGATGTTGCCGGCAGAACACATCATAATGCGATCGTTTCTGCACAACTTATGTGTGCTTCAACATACTCATTTTTCTTTGGGTATAGTATAATATATATAGCTACACACGAGCACAAAAGATCGCCAAGGAGGATACCCATGGAAAAATACCTGAACGCCCTGCACAGCGAGATCAAGCCCGCTTTGGGCTGCACTGAACCCATTGCTGTTGCATTGGCTGTTGCAAAAGCAAAGGAGACCCTTGGCACCCTGCCGCAGCGTGTGGAGCTGTGGGTAAGCTGCAATATCCTCAAAAATGCCATGGGGGTCGGTATTCCGGGCACGGGTATGGTGGGGCTTGAGATCGCTGCAGCACTGAGCTGCATTGCCGGAAGATCCGATTACGGTCTTGAGGTGTTTTCCGGCGCTGATGCAGACGATTACGAACAGGCGAGACAGTATGCAGGCAAGAGCTGTATTCGTGTTAAAACCAAGGATACGGAAAAGAAGCTCTATATCGAGGCCCATGTTTACAGCGACGAGCACGAGGCAGTCTGCATCATTGAGGATGCGCATACAGCGATCACCCATGTGCAGCTGGACGATCTTGTGCTGGAGCATACCGAACAGCAGGCACACCATCCCGGTGCGAAAACAGAGCATGATCTGGATATCACCGGTATATATCATTTCGCCATAAACGTAGATTTGGATCAGCTGGATTTCCTGAAGAATGCTATCTCTATGAATGATACCATTGCTCAGGAAGGCCTCAGAAACGATTACGGCATGCGGGTCGGTAAAGTGCTGATGGGCGGGCGAAGCATGGAGGAGATCTCTCTTTCGGAATATGTCTGCGCCTATGCCTCTGCTGCGGCTGATGCCCGTATGGCAGGCAGCACATTGCCCGTCATGAGCACCGCGGGCAGTGGAAATCAGGGCATCAGCGCCTGTCTGCCAGTGGTGGCTGCTGCAAGAAAGCTGGGCAAGAGCGAAGAACAGCTCCTACGGGCGCAGGCGCTCAGCCAGCTGATCACCATCCATATCAAGTCGCATATCGGCAAGCTCTCCCCTCTTTGTGGCTGCGCCATTGCATCCTCCATCGGCTCGTCGGCGGGTGTCGTGTTCCTGTTGGGCGGCGGCCTCGGTGAAATCATCTATGCCATTCAGAACATGATCTCGGATATCTCCGGTATGATCTGCGATGGTGCCAAGTCCAGCTGTGCGCTGAAGATCGCCAGCTCCCTCGCCAGCGCCATCCAGTGCGCTCAGCTTGCCATTGCCGGTGTATCGGCATCCCGGCATGATGGGATCATCGCAGCGGATGCGGAGGCCAGTATCCGCAATCTTGCCAATTTGGGTTGCACAGGCATGGCGACTGCAGACCGTGTGATCCTTGATATGATGATCGCCAAATGATCCGTTATTTGAAAAGCTCCCCTGCAGGCGTGTTGGACATGCTTGCAGGGGAGCTTGGCTTTTACAGGAACGGACGAACATCCAGCACCAGCTTCAGCGGTTTTGAAGTTCTGATATATCCGGGCAGCGCATCCTGCAATACCGCAAGGGCGCATACGATGGCAAAGAGGGTGTTCAGATCGTTCAGCTTTTCGTCAGTGAGGGGATCCATTTTCAAAAGCTGCCCGATGAGCCCGTCTGCGATCTCACGAAGGATCCCTTGGGTCTCTTCGAACCGTGTACCGGCTCTGCGCTGCACTCTCGCCAGCAGATAGGCAAAGTCGATGTCCGGCCAGCCCAGTTCCTTGGAGAAGTCGATGCAATCACCGGCACGGTAGGCATTGATACAGGTATCCAGCAGCGCAGCAGGATACGGCAGAGCCCTGCGGGCATACTCATGGTTGAATACATAATGGAACGTAGCGGCAAGATAGTGGAATCTGGGCGCATCCTCCAGCGACCCCCGCTTCCAAAGACCGGTTTCAGGGTCTGCGTTGTCATAGAGCCATTGGAAGTATGCATCCACCCACTCATCATCTGCTGTATCGGTAAGGATCATCGAGGCGTAAATGCCCGCTCCCACATGGGAGCCGAGCCATGGATCCTTTGCCCAGTCGATAGCGTTCAGCAGGCGAAACAGTTCTTCTTTCTTCGTGTATACCCGGAAGGCTTCCGCTCGGTAAAGCGGTTTTGCACCCAGCAAATACAGCGCTCCAGAAACAAAAGCGGTGGTGTGGGTCTCAAAGTTACCGGGATTGACGAACAGACCCGTCTCTGCGTTTTGGAAACCTTGAAGAACCTTGGCAAAAGTCTCTTTCTCGGCAAAATTGCGTGGAAGCTGTCCGATGGTGTAGAGGATATTGGCAGCATTGGCGCTGCCGTATGGGGTGCAGCCCAAATTTCTGCTGCCTTTGGCATCCTGAGTGATCCAGCGCGCATATTCGCCCGTCCTGCCGAGACAGTGTCTGTCCACGATCTGCTGCACAGAGGTAATAAAGGGTCTCAGATCATACATACACGGTTCCTCGCTTTGTTCTGTATTGCCCCACGGGGCATTGTGCTGTTCGTATCGTAATATACAGACCGGAGCACCGTCTTGCAGTTTTCGACCAGATGACGAGCGAATATGATCTTTTTGCAGCCTCAGTGCGGAGCCTGCTCCCGGAGCCATGCCAATGTCTGGGTGAGTGCCGTTTGATGCTCAACACCGCTCAGATGCAGCTTGTGAGCATAGGCAATAGCCTGCCCCATTTGCTTTCCCGGTTTTACACCGGCGCGGATCAGATCGTCTCCCGTAACGGAGGGGGTGTTTTTCAGCTCAAGGTAGGCGGCGAGCATCTCTCTCAGTTTGGTTTCGCAAAGGGTGTAATCCTGCACCATGCCGATGCCGTGATGGTCGGCCT
The DNA here is from genome assembly GCA_045540635.1 of Candidatus Limiplasma sp. Taxonomy (GTDB): domain Bacteria; phylum Bacillota; class Clostridia; order Christensenellales; family Aristaeellaceae; genus Limiplasma. The sequence continues at coordinate 5,828 of JAZQHO010000080.1, forward strand.
TTGCCAACAGCAGAAGATCGGCAGGCTCCAGTGCTTCGTCGAAAAGCTTCATATAGGCTTTTTTTCCGGAGCCCATGGTCACCAGCGCATTGGGGCGCATATGCAGCTTGACCATATTGTGAACATACTTCTTGAGCCGGACTTCGTTGTTCATCCTGTCAATAAAGGCAGTACTCAGATCGGCACCAACGGCTTCGTGCCCAAAGGAGCGGATGCGTCCATCGATAACCGCTGTTGTCTTGGGCTTGCCAAGATCGTGGCAGAGGGCGGAAAGCATCAGTCCACGAGGATTGGCAGCTTCCTGCCGGTAACGGGCGGCTGCATCCAGCACCATCATGGTGTGAGTGTACACATCTCCCTCGGGATGGAAGCGGGGCTCCTGTTCAACGCCGATCAACGCCTCCACCTCCGGGAACCAATGCCCGAGCTGGTCCATCAGGCGGAGACTGTCGAAGAAAACAGAAGGTTTTTCTGCCTTCAGCAGCGCTTTGTTCAATTCTTCCATGATGCGTTCCCCGGCGAGGGCGGTGAGATCCATCGACCGGCAGAGTGCCACGGTCTCCGGGGCAATATCAAATTGAAATCGCGCTGCAAATTGTGCGCCCCGCAGTACACGCAGAGGATCCTCTCCAAAAGCAGCATCGTTTACATGGCGGATGATGCGCCGGTGCAGGTCTTTCATGCCGCCGAAGTGATCGATCACCTCTCCGCTGAGAACATCCTGCATAAGGGCATTGATGGTAAAATCTCTGCGCTGGGCGGCTTTCAGCGTACCCAGAAAGGGATCCACATCCACAGTAAAATCCTTGTGGCCCCTGCCGGTTTTGGTCTCGCTGCGCGGCATGGCAATATCCAGATCGTAGTGTCTGAGCCCGTATACGCCAAAGCTGACCCCCATCATGGTGCGCTGACCCAGACTGTCCAGAATCGCCTCCAGCCGGTCAGGGGTGATGCCATGTATCTCAATGTCGATATCTTTGCCCTCACAGCCCATCAGCAGGTCGCGTACGTAACCGCCGACAAAATAGGCTCGCCCTCCGGCATCAGCAACGGCTGCTGCCAGTGTTTTGGCCATTTCCATGTCTTTGCTCATGTGTCTCCCCATCCTTTGCAGGCGGCGGTTTGGAACGCTGCCTGCTGTTATTATAGCATAATTTGCAGAAAAAACAGCAGCCGGTCTGTAGAGGACGGGCTGCTGATGGGCTATTCGAAATTTTCGAAGCGCCTGCACCAAACATATTTGGAGATAGCACTGTTCTGCGCACTGTGCACATGGCTGCACAGAATATCCCGGATATACGGCGGCAAGCAGCGGTTGAATTTGACCTCAAGGATCATCTCGTTGTGGTCGAAGGGCGAGATGGTGGGTACGTAGGGATTGAACATATCCACCGAGCCGAGCCCTGTATGCAGCTGCTTATCAAAGGTGATGCGCACCTCCTCTGCGGGGTGCAGATAGGCTTCGCGCACATAGTCCACGATTACCACCGGATGGAGCAGGTGCAGCTTCATTTCGCGGTAAACATCCCGCAAAAGACCGCTGCGGGTACGTTCCAGACCTGTGGGGTCGCCCGCGATCAGCTGGTCTGCCAGCAGGCGCGGTATGGCGGTGGAACGTTTGGAGATCATGGAGCCAACCTTTGTCTTACACTCCATACGAATGAAACGGTCGGAATAGTTGTAGATACGGATCCGGTACTTATCGCGGTTCTTCACGCCGTCCAGCTTATCGATCAGGGCATCGTTGAAGAAGGTATCAAAGTACAGGGAACGGATGTGATACTCGTTGTTCTCATCGCCGTTGGGGTCTCTTTGCAAGGTTCTGTCCAGCACACGGGAAAGCACCTGATACTCCAGCGGCGTGATGAAGAACTTGAGCTCATGCCGAAGCGGTACAGAAATGCTCATTCTTCCGTCCTTCCCTCAGCGCATCAAGCGCCTACTTCGCTCTGGCAAGCAACGAGGGTGGCATCGTGCACACCTTCGATATCCAGCATACGGGTTACTACCTCGTGGCGCTCGTTGAGACGCACCTCGTAGGTCATCTCGGCACCGGCACGGGTAAGCGTCTTGGAGCGGAGCTTATAGCTCTTTACGCAGCGCTGCAGCTCGGTGGTGATGGCACCTTCGCAGCGCTCATCGTAGTGCAGCACCAGCAGGTAGGCATTGGGTGCCGTCAGCTTGGCGAAGGTGAGCACAAACAGCAGCACGGAGATGCAGAGGACCACGATCACAGCGATCAGGTACAGACCGGCACCCAGCAGGATACCCATGGTCAGCGCCCAGAACATGTAAGCAGTATCCAGAGGATCCTTGACTGCGGTACGGAAACGAACGATGGACAGCGCACCCACCATACCCATGGACAGGGCGATGTCGTTCTTGATGCACATGACCACCGGTGTGGTGATGAGCGTGAGCATGATGAGCGTCATGGTAAAGGAGGGGCTGTAGAGAACGCCACGGTAGGTCTTGCGGTATACGACGGCAATAATGATACCGATCAGAAAGCCGAGCCCCAGTGCCATGAACAGGTCGGAAGGCACGATGGACTTGAACTGGGCAGCCAGACCGGTGGTGTTGAGGGCTGTGCTGGTAATGGCGGTGGTGGTGAGCAGAGAGGTCATTGGTTAGCTCCTCCTTTGTGGTGTTGCTGTGTGCATAGTAGATGATTTATGGTGGTTTGTCAACCTTAGCTCCACTTCTTGCCCTCGGTGTATTCGGCATCCTCGGGCAACGGAGGTTTGGGGCCGAAGAAGAGCAGCATCTGGTCATCGGTCATTTCCAGACGCTCCTGCACCATTTCGTAGAAGTAAGTGGGGCGTTTTTTGAGGGTGTTGCGCAGACGGGTGAGACGGGTATTCCAGTACCGGAGTGCGCCCTCGGGGGTGGACGGGTTATCGTAGGTGATGGCTTTGTCGGTCTCCTCTGCCCAGCGGGCGAAGTGGAGCGGCATTTCCGGCTCCAGAACGGCCACCATCTTGTTGAGCTCCTCCGTCATGGTCTGAGTGGTAAGGAACTGATAGATCTCGCCGAGCCGGGTAAGGAATTTGATCTTCATTTCTTCGTTTTCCAGCAGCTTACGGATGAGTGTGTTATTGATCTTCTGCTGGCCTGCGCCGGTGGGCTTCAGATAGCTGGTAACGCTGTCGAAACCGCTGCTGAAGAGACCGTAGTCCAGATCGTAGATGATCCAGCGCCATTTGGCACCGGGCTGCTTCAGCTTGTAGAAGCGGATGTTACCGGGGTCGGAGTTGCCGAAGAACATTTCAAAGGCCATGTAGTCGAAGTAGTTGTCTACATCGATGTTATCAAGGATGTACTGCAGATCCTCCTCGTTGGTTCCGGGAGAGGATGCCTCGATCTTTTCGATCATTTTGCGGTATTCCTTGCTGGAGCCCCACACGACGGTGCGCCCGCTGGCCTCAAGGATATCCATGTTGTCGGCTTCCTCCAGCGTAAGGCCTTCGTGCTGCGCCACAAAATAGCGGTCCACACGCTCGCGCATGTTGTAGTGGCCCCAATACATGCCGTTCAGATACACGGCGACCGGCTTCCATGCCTGATAGATCAGTGTGGAGGGTCTGTCTGTGACCTGGTTGAAGCAATCGATCAGATGGCTCTGGAAACCGTCGATCAGACGTGTCCATGCACTGTCGTTACCAGAAATACGAAGCACGAAGCTCTTGTACTGGGTAAAGGGCCTGTCCTCAAAAAGAGCGGCTTCGAAATACTTGCTGCCATATTTGGCCTTTGCACGGATCTTGAAGGACTTTTGAGGCATATCCAGACTGTACTGACCCTGTAGGCTGAAATCCACCGCCTGGCTCACCAGCTGGGTGCCGTCCATTTCGTAGATCTCCACATGGCCTTCGCTGGGTTCCTTACCGATGGTGCGGTAGTTGGGGTCTGAGCCGTCCAGCTTCACAAAGGGGATCTTGTCCTTGATCAGCTCGCCGCCGGTCACAAGCATGCCGGTGGCGGGGTTCCAGAGCTTGTCGGGGTCTGCCACAAGGCTTACAACAGGGAAGCTGTGGTAAAGATTCATCATGTAGGACTGGGTCTTTACCTCGCTGGGCTGCAGCCGGCCGGAAGGGTCGTAGGTGCGCGCCCTGAGCACCGTAACGTGCGAAAACTCGAATACGGTGCCCGGGGTGTAGAGAGAACCGTTCTCCCGGGTGGGAGTGGAGCCGTCCATGGTGTAGTATACCTGCATATAGCTGGGAACATTGATTGTCACCTGAACGGTGCCTTTATATTCGCCGCCGGGAATGGAGAACGACGGAGTGCTTGCATAGCCATAATAGCCGGTGCCGTTGGGAGCGCCGGGGGTGGGAGCGTCGTAATAGAAAAAGTCGTTGGAGCCGAGGGTTCTGCCGTAGCTGTGGTCGGTGGGGATCAGGGAAAGAGGCAGGCGATCCAGCACCCGGCCGGTGGGATCGCAGAAACTCATGGTTTCGCCGCCGTTGCGGCTCAGACTGAAGTTGGTGTGAAATTCGGTGGCGGTGGTAAGCTCAGGCTGAGCATCCAGATAGACGATCAAAAACTGTCCCGGTTCGATGACAGCTCCCTGAGGGAACTGCCACCGGCGGGGACGCTTGAGGGAGTCGCTCAGACCGAAGCCGCTCAGGTCAACGGCCTTGCTCCCGGAGTTGTAAAGCTCTACATAATCGGTGAGGCGTGCGGTCTCGCCAACGGCGATCACATCGTTGGAAGCAAGCACCTCAGTAATGATGACACCGGAATAGTTATACGCACGAAAAAGCGCGTCGGCCTGAGACTGCCCCATGGCGTTGTTGCTCTGGCCGGGGGTGGTCAACTGGAAAAGCACCACCTCACCGGAATCGGTGCGGCCGACAGAGAAGTCCTCCGGTACATTCTCGATGGAGAAACGATCCACCATGCGCCCGTAGGCATCGCTGAGCACAAGGGTCTCCATTTCAGCGCTGATGGAGAAGTTGGTATGCGGGATGCCGTTCTGCTGCATAAGGTCTTTACCGGAGCAGTAGACCAGATAATAGCCGCCTGCGGGAATGTAGGCATTCTCGGGGAAACGCCACTTGAGGGGCTTGTTCTCCTTATCGCTCAGGTAGTAGTTGCCCAGACGGATGTCCTGATCGCTGTTGTTGCGGATCTCCAGCCAGTCTACGATCTCGCCGTCCACGTCGGGAATACCGATCTTTGGGTCGGGGCACACCTCGTTGATGACCAGCGTGCCGCCCTCGGTCACATTGGCAGAACGGTACGCCAAGAAGCCCTCGTGGGTATTGGCATACCCGGGGCTGTAGTAGGAGGTGGTATCGTATACGTGGTTGCCGTTGGAATCCACACCGGTGAGGATGTAGCTGTTATCCGCCGACATGGTGGGGATGATCATTTCGTCGATCAGATACATGTCGGGGTCGTACATATACACATGAGAGCCGGCAGAGGACAGCTTGAACTTGCCGTGGAAAGGCAGATCGGGATTCAGCTGGTAGCTGTCGGAGGCGTAGACGACTACCCTCTCTCCCGCCTTCAGCAGATAGCTGGGGAAATAGAAGGTGATGCGATCGTTACGGTTGGTGAGCATAACGCCGTCCAGATCCAGATCTTCGCCGGTGCCGTTGTAGATCTCCAGCCAGTCGTAAAACTCGCCGTTCTCATCGGGCACAGCGGTGGCGTTGGCGCTCATGGCCTCGCTGATGACCAGTCCCGTATATCTGGAGGAACCAATGTGGCGACCTGCCTCCTTGGGGAAGATCAGGTACATGATCACGAGCAGCGCAAGGAACAGCAGAAGCAGCGGAATAATGGAAAGAGCCTTGTTGCGTCGTTTTCTGGGCTTATAGCTTTCGGTTGGACGCACATTGAGCTGCTGCTGAGGAGCTTGATACTGCATACATGAACCTCCTTTCGTGGTTTAGGCTGTATGTTGGCGCATACATATGAATTATACCATATTTCGCGTGTGTTGTATACCCAAAAGGGCATGCAGCTTGTAAATACAGTGTTGCCGCTCCCACATTCGGAGCGGGACAGACGGTACTTAAAAAGGCGGCCCTGCTTGCGCACGACCGCCAAAGGATTGCTGTTTGTGTGATAATGTGCTGCCTTTGCAGTTTACCGACGGCAGCCACAGCCACAGCCGCAGGAGCCGGTATTGCAGGCTGCGTTGCTGATGCTTACCTCATCGTTATTACACAAAGAGGCGGGCGGGAACAAAGGCAGAGAGAAAAATTCGTCGCAGACGTTCTCCGCAAATTCTTCGCAGGGCGGGATGGAGCAGAAGCCGTAAGAGGGCACGAGGATCTCCACCGTGGCTAGCACCTTGAGGATGACGGTAACGCACACCGTCAGGTTGAAGGTATTATTGCCTTCGTAGGTACCGGCTACGCAAATGGCGCTGACCATGCTCTCCAGACAGTAGGGCACGATGGATTCGTCGGGCACAGAGAGCAGTACGTCCCGATCAATGGTGATAACGCCCTTGCCAATGTACTCCACACAGCGGCTGTCCACAAAGAGGATATCGATGGGAACATCCACCTTGCAGCGTACACGGGCGAAGCAGGGGCGGTCGCACAGGCGCTCGACCGTCAGGTTGCGGATGGTGCCCTCGGTGGTGGTAGAGCGGCAACTCTCAAACGTGATCGGCGGCACGGGTGCGGAGGTGGGTGCGACCGTTTCGGTATCGCCGGTGTTGCCGCAGGAGCAGGAACAGCCGCAGTTGTTGCCTGCAACCATGGCATAGCTGGTAATAACCACTTCCTTGTTATCCAGCTGCTCCTGCTGCAGGCAGCTGTCGTATACACGCTTTACCTGCACGCAGACTTTTTCCTGCAGACCATCCAGTGCGCTGCCGGAGATGATGCCGGGGCAGGAACAGGGATTGGCATTCTTGTAGCTGTAAAAAGACATTGGCAAGCCTCCTTCAATTTGGTCGGCTCGGAGGGTACTGTGGTCTCCCCCGCCGTTCATTGATACGGTATGCCAAAGCCTTCTCCGGGTGCAGGATTTTGTAAAAAGTCAGTCGTCAACAATATGTACATCATCGGGAATGCTACTGATCAGCAGGCCTGCGGTGTTGGAAAGCTCCAATGTTTCCGGCAAGGGAAAACAGACTTTTCCAACCATGCTGCTTTGTTTGCAGTGCACATTCAGCTTTGCATCCAAAAGGCCCATATTACGGGGCAGGTTATTGGCAAAGATCACGCTGCCTGCACTTACCCCCAGCACCAAACCATTGTTCGCAATATAAGAAAGCAGCGCGGTACGAAACCCTGAAGCATTGATCCGATCCAGCAGGTATGCGGTGCTGCCGCCGCACAGGTACACGGCATCGAAAGCCTGTAATTCATCGATCTGCATATTTCTGTGCAGATCGAACACCTGAATGTTTTCTTTGAGAATGCCGCATTTTAGTAGATCATTCATGCACTCGGGCAATACTGCAATGGCATCGGCATCGATGGCAGCGGTAGGGATAAAAAGCGCTTTTGCTTCGGATGGTGTTTTACCCAGCAGTCGTAAAAAGCGCTCCTTCAGTGCTTCTGTTTCGATCCCACAGGATGTGAGCATGACTTTCATAGGTAGTAGTCTCCTTCCTCTTAAACCGATGCCGTTGGTTTATAGGCAAGCCCGTCTATCTGGCACAGGCAGTTTTCGCCGACAAATTCGGTCACAACGGTCATGCGTGCCGGAGCGTTTTTTCCAAAATACTCACGAAAAACATCTGCTCCTTTACGGAAATCCTCTACGTTGCGGATATAGTAGGTAAGCTGAACCACATCGCTCAGCGTTGCTCCCGCTTCGGCAAGGGTATGGGCAATGGCATCCAGTGTGGCTCGGGTCTGGTGAGCCAGATCGTTCACGTCCTGCCCGCCGCCGTGGTGGGCAAGAAAAATATAATCCCCCGCCACTACACAGGAAGAACAGGTATCATCACCGTAATGGTTTCCATAACGCTGCAACATGCTGATAACCTCCACAAGAACATTTGTTCGTTTATATAGTATCACGAACAAATGTTCTTGTCAATGAAAAATAAAAGAGACGGGTCTCCCCGTCTCTTCAGACTGTCGAAAAGCCCAGAGGTATAGGAGGGCCGCAGCCCTCTGATTGCCAATCCGAAACCAGCGGCGTGTACGGTGGTTTCGGTAGCTTACGAAGTAAGCATTCCTATCGCCGT